>DAIEQA010000268.1:0-4485 GCA_027348115.1 Ignavibacteriales bacterium
TTCTCCCGGCAATTCGAACAGTTTTGTTTTCAAATTGTTCGAAATTACTTTTTATGTTATGGGAATAACTGTCTACATCAAAATTATACGCAAACGGAAGAACGCCTTTTGATATTAACTCCTTTAGCTCTTCGTGGCGTCTTTGCATCAATGTATTTAAGTCTTGTTCCTGTCCGCCGCCCTGCTGCGGAATTTGATTATTGGTCTCCAATATTCCTCCTGCTCTACTGTTAAAGCATGTTTTAGTTTCTATTAAAATTTACAAGCCGGATGCATACATTATCTTCGATGTAGTTAGCAAGCGCCGGCGGCATTAAAAAATTATTTATTACGATTGAAAATATTAACGGTTCCCCGGATAAAGTTTTTAAATAACCTGAAAGAGAAGAAACGTTGGTATTGTAACCGGCTTTGGCATGAACATTATTCTCAGCGGAACTTTTTTTCATCCGGTCTATTAAAGTACCGTCTACTCCTGCAATAGGCAGAGAATCGTAATAATCGTTAAACACGTCGCTCTTGTACATGTAAGATAATAAATAGGCAATCTGTCTTGGCGTAACAAGATCGAGCCGTGAAAGACCGGAACCATCCGCCATAACCATGTTATCCGTATTGATGCCCATGTTATTGAAAAGATCCTTACAAGCTTTTACGCCGTTCTCTATGGTGCCGTAATTGTAAATCTCGGAGCCGATAGTTTTTAACAATTGTTCCGCGTAAAAATTATTGCTGTTCTTATTCAACTCTCTCAAAATCATTTTTAATGGAACCGATCTATGAACCAGCACGGGAGTAAGATCGTCCTGACTTATTTTCTTTAAGGAATTATTAATAGATTCAACCTGACCTTTAACAACAATCCCCTTCCGTTCCAGTACTTCTTTGAGAACCGAAAGGAAGTACATTGTAGGATTGGCTACGGATATATGTTTCGAAATCGGTTTAGAGTCGACATTAATATTTCCAGTAACGCTTATTAGATTTGTTCCTCTTACACGGGCAACCTTTATCGGTTCTTCCGGTTCATCTTCATCCGTAATTACTTTTGAAATTACGGAAACATATTTTGTATCCGGGATAAGCGAAATCTTTGCCGGGAAATTTGGCTGGGTCGGTTCGATTCTAACTTCAATTGCATTATCGTTAAAGCTTAGTGCACCCGATGGAGCCGCGTACCACTCGGATTCGTAATCCAGTTCCCATCCTTTGCCTAATCCTTCGTTATCGAATAGCGAGTCATCGCCTATAATGTCTCCGTTAATGATCCAGATACCGCGGGCTTTTAACGTATCGGCCCAATTTTCAAAAACCTTTGTAATATTGCCGTCGTAAAATCTTCCGGAAATTGTCGGGTCGCCGGATCCTTCTATAATCAAGTCGCCTTGCAGCGCTCCTTTGGAAAGCTCTCCGTTTACGGAAAGAGTTGTTTCATAAGTATAATCCGCGCCAAGCAATAATAATCCCGCCGCTGAAGTAAATAATTTCATGTTGGATGCAGGAATAAAAAGTTTGTCCGCGTTTCTCTTGTACAAAACTTCGCCAGTCTTGGCGGATTTTACAAGTACTCCGCATAAGGCATTGCTGAAATTGGGATCGTTGAAATAATCGTCTAACTGCTCGCGAAGTTCGTTGAGCGGGCTTGTATTTGAAACAAGCTTTTTTGTTGTTAATGAATCCTTCTGGGCATGGAGGACCGAAAATGACAACAGAACTAACAAAAATATTTTATGCGCCGAATGTATCATGAGCTTTTTTAATCTCTTGGTAAGATAACTTCCTGAAAGCGCCAACTGGAATTCCTTTAACGTCGAAACCGCCAAAATTTATTCTTTCCAACTGATCCACAAAATATCCCAGCGCAGCAAACATATTCTTTACAAAATGATTTCTTCCTTCAACAGTCGAAACGAGAAGCTTATTCCACTGCCCTTTTCTCAATGACGTAATCGATTCAAATTTGCTTTTCCGTCCGTCCAGCCGTATTCCGTTCAACAATTTTATCTTGTCCGTTTCCAATAATTCTTTGTTAAGAGCAACTTTATATTCGCGGGGCACTTTATTGCTTGGATGAGTAAGGAAGTTGGCAAAATCGCCGTCGTTTGTTAAAAGAAGCACTCCAGTTGTGTTATAATCAAGTCTTCCGACCGGAAAAATTTTTTGCTTGGTATCAATTAACTGCAAAACTGTTTTTCTACCTTTTTCGTCGGCAGTTGATGTGATAAATCCCTTCGGTTTATTTAACAGGTAATAAACTTTTTTCTGCGGTTTAATTTTCTCGCCGTCGATAGAAATTATATCCGCATCGGGATCAACTAGAAAAGATAAATCCGTTACCGTTTTTTTATTGACTGAGACACGACCCTCTTTAATAAACTCTTCGGATTTTCTTCTTGATGCAATGCCGCATTCGGCAAGAAATCTATTCAATCTTGTTTTCATTATCAGAATCGTATTCCGTTTCGCTGTCTTCGTGTTCATAATCGTCTTCAAGAGAAGATTCGTCGCCCGCTTCTTCTTCGGCCACTTCTTCAACGCCGTTCATCATAATTCTTCTCTTCTGTTCCAGAAAATCTTCGTCTTTCATAATTTCTTCAATCTCCCTCGGTTTCGGCAAATCGCCAATTGCCCTGAGGCCGAAGTATTTCAGAAATTCATCCGTTGTACAGTAAAGGAGAGGACGGCCCACCGTTTCGGCTCTTCCTTGAATTGTCACAAGATTTTTTTCGAGCAAAGTATTCAATGTATAATCCGAGTTTACACCGCGGATCATCTCAAGTTCCGGTTTTGTAAGCGGCTGCTTGTATGCAATAATAGCGAGCGTTTCGAGGGCAGCCTGGCTTAATCTTCTGCGGCTTTTTTCCGACGATAAGTAACCGACATACTTTGCATGGTCCGGTTTTGTTGCATGAACAAACCCGTGGGCAATTTTTAAAATTGTTAAAGCGCTGCCGTCCAACTCATATTTGGCATTAAGTTCGTCAACAGTGGCTTCAATATCGTCGTTGCCTATTTCAATTTCGGAACCGTCGATTGATTTAATCGCGTTAATTATTTCCGACGGGGCGATCGGATCATCCGAAGCAAAGATTAAGGCCTCTATAACAGATTTATATATATTATCCATCAGCCAACCCGTAAATTATAAAATCGTTTAGATTAGTCGACTCGCGCAAGCCAATCCTGCCGGCCTTTACCATTTCCAGCATTGCGATAAACGTAACCACTATTTTTATTCGATCTTGAATTTCAACCATTAACTCGATAAAGCTAATTGTGTTTTTGCTTTCCAGTTTGCTTACTATGTAATCCATCTGTTCATCAATTGTAACATTGAATTTCTTTATTTGATGAAGCGGCTCGGCAGGTTTATCCAGCAAAGCTTTTTTGAACGCCTTTATCAGGTCGTAGATTGTTATATTCTTTAGCAACACGTTATAATCGTTCGGTGTTTCTTTCTCATCGTGCTCAAAGTTGCCCCGGTAATTATACTTTCTTTGATTCGCTTCCATGTAGGAAAGTTCTTCGGACATTTCCTTGTAACGCTTGTACTCAAGCAATGCTCTCACCAAATCGGCGCGAGGATCAATTTCATCGCCCTTCTCGTCAACATCCCGCGGAAGAAGCATCTTTACTTTTATCTGCATCAGCGTTGCGGCCATTAAAATAAAATCCCCGGCAACCTCAAGGTCGAGTTGTTCAAGAAGATGAAGGTACTCCATAAACTCTTTTGTAATCCTGGAAATAGGAATATCGTAGATGTCGAGTTCATCTCTCTTGATAAAAAAGAGCAACAAATCGAGTGGTCCTTCAAATTGCTGTAATCTTATTTTGTACACTTTAACCCAGCTTCATTTTCTGACGAACTTCTTCAATTGTCTGATTGGCCGCGGCTTTTGCCTTTTTCTCGCCTTCAATTAAAATTTCTTTAACGCTGTCGATATTCTTTTCGTAAGTGCGGCGTCTCTCAATTATAGGCGAGAGAAATTCATTTATCTTTGCCGCGCATCTTAATTTGCATTCAACACAGCCGAGTACTCCGCTGCGGCAGTCTCTCTCGATGGCTTCAACTTCGCCCGGGTTAAATTTCTTATGATAGGTAAATACCAAACAGATTTCCGGTCTGCCAGGGTCGTTCTTTCGTAATTTTTGCGGATCGGTAACTGCTTTGCGAAGTTTCTGTTTTACTATTTCGGCGTCATCGGAAAGCAAAATTGTATTGCCCAAGGATTTACTCATCTTTGCATCGCCGTCCAAACCGGGCAGCCGTGCAAACCTCGTTAGCAGAGGTTCCGGTTCTGGGAAAACATTCCCGTATTGATTATTAAATTTTCTTGCTATCTCCCGTGTAATTTCCACATGCGGCACCTGATCCTCTCCCACCGGTACGGCTTCGCCTTTGTAGAGAAGAATATCGGCAGCTTGCAGAACGGGGTAACCTAAATGTCCGTATATAACATTTTCGATATTCAAATCCCTTACCTG
>DAIEQA010000271.1:0-2422 GCA_027348115.1 Ignavibacteriales bacterium
ACGAGAATAATGCAACTTCCGAACCGGAAAAAAAAGCGGAAAAGAAAAAGCATATAAGCAGAGAAAGAATTTTGTAAATCAATCCAAATTCCAACTAATCGATTTTCCCGGATTGTTCAACATACCAATTAAAACGGCAGATCATCATCCTCATTTACGGTGTTATCCGGCGCGGCAATTTCGTAGCCGGAGGATTTCTCACCAAAATTTTCAGATCCGCCTTCTCTGCCTTCAAGCGGAATTAATTTTTCCGATATCACTTCCGTAACATATCTCTTTACGCCGTCCTTATCGGTGTAATCTCTTTTGGAAAGACGTCCTTCAACGTAAAACTTCTTTCCTTTTTTCAACGCTTCTTTGTAGAAATCCGGGAGATTGTACGAAACTATATTATGCCATGTAGTTTCGTTCACCCAGTTTCCGTCCTTTCCCTTGTAACTATTTGTCGTTGCCAACGAAAACGTAGTTACGGAAAGATTATTTGTCGTAAACCTATTTTCGGCATCTTTTCCAAGATTACCGATCAACATAATTTTGTTTAATGAAAAAGCCACGCGACCCTCTCTAATTGTTAGTGCCCCATTTACGGGCATCAATTTATTATAAATAGAAATAAGAAACCAACATTGCGGAAGCCGGGATAAAAATATTATCCCAGTTAGCAGGACTGAATCCTTCGACCAGTGTGGTAACGGCAGAGGTAATTAATATAAAACCAAAATCTACTTTCCCGAGTAAAATCAAGCTGAACAGAACACAGCCAATAATTCCGAAGAAAAAGAAAGCGAGACTGCCTTCTAAACTTTTTTCGGAAAGAATTTTGTATTTATGCCTGCCAAATTTTTTACCTACTACTGGGGCTAATCCATCGCCCCAGCTTAAGAATCCCATCGAAACGATTGCGGCCACTGAATAAAAGAATACGGTTCCCATTACATTCATCACAATTGTAAAATATAATGGACCGCGCAGCAATTCTTTTCTGTCGCCGGTTCTTGTCATAGTCTTAACTGCTTTGTCATCGGGTTTAGCTGTGAATCCTTTAAGCAATAAAAGAAAAGTCCAGATTAACGCCGGAGAAATATTGAGAAATTTGGTCCAATGAGAATGATCGAACAGTGGCCAGAACAAAAGCCAGGAACCAGCGGCGATATGCACAACTTTTCGGGAAATGTCCTGCGATAAACCTTTCTTAACGAAAAAATCCATAACTCCCACAACGCCAAAAACGTATACGAATGAGAGCAAGGTAATAAGAATATTGTGAAATGCCGAGTTCACTTTTGTCCGTCAATTGCTATGATGAAGGCATCTTTAAATCCTGGAATTTTCCACAGTTCATTCCGCTGCTTCTCCGCTTCTTCCCTTGAAGAGAGCGAAGGCAATTGAACAACATACAGTTGCACTTGATTGCTGAATGAAACATTCATCTTCTGTAAAATCTTGTTTTGATTTTCTTTTATGAATGCTTCGGCTCTTTCTTTTGAAGTAAAAGCTCCAACCTGTACAATAAATGATTTTACGGAAACCGGTTCGGCAGGTTTTTCTTCCGTAACTTCCGTTTGGGGAACGGGCTTTTTTGTTGTATCGGCTTTAGCGGTATCAACCTTGCTTACATCGTCGAACACATAGACTTCCGGCGGCTTTTTTTGTTCTTGCTTAACGGCGGTTTCGAATGATGAACAGGAATAAAGCAGAACAGCGGCAAGAAAAAGTAGGATTAATCTTTTCATAATCATTAATAAAAAAGGGATGGCATAACAATGCCATCCCGTAATAAAATAAAACTTAGAGACTATAAGCTAAGTTTAACCCGAATAAATGAGCTTGGTTTGAATAAGTTCCGTTAAAACCGAAATACGAATTCGATACAACGCGATCTCTAAATCCTTCGTACATATAAGCAAGGTCTATTGAGAGATGGCTTGTTAACTTTCCGCCAAATCCTATATTCAATGCTATACGATCTGCATCTGGAAGGGTTGGTTCAACATAAGCGTCTTTAACCGGATTGTGATCGTAAAGAACACCGAATCTTATGCTGAAGAAATCTGTAGCTTTATATTCAGCACCTGCGCGTACCAGATAGGTATCCTGATAATTTCTTGGAACCGAGCTATTAATGACTCCCGTAACGCTTAATGTATTATACGACGACCAACCAACATATTGACCATCAACAGTAACAGTCCACATATCGTTCGGCATATAAGCTAAACCCACAGAAACATTTTGCGGCGTTGTAAGCGGGGCTGAAATGCTTCCGTTTGGCAATGGAATAGGACCGAAGCTTGCGGGGTTGCTTGTAGCAGTACCGGTAAAATCAAATTTTGACTCGCTTCTATAGCTTGCGCAAACCTGGAATCTATCTGTAACTTTCCACAAAATGCCGGCTGTAAAACCAACGGCGGTTGTATTATCG
>DAIEQA010000289.1:0-9076 GCA_027348115.1 Ignavibacteriales bacterium
TGTAATCTTTAAGTTTTCATCAAGCGGAACATTGAAATCAACTCTAACAAGAACTCTCTTCCCTTTCAGAGCCACTTTGTCAATACTCAACTTTGCCATTTTAAATTCCTCCGTAAAACATTTTGGTAAAAAAAAGACGCAGCCAAAACCTATGGTCTGCGTCTTGGCTTTAATTATTTTTCGAATTTACTTTGCCATCTTCAGCAACAAATCTACAACACGGCAGCTGTATCCCCATTCGTTATCGTACCAGGATACAACTTTGAAAAATCTCTTCTCGCCTTTAAGGTTATTCTGCATTGTTGCGAGAGAATCGTAAATGGAAGATCTTTCATCGTGAATGAAATCTGTTGATACAACTTCCTCGTCGCAGTATCCGAGAATGCCTTTAAGGTAGGTTTCGGAAGCTTTTTTCATTAACGAATCGATTTCTTCAATCGAAGTATCTCTTGTAGCGCGGAATGTCAAATCCACAACAGAAACATCGGCAGTAGGAACGCGGAAAGACATACCGGTTAATTTGCCTTTTGTAACAGGAAGAACTTCTCCAACGGCTTTTGCTGCGCCTGTTGTAGAAGGAATAATATTAATTGCCGCAGCGCGTCCGCCTCTCCAATCTTTCTTGGAAGGACCGTCAACAGTTTTTTGAGTAGCAGTATAAGAGTGAATGGTTGTCATTAAACCGGTTTCAATACCGATACCTTCTTTTAGAATTACATAGACAACCGGTGCTAGACAGTTTGTTGTACAAGATGCGTTGGATACGATTGTGTGTTTTGCATGATCGTATTCACCGTCATTAACGCCCATTACAACCGTTTTTACATCGCCTTTACCGGGAGCCGAAATAAGCACTTTCTTTGCACCGGCGGCTAAATGTCCTTTTGCTTTTTCAGAATCAGTAAACAAACCAGTCGATTCGATAACAATATCAACTCCGAGATCTTTCCATGGCAACTGTGAAGGATCTTTCTGAGCCAGAATACATTTAATCTTGTGTCCGTTAATTACCAATACATCGTCCGCTTCCAAAGATGGATTGCTCTTTTCGCTGCCAAGTGTTCCTTTGAATTTTCCGTGAATTGAATCATACTTCAACTGATATGCAAAATATTTTGCGTCAGTACTAACATCGACTACGGCAACAACATCTACTTCCTTGCCAAGAAGACCTTTTTCTGCTATCACATTGATAACTTGACGTCCAATTCTACCGAATCCGTTGATACCTACTTTTACTGCCATGATATTTCCTCCGTTTCAATAAGATTGTTAATAATTCGCCTGCAAATATAGTTATACCACCATGAAGATTCAATTTGGCCCCTCTGGGTAATTATCCGGTATAATAAGATTGTTCATTTAACTTAAAAAATTTATCTTGAGTTAGAAATTTTTGATACACACTCACAAAACGAAAGTTATTATGTCGATAAAGATTGACCTTCATACACATACAAATTATTCCGACGGGCTCTACTCGCCCGTGGAATTAGTTAATAAAGCAAAGCAACGAGGATTAGATATAATCAGCATCACGGATCACGACAGCATCAACGGCATTAAGGAAGCCGCTGAATGCGGAAAGGATCTTGGCGTGGAAATTATTCCGGGTGTTGAAATAAGCACCGACGTTGACGATAAAGAGGTTCATCTTCTTGCATACTTCATTGATATCGAACATGAGGAGCTTACTAAGTATCTCAGCTTTTTTAGGGATGAGAGATTTCACCGGGCAAAACGGATTATCGATAAGCTTCGCAAATTAGGATTAAATATTTCAATTGATGATGTAATGGATCGCGCCAACAATTCGGCAATCGGGCGGCCGCATATTGCCTATACTCTTGTGGACCTCGGTTTGATCAAAAATTATCAAGAGGCCTTTGAAAGATATATTGGAGATTACGGCCCGGCTTTCGAAAGGAAGATTCACGTTTCCGTTCAAAGCGCGCTTAAACTTATTAATGATGCCGGCGGACTCTCTTTCATCGCGCATCCGGGATTTATGAAAGAGGCGCTGCTTATGAATTTAATTAAAGCCGGAGTGGATGGAATTGAATGCACGCATCCAAGTCACAATGAAAACCAGGTGCAGTTTTATAAGGGAATTGTAAATCAATATTGCCTTCTGGAATCCGGCGGCTCGGATTTTCACGGCGGTAAAAAGAACGATGATGATTATTTGGGAAATTACTTTATCGGATTAAACCAGTTGGAAGCAATGCGCAAGATGCTGCTTAAGAACAGCGCATGAACTCCCGAAAATTAAAGAGGTAAATTTATATAGTAGACATATATTGTCTTATATATTATCTTGCATTTGGAAAACTGATACTTCAAAACAGAGGCCACCCGACGAAATAATTTTACTCTTTTAGTTCACACTGAAAATACTAAATTTGGCAAGCATCAAAAAAATTTCTTTTAAAAATGTTTTGAGGGATAAATGCGTTCACTCATAATTTTTGTATTGTTAGTTATATTTGTTTCGGCGCTCCCGGCACAGAATATCGGCAGCTGGAAAATTTACTCGGCAATGAATCAAGCTAACGGAGTAGCTTTTGACCAGGGGAAATTATGGGTAGCTACAACCGGCGGTACGTTTTCTTACAATCCGGTCGACAGCAGCTATTCAATTTTGACTAAGGCGGATGGTTTTAGCAGCCAGGCCTTATCGGCAGTAAACATCGATTCAAATCACAAGATATGGTTCGGCTCGCAGGAAGGATACATAAACGTTCTTGATCCCTCAAACAACTCCGTATCAAAAATTATTGATATATTTAATTCTAACAACAGTCAGAAACAGATTAACAATATTTTTGTTAAAGCCGACACGGCATTTGTATCTTGCGATTTCGGGTTGGCGCTGTTGAACACAAACAATCTTTCTTTCTACGATACATTTCAAAAACTGGGTTCATTTACAGCCGGCTCTATGGTAATAAGTTCGTATAAATCATCGCTGATTTTTGCAGTTACCGGCGATGGTGTAGCAGTTCAGAAAGCCAGCGCTCAAAATTTGTCTGCCCCGGAATCTTGGAATAATTATAAATTTAAGGCCGAAATTAGCGCCTCCTCGGGAACAAAGATTATTGGTTATAACGGTCAAATTCTTCTTGCTACTTCAAGCGGAATATTCAAGTTCACAAACAATTCCTGGCAGCAGTTCTTATTGGATGGCGAAAATGTTCAGGACATGTGTGTATCCGGGAACAGTTTATATATTGTTACCAATTTTAGAATTTACAAATACGATAATTCCAATCTTACCAAGCTTTATGAAAATTCCAATCTGACGTTTAATTCTGTTACCGTTGCCGATAACCAAACAGTTTATGTTGCCTCAAATAACGGAGTGTTGGTGTTCGCGAACAATAAAGCGCGGTTAATTTATCCGAACGGTCCGTTCAATAATTCTTTTACAAATCTCTCTGTCGATCCGCTTGGACGGTTGTGGGTTGCTACAGGCAAAGATGTTACCGGCGCCGGATTTTACGAATACGATGGAGAAAAATGGACTACATACAATAAAGATACATATCCACAAATTCCATCCAATTCTTATTTTAATGTTTTTGCCGGACCTGATTCTGCAGTGTACTTATCCAACTGGGGATACGGCGTTACCGTACTAAAAAATAATCTTCTAACAACTTATAATAGTAGTAATAGCCCTTTAGTGGGAATAGCTACCAGTCCAGCGTTCGTTTCAATTTCCGACGTTAAAACCGACTCCAAAGGAAATGTTTGGATACTTAACAATGAAACTGCATCGCAAAAACCGCTTTCTGTTTTTACAACGGATAAGAAATGGTACGGATATGTTTTTTCAAATCCGTTTATTGGAGCCGATCCGACGGGCAATCTTATAATCGATCCATACGATACAAAATGGTTTTCAATTATTAATGGCAACCGCGGACTCTATTACTTTAACGAGAATAAAACTTTCGATATTCTGGGAGACGATACTAAAGGAGTTGTTAAAACCGGCGACGGCTTGAACAGCGATTTAATCACGGCTCTCGCCGTTGACCAAACCGGGTATATCTGGGTTGGCACTAACGTCGGTCTTAACGTAATCACAAATCCTACCAGTCCTAAATCCGTAAACTCCATCAGAAATATTTATGCGTTATCCAATCAGCCGGTAACGTGTATTGCGGTTGATCCGTTAAATCAAAAATGGGTTGGCACAACATCCGGTGTAATAGTTTTGGAACCGGACGGTTATCAATTAGTAGCCCAGTATAATTCCACAAACAGCCCGTTACCGGACGACAACATAACGAGCATCACGTTCGATAACAAAAACGGTATTGTTTATATAGGAACAAATTACGGCTTAGCTTCGCTCCAAACATCTTCGGTTGAACCTAAAGACAGTTTTGGAGATTTATTTATCTATCCGAATCCGTTTATTATTGGAAACGGAAGCTCAACGAATGTAACAATTGACGGTTTGATAAGAAATACATCAATCAAAATTTTTGCAGTCAGCGGCAACCTGATTAGGAATTTCGATTCCCCCGGCGGCAGAGTAGCATTTTGGGACGGGCGCGATCAAAACGGAAATCTTGTTTCTACCGGTGTTTATATAATCGTGGCTTATGATTCCGAAGCCAATAACGTTAAGACTTCCAAAGTGGCGGTTATAAGGAAATAGAAATTGATATTATGCTAATATGATAGATATAAAAAATCTTTCAGTTCAGTTTTCCGGTGAAAATCTTTTTGAGAACGTTAATTTAAAGTTAGGCAAAAATGATAAGATTGCGCTCGTTGGCCCCAACGGTACGGGCAAATCTACTTTTCTGAAACTGCTTTACGGGTTTGAGAAACCCGAAAGCGGCGAAATAAGAAAACAAAAAGGAATTAGGACCGGTTACCTTCAGCAGGACCTAATTGCATTTAAAGGCCATTCTCTTTTCGAAGAGGTTAAATCTTCCCTTCCCGACATAAATTATCTTGATTTTCGCGAAGCAGAAATTCTTGAATTATTAAATTCGACGCCAGATGAAAACGACCGTAATGAACTGCTTGAGGAATTGGGAGATTTACATCACAAAAAGGAAGAGATAGATTTTTATGCTGCAAATTCCAGAATTGAAAAAGTATTGATAGGCCTCGGTTTTAAGGAAAAAGATTTTGAACGCGGTACCGAACAATTTTCCGGCGGCTGGCAAATGCGTATTCAACTTGCTAAAATTCTTCTTTCGGAAAACGATTTAATACTTCTCGACGAACCTACCAACCATCTCGATATTGATACTCTGACTTGGCTGGAAAATTTTCTTCAGAATTTTAACGGCTCGCTCATAATTGTATCTCACGACCGGCACTTTGTAAACAGCGTTACCAATAAGACTCTGGAAATATTCGATAAGAAAATCAACTTCTTCCCCGGCAATTATTCATCGTATCTTACTTTCAAGGATGAGAGGGATCGTCAGCTTCGCTTGCAGCAAAAAAATCTCGAAAAGAAAATCAAGGACACTGAAAAATTCATTGAGAGATTCCGTTACAAGGCAACCAAAGCAAAACAGGTTCAAAGTAGAATTAAGCAGCTTGAAAAAATGGAATCTATAAATATTGCCGATGAGGAAAAAAGAATTGATCTGCGATTTCCTGAACCGCCTAAAAGCGGAATTATACCTGTTGAGTTAAAAAATGTTGATTTATCATACGGCCCGCTTGAAGTGTTGAAGAATGTTAATCTTCAAATAGAGCGCGGCGATAAAATTGCCATTGTTGGACCGAACGGAACCGGTAAAACTACGCTGGCTAAAATTATCGGCAGTAAACTTTCTCCTACCATGGGCAAAATCACCTACAGTCATAATACAATGGTTTCGTATTACGAACAAGAAGTCGCAGACTCTATTGATCCGGAGAATGATTTAATTGACGCGCTGGAAGGAGTAAACGGCGATTTAACGCCTGGTCAGATTAGAACTATTTTGGGTTCTTTCCTTTTTTCCGGCGATGATGTTTTCAAAAAAATAAAAGTGCTCTCCGGAGGAGAGAAAAGCCGCGTGGCTCTTGCAAGATTATTGTTAACCGAAAGCAATTTAATAATTCTGGATGAGCCGACGAACCACCTGGATTTTTCGTCAAAAGAAATTTTACAGAACGCGCTTATTAATTTTTCCGGCACATTAATAATCGTTTCTCACGATATCGATTTTCTAAAACCACTCGTCAACAAAGTTCTTGAGATAAGGCAATGCGAGGCAAATCTTTTTATAGGGGGAATTGATTATTACCTTCTTAAAAGAAAGGAATTGCTCGAACAGGATTTAATTAAGAAGACCGAGAACGAACTAAAATCCAACCGGAAAGATCAAAAGAGAATTGAAGCTGAAAAACGAAACAGAAAATATAACCGGACAAAAGAATTGAGAGAGCAGGTAAACGCTTGCGAAAAAGAAATTGAACGGTTGGAAGAAATGAAGAATAATCTTGAAATGGAGTTATCGGACGTTCAAATATTTAGTAATCCGCAGTTAGCCAAATCCAAAAATCTTGAATACGAGCAGGCAAAAAAATTACTTAAAGAAAATTATGCCCGCTGGACCGACTTATCCCATCAAATCGAAGAGATTGAAAAATCGTTCGACGAAATTAATTGATCACCTTTTAATTGCACCGAGAAATTCTTCAGCTAACGGTATTCCTCCGTATAGCGGGGCGTCGTCGCCAAGTTTTGTTTCGTAGATCTTCACAAATTTTCCAGGTTCCGGCAGCACAGATTCCTTAAACGACGATTTAATGAGCGGAATCATAAATTTATGCATCGCCTCAATTACACCGCCGCCAAGAACTATTGTATCGATGTTCAATAATGTTGTGATACTGCCTAAGCTCGTACCAAGAATTCTTGCTGCCTTAGAAACATGTTTTACAGCGAGTTTATCTCCCTTCTTCACTGCCTCGGCGAGAGCCCGACTCTTCAAAGTTTTTTTGGGCGATTTATATTCTTTCAAAATACTTTTCTTGTTCCCGGATAGTTCCTTTTTTATTTCTCGTACAATCGCCGTACGACTCGCGCTTAGCTCAATAGTAGAACTGTCTCTTGAAAATGCGATGTTACCTTTTGAGCCGACACGCATATGGCCTATTTCTCCGGCATAAAAATTTGAACCGCGGTACAATTTGCCTTCGAAAAAGAGCGCGCCGCCAATTCCTGTTCCAACAAAAACCACCAGCATATTCTTTGCTTTGTTGCGCAACTCGGCTCTCAAAATTCCTAACCCGGCAAGATTTACATCATTTTCTATCAGCACAGGAATCTTAATTTTTTTTGCAAGCGCTTCCTTAATATTGAAATTCACAATGCCGAGATTAGGCGCCCGCCCGATTATTCCGGTTTCCGGATTAACCGTGCCGGGCACTCCGACGCAAATCGACTTAATTTCCCTTTCAGAAAGTTTTTTATCGCTCAATATTTTTTTTACCGAATGAGCAACGGATTGTATTAAGTATGCCTTCCCCTTTTTTATCTCGGTTGGAATCTTTACCCGATAAATAATTTTATTTTGCGGGTTGAGCAACGCCGCTAAAATTTTTGTTCCCCCAAGGTCTACCGATATTATGTATCGGGATGCCATATTTTCTCCGTTTTTATTGAGTATGCTCAACTAAAATTTAAGCAAAAAAATTTATAAATTTTGACGAGATTTGTTGAAGTTTTTTTATGGACACAAACAGCACTATCTTAGTGTTTAAAATAAGAGTTTTTTAATTTTATCGGGAGAGATAATGTATATAAACTTCTCGGACATCCCGGGACATCTAAATCTGTTCCTTGATTATTTATCCGAATACGAAAACGTAGAACGTTTTTATAAAAGGAATTTTCGTAACATAGACCAATATCCGCAGCTTTTTAAACTTTTAAGCGAACAAGATCGGCCTCATCGGTCGGTCATACCCGGCATAATTAAAGATCAGTACGGCGCTCAAAAGATTTCCAAACAGACCCAGCAGAATATCGAATCTCTTAGCTCGGAAAGAACAATTGCTGTAGTTACAGGTCAGCAACTTGGAATAATGGGCGGGCCTCTTTATACATTTTATAAAACAATTACGGCCATCAAGTTGTGTTCGTTTCTAAAAGAAAATTTTGACGGATATAATTTTGTTCCTGTTTTTTGGCTGGAAGGCGACGATCACGATTATGACGAAGTAAGAGTTTTTTCACTTCTAAATAACGAGAACCAACTTGTTTCTTTGAAATACGACGACGGTCAGCTAGAAGAAGTTAACCGCGGTTCCATAGCCGGGCTCCAATTCAATCAAAACTTTGAAAATGTTTTTAATGAATTAAACGCCGTTTTACGGGAAACTGAATTTAAACCGTCGCTGCTGGAGCTTTTAAAATCGATTTATGTGCCGGGCAAAACATTTTTAGATTCATTCCGGGAATTAATGATAGCGCTTTTCGATGAGTACGGTTTAATAGTATTTAATCCGGTGGATCCTAACGTAAAGAAAATTCTGGCGCCTATATTCTACAAAGAGGTTGCGGAATTTTCCGACCATGCCGGCTACCTTGTTGAACGAAGCGCCGAGCTGGAGGAAATTTATCACGCGCAGGTAAAAGTTAAAGCAATAAATTTGTTTTACATGGAAGAGAATGAACGCCTTTTAATCGAGCCAACCGAAACCGGCGAGTACCGGCTTAAAGGCAAAAGAAAGAAATTCACAAGGGAAGAAATTCTTTCAGTAATTGAGAGCGCGCCTGAGAAATTCAGCCCGAACGTTCTTCTAAGACCAATATGCCAGGATTTTCTTCTTCCAACAGGATTCTATGTAGGCGGACCGAGCGAGATTAGTTACTTTGCTCAGGTTACTCCTTTGTATGATATTTACGAAATCAATCAGCCGTTCATTTACCCGCGATCTTCTGCTACAATAGTGGAACGAGGAGTTAAAAATATTTTGGATAAGAATAATCTTAATCTCCAGGATATTTTTACTGAAGAGGATAAACTAATTCAAAAGATAGTCGCGGCATCATCCGAGTTCGACCTTGAAAATCTTTTTAACAAATCATTAAACGAGATTT
>DAIEQA010000300.1:0-20308 GCA_027348115.1 Ignavibacteriales bacterium
GTGACTCCGCCCCTACATTATGTTATTGTTTAATGTGTCTGCTTTTTAAAGTTTGCCCAACTTCATCAGGCGTTATATCATGTTCTGCAAGCATTACAAATAAATGATAAATTAAATCCGCGACTTCAATTAGTATTTCAGTTTTATCGCGGTTTTTGCGGCATCACGGTTTCGATGGTTTCTTCGCAGATTCTTTATTGATTGCGATGTACATGATGACTACTAAATAGAAAACAATGTTTTGTAAATCTTATATCTATTAATTAATTTTTGCACGCAAAACGAGAATCATTAAATGAATCTAATATATCGTCTTCATGCAATTGAAAGAATGTTTGAAAGAAAAATAAATGAAGACAATGTCAATAGAATTCTCAT
Organism: Ignavibacteriales bacterium; assembly: GCA_027348115.1. Classification (GTDB taxonomy): domain Bacteria; phylum Bacteroidota; class Ignavibacteria; order Ignavibacteriales; family Melioribacteraceae; genus Fen-1258. The sequence continues at coordinate 379 of DAIEQA010000300.1, forward strand.
TGAAGGGAAAATAATTGAAGAGTATAAAAATGATCAACCTTATCCATCGAAATTAATATTGGGATTTATCGATAAGCGACCGATTCATATATTAGCAGCAGAAAACTTTGCAGAGAATCAGACCATAATTATAACGGTGTATGAGCCCGACAAAATGAAGTGGGATGAAAAGTTTGAAAGGAGAATAAAATGAAATGTACGATTTGTAAGACCGGTGAGACAATCCTTGGAAGTACCATTGTTACATTAAATAGAGATGAAACGGTTATTGTGTTTAAGAATGTGCCTTGCGAGGTTTGCAACAACTGCGGTGAGAAATATATTGATCAAATTATTACAAATAGTTTATTAAATACTGCCGATGAAGTAATTAAAAGCGGTGTTCAAGTTGATATCAGAGAATATAAAGCTGCTTAGTATTCTTAGTCTACTGATGTCGATTCTTTAGTGTCCGCCCGACTTCATCAAGCGTTATCCCCTGTTCGGCAAGCATTACAAAGAGATGATAAATCAAATCCGAGACTTCGTTCAGAATTTCATTCTTATCGCGGTTCTTGGCTGCAACAACTGTTTCAATCGCTTCTTCACCAACTTTCTGAATTATTCTATCCGGCTTGCCCTTGAAGAGTTTTGTCGTGTACGAACCTTCCGGCAATTCTATTTTTCTCTGTTGAATGAACTTGAAAAGGTATTCAAGGAATCTCGCGTCGTTCTTCTGAACGCCGAAGCATGAATAAGCGCCGGTGTGACAAGTATTTCCGGTAGGCTTTGCATAGACAATTAAAGAATCGTTGTCGCAGTCTAATTTGATATCAACGAGATCGAGGAAATTTCCGGATGTTTCACCCTTAGTCCATAATGTATCTCTTGTGCGGCTAAAAAATGTCACGCGTTTTGTATCAATTGTTTTTTGAAACGATTCTTGATTCATAAAACCAAGCATAAGAACTTGATCAGTAAATGAATCGATTACTACAGCAGGAACAAGTCCGTTTAATTTTGTGAAGTCAATATTTGATGCGTCGATCACTATCTAATCCGTATGTTGTTTTCTTTAAGATAATTTTTCAAATCAATAATACTAAGTTCGCCGTAATGAAACAAACCGGCTGCAAGACATGCGTCTACGTTAGCAATGCGGAACGCGCTAAGAAAATCTTCTTTACTGCCTGCGCCGCCGCTCGCTATAACCGGTATCGAAACATTGTTTACGATTGTTCTCAACAATCTTGTATCATAGCCGCTGCGGGTTCCGTCGCGGTCCATCGATGTTAATAAAATTTCGCCTGCGCCAAGATCGGTAACACGGCCGCACCAACTAATTCCTTCAACATCGGTTTCTTCCTTGCCGCCTTTCACAAAGACTTTATACGAATTGTTAACGGTTTTAACATCCACCGCCGCAACAATAGCTTGACTGCCGAACCGTTTTGCGGCTTGAGTTATTAAATCCGGATTTTTAACTATCGCCGAGTTGAGAGAAACTTTATCCGCGCCAGCTTTTAATAAATTATCGATATCATCGAGCGTCGAGATTCCTCCGCCGACCGTGAAGGGGATGCGGATTGCTTTTGCTACATCGCGCACGAGAGCCAATAAAGTTTTACGTCTTTCTTCCGTCGCGGTAATATCGAGAAATACAAGCTCGTCGGCGCCTTCTTTATAGTATCTTTCGGAAAGTTCAACAGCGCTGCCGGCGTCTTTTAGATTTACGAAATTTGTTCCTTTAACAACTCGCCCGTCCTTAACGTCGAGGCACGGTATAATTCTTTTACTTACCAAAGCTTAACAAATCCTCCAACCTAATTTTCTTTTCGTAAATTGCCTTGCCTACAACAACTGCATGCACATTGACTTCATCAAGTTTTAGAATATCGTGCAAGCTGCCAACGCCGCCGGAGGCAATTAGTTTTATCTCGGGATTTTTTTTCAAAATCTTTTGGTACAGCCCGTGGCTTGGTCCGTCCAGCGTTCCGTCTTTGCTGATATCGGTACAAAGAAATGTATTGATGCCGAGACTGGTGCAGTAATCGATATGTTCGTAAAGACTAACGCCGCTGTTTTCTGTCCATCCTTTAGTAAATATTGTCTCATAGTTCGAATCGATAGCTATAATAAATCGTTCAGGGTCAACGGTTTTTACAAGTATTCTTTCGAACTCGCTTTTATCCGTTACGGAAATCGATCCGATAATAATTTTATCCACGCCGATTTTAATCAGCTCCGAAACTTGATCGAAGTTTCTAACTCCTCCGCCGAACTGAATTGTAAGCTTGGTGTTGGTCTTTATTTCTTTCAAGGTGGGAAGAATATTTATTCTGCCTGTCTTAGAGGCCATCAGATCTACAAGGTGCAGGCGTTCAAACCCGATTTGCTCGTATTTCTTTGCAAGATCAAGCGGGGTTTCTTCATAAAAAGTAACCTGGTTAAAGTCGCCTCTTGTTAATCTCGCAACTTTATTTTCGTAGATATCTACAGCTGGTATTGTTAGCATAGCTCTATAAAGTTTTTAATTAATTGAATGCCGGCCTCTCCGGATTTTTCCGGGTGAAACTGAACACCGTAAAAATTATCTCTTTCAATTGAAGAAGAAAAAAGTATTCCGTGATTTGTCTGCGCGGTGGAATACTCATGCATCGGTACATAAAAAGAGTTTGCAAAGTAGAAAAATGTTTTATCGGGAATACCTTTGAACAATTTTGATTCTTTGATTATTTCCACCTGGTTCCAGCCCATGTGAGGAACCTTTGTCTTTGTGTTGTCGAACAGTTCAACCGTTACAGGAAATCTTCCAAGGCATGTAACATTTCCCTCTACCGAGCGTTCGCAAAGCAGCTGCATGCCAAGACAAATACCAAGCAGCGGCTTTTTTGTAATTTCCAGAAAAGTGAAAAGATTTAAAAGATGAAGTCTTCTAATTGCGTACGATGCTTCGCCGACTCCAGGGAAAATTATTTTTTCGGAATCCAGAATTTCCTTTTCGTTGCAAGTAACAACGTATTGAACATTCAAATCATTTAACGCGTTTGCAACCGATTCAATGTTCCCGGAACCGTAATCGATCAATGAAATCATAACAAACCTTTTGTAGAAGGAAGCGAACTTTTTGCGCGTTCGTCTATACGGCACGCCTCGTTAAGAGACCTGGCGAACGCTTTAAACATTGCCTCAATTTTATGATGATCGTTCTTGCCGGTTGCTTTCAAATACAAATTAGCGGCCATTCCGCCGGCAAGTCCTCTGAAAAATTCCTCGGTCAGTTCGGTTGGAAAATCGCCAACCTTCTCGCGGGTAAATTTGCAATTGAAATTCAAATAACTTCTTCCGCCGAAATCGAGAGCGCAGTTGGCAATGGCATCATCCATCGGTAAAAAATAACCGTAGCGTTTGATTCCGAGTTTATCTCCCAGGGCGTTTTTAATCGCAACTCCCAAAGCTATGCCTGTATCTTCAATTGTGTGATGCTCATCGATGTGCAAATCGCCTTTTACAGAGATGAATAAATTAATGTTTGAATGTCTTGCTATTTGTTCCAGCATGTGGTCGAAGAAACCGATACCGGAATGAATTTTACTTTGCCCGTCACCGTCAAGTTCCAATTCTATTTTTATTTCGGTTTCTTTCGTCTTTCGCCGTACGGTTGCGGACCGTTCTTTGCGCAGAATGAAATCGACTGCCTGCCCGAAGTTTCTAATTTTATTTTTAACACCTACTACAATCGAGTTTTTCTTGCCGGATTTAACGGTAGTAATCATATGGTCGAACGATCCGGAAAACTCTGAAGAATCTTTTAAAGAAATATTTTCCAGCTTAATCAACGCGCGTATCATTTCGTTAATCTTTGGTTTGTTGTTTACAAAAAGATTATAAGAAGAGACCGATAGTTTTCTAAGCCCGGAAATTAAACCGGCCGATTTGGAGCTCGTTGGTCTGAAAAAAATATCGTCGATTAAAATATTTTTCATAAAATCTCATCCAGTTTTTGAAGGAAAAGATTGTTTTGTTCCTCGGTGCCGATTGTCAACCGAAGATAGCCTGCAAAATTGTATTGGTTGCTGCGGTCGCGAATTACAATACCGCTGGTTTCAAGGTAACGGAATATTTTTTGCGGATCGTCGACCTTGAAAGAAATAAAGTTTGCATCGGACGGCAGCACGTTAAGAATTTTTTTCTTGGCCTTCAATTCTTTTTCAATTCTTTTTCGCTCGGAAAGAATTTTTTGAATAAACTCATCCCGTTTGGAAACATTGTTAATAGCATGCAAAACAACGTCCGCCGTAAGTTTGTTCATATTGTACGGCAATTTAACTTTGAAAAGGAGATCGATAATATCCGCATGTGCCGCGCAAAAGCCGCTTCTTATTCCAGCAAGTCCCCAAGCTTTGGAGAATGTTCTCATCACAACAAGATTTGGAATCTCAGTCGCCTCTTTTATTAATCCTTCATCTTCGGAAAAATCAATGTAAGCTTCGTCAACTATAATCATCGCGTTTATTTCCTGCGCAAGTCTTAGTATAGATCTCTTATCTAACAGGTTGGAACTCGGATTGTTTGGGGAACAGACAAATATAATTTTTGTTTTGCCGTTTGTTTTTTCTTTCACGGCCTCAGCATCAAGTTGGTAATTGGCATCGAGCGGTGCGTTTTGAACATCAACTCCGTTAACATCGCAAGCCACTTTATACATACCGTAGGTTGGCTCGCAAACTACAACGTTGTCTTCTCCGGGGTAACAGAATATTCTAATGAGAAGATCGATAATCTCGTCGGAGCCGACGCCGAAAAATAAATTTCCTGCCGGAACATTTAATAAAGTGCCGAGCGAAGAGCGAAGTTGAGTCTGCTGCGGATCGGGATATCGGTTGAGCTCCAAAGATGAAAAATTTTCGATAACGCTTCCGTAGCTGTTTTCATTTGCGTCCAAAAGAATTCCAGTCAAGTGAGACTGCCTTGCGGAAGTATATGGTTTTAAGGAAAGAATGTTTTTCCTTACAAGATTTTTAATATCCATTTTTTATTCTTACCCTCACAGAATTTGCGTGCGCTTCAAGTTTTTCGGTTTCAGCCAGTTGAATTACGGTTTGAGAAATATTTTTTAATCCTGCCTTTGTTAATTTTTGGAAAGTTATTGGTTTCATAAAAGATTCTACGCTAACTCCGCCGAGAGATTTTGCATAGCCGTAAGTCGGCAACGAATGGTTTGTACCCGAAGCGTAGTCGCCTACGCTTTCCGGGGAATACTCTCCGACAAAAACGGAACCCGCGTTAGTAATTTCCTCGATTATTTTATCAGCGTTTTTCAGATTGACAATTAAATGTTCGGGCGCGTAGAAATTACTTAACCGTACCGCTTCGCGTAAATTTGGCACAAGCATAATAAACGAATGTTCCAGAGACTTTTCTGCCAACTCTTTTCTTGGTAGCCGGTTAATCTGGAATTTAATTTCTTTAAGAACTTTTTTGGCAAGATCATTACTTGTAGTTAACAAGATTACCTGTGAATCCGTACCGTGCTCTGCTTGCGCAAGAAGATCTGCGGCAACAAAGGAAGCGTCCGCTGTTTCATCGGCTAAGATTAAAACTTCACTTGGACCAGCGGGCATATCAATCGAGCAGCCATCGTGATCGTTAGCGACTATTGATTTAGCCGCGGTTACAAATTGATTGCCGGGCCCGAAGATTTTATCTACCTTTCTAATCGTTTCGGTTCCGTATGCCATCATTGCAACCGCTTGCGCGCCGCCAACTTTATAGAATTCCTTTACGCCGCATAGTCGGGCTGCATACGCTAATGCCGGGTGAATTTCATTTTCCTTAATTGGCGATGAGACAACAACACGTTTGCATCCGGCAATTTTAGCCGGTATACCAAGCATCAGCATAGTTGAAACAAGAACCGCGCTTCCTCCCGGTATATAAAGTCCAACGTTTTCTATGGCTAAATATTTTCTCCAGCAATTAACGCCGGGCATTGTTTCCAGTGAATATGGGGAAGGGAATTGTTTCAAATGGAATTTTTCGATGTTGGCCGCTGCGGTTTTAATTGCCGTCTTTGTTTTTAAATCGAGTTTGGCCGCTGCTGAATTCAGCTCTTTTGTTGGAAGAGAGATTGAGTTGCCGACGAGTCTATCAAGTTTTTTAGCGTATTTAAGAACGGCTTTGTTGCCGTTTCGCTTTACGTCGTTGACGATTGGCCGCGCTGCCTCCAAAATTTTTTCGGAATTAATGGCGACTCTTTTGAAAAGAGAAACCAAATTCTTTTCGGTTAGATCTTTATAATTGTAAATTTTCATATTATCATGTTGTCTATTGGCAATAATAAAATTCCGCTTGCGCCGGCATCCATCAGTTGTTTGTGGATTGCCCAAAATTTATCCGAGGGAATGACTGCATGGACCGCAACCATGTTTTCATCGGCAAGAGGAACGATTGTAGGGCTTTTAAGCGAAGGCAATATTCTCTCTATATCTTCGAGCGATGCTTTTGGCGCGTTCATCATTAAATACTTAGAAGATTTAGCATTAAGCGCGGAGTCGACGCGGATTAATAAATTTTGCAGCAAATCATTTTTCTCTGGATTACCGGAGAGTCCTTGCGTCCCAATTAAAACCGCCTCGGCAGAAAACACATCGAAAGATTTTTTAAGCTTATTCAGCTTCAAAGTATTTCCGGTAGAAACAAGGTCACAAATAAGATCGGCAACACCAAGCGAAGGTGCAATTTCAACCGACCCGCTAATTTCTACAACGGTAGCATCAATTTTATTTTTCTCCAAGAAATCTTTGCAAAGATTCGGAAAAGAAGTTGCAATCCTTTGACCTTTCAATTCGGAAAGATTGTTGATGACTTTGTTTTCCGGAATCGCGAGGGAAAGTCTGCATCGTCCGAAGCCGAGTTTTCTTATTGTCTCCACCTTTGCGCGCTTTTCACGTACCACGTCTTCGCCCACTATTCCAATATCCGCTACTCCGTCTTGAACGTATTCCGGAATATCATCGTCGCGAAGAAATAAAATATCAAGCTCAAAATTTCTAGTTGTAATAATTAAACGCTCCGAATAGTCTTCGATATCGAGACCGCAGTTTCTTAACAACAGCAGCGATTTCTCCGTTAGTCTGCCTTTTTTCTGAACAGCTAGTTTTAAATTTCCGTTTAACATTGATTCTCCTTTAAAACAAAAAACCCCGGTTGCGCCGGGGTGTATTTTCTATAAAAAATTTTATTTAAAGCTTACCGGCGCCTCTGGAAAGGTATGGATGATGATGGTGATGTAAAATTGTCATTTTCATAAAACTCTTGTTATTTCCGCCCATAAAGGTAAAAAATTTCATTAAAGATGCAAGTGTTCGTTTACGCCGGTGCTTTTCATATACATCATTCAGAAAAAACATATATGCAAACAGCAAACCCGCATGACAAATTTACTTGATGTATTTCTGCAGCTTTGATACGAGCTCATTTGGTAAAATAGGTTTTTCCAAAAATAAATTTACGCCGGCATCATAAGCCCGTTGTTTTTCTCTGCTCGAAATAAACGATGTTAGAGCGATGATGGGTTTGGTTCTAAATTTTTCCGACTTGCGGAGTTCCTTGGTTAGTTCGCAGCCGTCCTTTAAATCCCGTAGAGATATATCCATCAGTACAATATCGTAATCGTTGTTTATTGTAGAATTATAAAACTCGGTGTTGTTTCCGCAAACGTCAACATCGAAGTGCTTCGCTAGGGTCATCTTCAACATTATCTGTGTTAAATCATCATCCTCTACCGCTAAAATTCTGGCTTTCTTTTGCATTCCTGTGTAATCTCACTAATGTAAATTTTATTTAATTCTTGTAATGATTTCCCAATGGTTAGAACACGCGTTAATTGGACTGAAATATTAAATAGAAATAATAAAGATTGAGTTCTGCCGGAAATTAATATTGAGAGAAAAACGGGAATTGACCCGGCAATGTTTTTTACTTCGAATTAAGATATGCTAAAACAAAAATCTTAAAACACGGGTATTCAATTTAAATTAAGCGCGCCTTTAATTTCATCTAAGAGAACTTTGTTGTCAATAGGTTTTCTAAGAAATTTATTGACGCCGGCTTTATAAGCCGCATCTTCATCGCGCTTCAAAGCATTTGCGGTTACTGCAAAAACGGGCGTCTTCTCGTAATTTCTCATCTGTCTAAGTTCTCTTGTAAGCTCCAGACCGTCTTTCGAACCCCGCAGCGATAAATCCATTATTAATAAATCATATTGCTGCGTATTTATCTTCTCGTAAAATTCCTCGGCGGACTTGCAGCATGTGATATTAAAATATTTACCAAGGTAGATTTGAAAAAATTTCAGAGTTAAGTCGTCGTCTTCAATTATCAAAAGATTTTTGAAATTTTCCAATTCTTCCTCGCCATCAGGGTTTAATTCGTTTTTATGGTGCAGATACTGAGTCTTTATCTATATCTAATCTAAATCTCTATATGAAAAATTATTTTCCGAACAGTTTTAAGATATATACAACTTTCAATATTGTCAATTTTCTCAGTTCAGAATAGCAAATTAAAATGCCGGTTGACAAAAAAAGATTTGTAATCGAATGGCGATATATTTTTTTATCAATTGGTAAGTTTCCGTAAATTACCCGCCAATTTATTGAACACCTTTTATTCAAAATTTATTTTAAATGTCGGCTTTGCAATTCGATAATTTGTTGTATGGATATTCATGCTTGCGAATCATCGCTAATTAAGCTGTACATAATTTGAAAACTTTTACGATTAAAAAACGAATTAATCGCCGGTTATGAGCAAAGATTTTTAGATATGGATGGAGACAGATTTGAATCATTCCTACAAAGAAGAAATTTCTAAAGGAAACTCGAAAAAATATTTCTTGTGGCAGATTGTAGTTCTAACGTTAGTCTCGTTTTGGATTATACTTTCCAATTTATTGGAAGTGTATCGATATCTCCCCGACTTTGCCTATTTAAAAATATTTAACGCAGCAGTATCCGTAGCCGCATTATGGATATTATCTTATATAATCTTCCGCAGGCAAAGATCCGATTTCGTGCAAAAATTTAATTTGTTAAAAGAACACCAAAACAGCACTGAACTCATACTGGATAATGTAGAAGATGTAGTTTGGTCTTTTAATTTGATAAATAATCGATTCGAGTACATTAATCATGCAGTTACAAAATTACGCGGTTATACAGTAGAAGAAATTTTAGCGCAGCCGTTAGAAGATGCTCTTACAAAACAATCCTATCAATTTATAACTGCCAATTTGCCGATGTTAATATCGGCTTACGAAAGCGGCGACGAATCCGCGCGTACACGCAGAGAAATAATTTCCCAGCCATGCAAGGATGGTTCACTCGTTGACACTGAAGTAATTATCAGTCTTCTTAAAAATAAAGAAGGAAAGGTGACTAAGATTCTCGGCGTTACCCGTGACATCGGCGACAAAAAAAAGATAATGGAAAAGTTGAGAGAAAGCGAATTCTGGATAGCGGAGTCTCAACGCGTAGCAAAAATCGGCAGTTTCAATTACTATTTTAGAACCGGTTTTTGGGAAGGTTCTAATACGCTTTATGAAATTTTTGGAATTGATAACTCCTACGAAAGAGACCTGGAAAGATGGTTCCAAATTATTCATCCCGACGAAGTGGACGAGATGAGCATTTATTACAATAATCTAGTTATCAATCAGCAAACCTTCGATAAAGAATACAGGATAGTCAGCATTAAAGATAAAAGGGTGAAATGGGTTCACGGGCGCGGCGAGTTAATTACAGATGGGAACGGGACTCTTGTAAAAATGACGGGAACAATACAGGATATAACCGAGCGCAAGCAAGCCGAGGAATTGATAGTAGAAAGTGAAAAAAAATACAGAACAATTATTGAGACTTCGATGAATGGTTTTTTTATCATCGATCTCGATGGAAGAATTGTCGAAGTAAACGATGCTTACTGCCGGATGTCCGGTTATGAACGCGAAGAGCTTTTAAATATGAATTTAAGGGACTTAAGTTATACCAATGAGATTTACGAAATAAAAAACCATCTGAAAAAAATTGTGAGACACGGCTCGGATAGATTTGAAACTAAGCATATGACAAAATCCGGTAAAATTATCGCCGTCGATGTGAGCGTAATTTACAATCCGGGAGACAGGGAATTGTTATATTGTTTCATGAATGACATTACCGAAAAAAATAAAATGCTGCACGATCTCGTTATTGCAAAGGATGAGGCGGAACGCTCCAACAGGGTAAAGTCCGAGTTTCTTGCGCAGATGTCGCATGAAATCCGCTCCCCGATGAACGTTACCCTGAGCTTCACTAACTATATCAAGGAAGAGCTAGGCGATAAGCTGCCGTCGCATCTCGTTGAAAGTTTTGCCGCAGTTGATACTGCTACAAGACGTGTAATCCGTACTATCGATTTGATTTTGAATATGTCGGAAATGCAGCTTGGCACCTACGAACCCACCTGGAAAAGTTTCGATCTGGCGAAAGAAGTATTTGGTAATATTTGCGGCGAATATGAATTCTACGCCAAGCAAAAAGGCCTTAAACTTATCTTTAACAATAATGTGCCTTTGCCCAAAATTTACGGCGATCATTACAGCGTAACGCAAATTTTTGTTAACCTTATTGATAACGCGATCAAGTATTCCAACTCGGGTGAAATTAATGTCGGTATAGAGAAAGATAAAGACAAAAACATAAATGTAACTGTTCAGGACAACGGCATTGGAATGTCTGACGAATTCCTGAAAAAGATTTTTGAACCGTTCACGCAGGAAACGCAGGGCTATTCCAGAAAGTTTGAGGGTAACGGTTTGGGATTAGCGCTCGTCAGAAAATATTGCGATTTGAATAATGCCGATATTTCGGTCGAATCCGAAAAAGGAAGAGGAACAAAATTTACGGTTACATTTCATCGACTTATGAAACTTAATGTTGCAGTTGATTAACTAATGCTTCTTTAACATTGAGAAGTCTAACGCGAGTACTCGATGCCGGATACTCGATTGTTCAGCATAGATTCGTTTCAAATCCAGCATCCGGCGGCAAGTATATAAAAACTCATTCAATTCTAAAATGCCAATGCAATTCCGGCATAGAACGATCTTCCGAGCGTTCCGTAATAAAGCACTTCTTCATACTGTTTATCGAAAATATTTTCCAATCGAGCATTCAGCATAAGATAGTCCAACAATTTATAGGATGCGGCAAAATTAACAATTGTGTAATCCGGCAGCGTTACACGTTTTATGTCCATGAAATCGGAAAAGTCTTTATCATCTCTTTTGCCTACGTATTGTATTTGCATGTTCAAATCCATTCGCGAATTAAACCGGTAATTTGCGTTAATAGAGAATTGGTTTTCTGGTCTGCGAAGCAGCGGCTTATTAAAATCATCGGTACCGTCATTGTAATCGTCCATAGTTTTTGTGAAAGTGTAAGAAGCGTCCAATGAAAGATTTCTATTGTTTCTTAACGATGCGGTGAACTCAACGCCGTGAGAAGAAGCTCTTGCAATATTTATCTCCCTGTAATTGGAGTCATATCCGAACATGTTTTCAAATTTTAAGTTGAAGTATGTTATTCCTATCATTATCGAATTATTGGCTGTGTATTGTTCAACTCCCAAATCCCAGCCCTTGCTTTCCTCCGGTTTAAGATTCGGATTTCCATATTGAGGATCGAAAAGGTAAAACAGAGACGGAGCTTTAAAACCTGTTCCGTAAGACATTTTTAATTTTGTTGAAGTTGAGCTGATAAAGTACGCCGGCGCAATTCTGTAAGTTGTAGTTCCGCCGAATTTTTGATTGTTATCGTGGCGTATTCCTATTGATGCAAAAAAGGAATTGGAAATGTTTATCTGATCTTGAAGATAAATTCCTGTGGTTCGAATTGATGTCTCCGGGAAAACAGAGTTATATGGACCCCAATCGCTGTTTGAGTAAGAACTTGTTCTGGCTTCTTCGGTTGATGTCTCAATTCCGAATGTTATTAAGTTGTTGTTGATAAGATTAAGACAATTTTGCCAGTCGTATTTAATTCTCTGAGCTTTACCAAACGCATCGAGCGACGTGTTTGGACGGAATTGATCGGGAAGATCGAGCGAGCGGCTGAAGTTTTTAATCAACGATGCATTTAAACTTTGATGCCAGACGCCGTCCAAAATTGAAAAGCTGATGCCGCCCTTGAATAATTGTTCTTCTATATCATAAGTATAGTTTGGGTCGTCGCCGAATTTCTCGCTTTGATCGAGCGAGGTATTTGCCTTGATGTACTTATACAGCAAGTCAATGGAAATATTTTTTGCGAGTGCTAATCCTAGTCTCGACATGAACGAATCGTTTGAATAGCCGTCTTTTTCGGAATTTCCATAACGCGAATCGGCTGCCGAAACACTATGGCTTCCATTCCGGGTTGCGGTAACAGCATAATTTAAAATTCCGTAACTGCCTAACGCGGATAAATTTCCTCTATAGTAACCGTTGGAGCCGGTTTCACCAAGAAATGAATACTGTGGGTGCGAGGTCCCTTCCTTGGTAATAATATTGATAACTCCTGCCATTGCATCCGAGCCGTAAAGAGTGCTCTGCGGTCCTCGCACAACTTCGATTCTCTCAATATCATTTGTATTTAAGAACGAAAAATCGAAGGCGTTGTTCGGCGATGAAGGATCATTCAGCACAACCCCGTCCATAATTACCAAGGTATGGTTTGGGTTTGCGCCTCTCATAAACACATTCGCAATTTTTCCCGGCCCGCCCTGCTGAACAACAGAAATGCCCGGCAATTCCCGAAGAACATCAACAACATTGTTTAACTGTTCTCTCTTAATTTGCTCGGATGTAATAATTGAATATGAACTGCCTACTTCAAAAGCCGGAGTGGAAGTTCTAGTTGCCGTTACTAATACTTCTGAAAGAGTGGTTTTAACTGAATCGCTTTGTGCAAAATTCGGAGAAGTTGAAAAAATAATTACGGTTAAAACAAGACAAAGTTTTTTCATTGAAGTTACTCCTTTGGTTTAAAGTTGTAACTTCGCGTGATAAATAGGATGATTTGAAATACCGATAAGATAAATTGTAAATCAAAACCTCTACCCTCGAAGGTTTACGAGCTATAAAAGCTCATTGATTGTTTAGTTGAATTTGCGGCAGGTCTCCTGACTTAAGACATCGTTTAACGCCTTCCCGGATTGAATGCAGAATTCAGTATTAATTTAATTCTACGTTCGTTACAGTGGCATGTTGTTAAACAACTGTTACTAGTAAGTAACTATCTCTTACAGTTGCGGGGCAGTACCGGAATTCTCATTGGACATATTAAGAAGAGTCACCGGTTTCCCTATTAAGCTATTTACACCGCAAATATTTTAAGAACTCGCACTGAAGATAAAAAACTAATTCATTCCGAGCAAAAAAATATTTGAACTAAAATTATTTTATGCAAATCTTATTTTGTAAAAAAACTATTTATGTTTTATTTTGCTCACAAAATTTATTAATCAGTTTACAGCGGTTTTATATCTCAAGAATGAAAGTAAATCTAGAAATCTTATCCAATCCACATATCACATCAAAAAAAAATACACGAGGAGAAATTTAATGGGCTGGTTTACAAGAGCATTAAATTCGTCTATTGGTAAAAAATTTGTGATGGCTCTTACCGGTGTGTGTCTAATCCTATTCTTAGTAATACACTTGATTAACAATCTTACTTTGTACGCGGGACCGGAGTTGTTCAATACGGTTGTTAAAAACTTAGACAACATCAAACCGCTTGTAAGGGTTATCGAAATAATTTTGGCGCTCATCTTTTTCTTCCACATTTATGAAGGGGTAACTCTTTGGTGGAAAAACAGATTAGCCAGAGGAGTACAATATAAAATAAACGGTTCGTCTAAAAATTCGGATTTGTTTTCCCGAACAATGATATGGAGCGGAAGCGTAGTATTTATATTCCTTGTAATCCATCTTAGAACTTTTTGGGTATCTTTCAACCTTGGAAGCGAATTAGCCGAAAGTCATCGTTACTACGATATAATCGTTCAGGCTTTTCAAAATCCATACTATTCCGCGCTTTACATCTTAGCGATGATTCTACTCGGCTTTCATCTTAACCACGGATTCCAAAGCGCGTTTCAAACGTTCGGATGGAACAACAATAAATATTTTCCAATTATCGAAAAGGTAGGATTGATATACTCGCTTTTTACAGCGGTGGCCTTCGCATCAATCCCTATTTACTTTTTATTTTTCTACGGAGGTAAGTGATGATAAAATTAGATTCCAAAATACCTGCCGGTAAATTAGAAGAAAAATGGACTAATCATAAATTCAACATGAAGCTTGTTAATCCTGCCAACAAGCGCAAGTACGATATTATTATAGTCGGAACCGGATTGGCAGGCGCTTCCGCAGCGGCTTCGCTTGGTGAACTTGGTTATAACGTAAAAGCATTTACATTTCATGACAGCGCACGCCGCGCTCACAGTATTGCTGCTCAAGGCGGCATTAACGCGGCAAAGAATTATCAGAACGACGGCGATTCCGTATACAGATTATTTTACGATACTATTAAAGGCGGAGACTTTCGTTCGCGAGAATCAAATGTTTATCGCCTTGCCGAGGTAAGCAACAACATTATTGATCAATGTGTTGCCCAGGGTGTTCCGTTTGCGCGCGAGTACGGCGGCTTGCTCGATAACCGCTCATTCGGAGGCGCATTGGTATCCAGAACTTTTTACGCAAAAGGTCAAACGGGTCAGCAGCTTTTGCTCGGTGCATATACCGCCATGAACAGGCAAGTTAAAGCAGGCAAAGTAAAATTATACTCCCGTCGAGAAGTTTTGGATATTGTTGTTGTCGATGGTGTTGCAAAAGGAATTATCTGCAGAAATTTATTAACCGGCGAGATCGAAAAATATTCGGCGCACGCGGTTATACTTGCTACCGGCGGATACTCAAACGTGTTCTTCCTTTCGACCAACGCGATGAATTGCAACACTACGGCAATTTGGCGTGCGCATAAACGCGGCGCCGTATTTGCTAATCCGTGTTATACACAAATTCACCCAACTTGTTTGCCGGTGCATGGTGAAGGGCAATCCAAATTAACTTTGATTAGCGAAGGTGTGCGCAACGATGGAAGAATTTGGGTTTCTAAATTAAAGGGCGATATGCGTAAACCGAATGATATTCCTGAAGAAGAACGAGATTATTATCTTGAAAGAAAATATCCTACTTATGGAAATTTAAGCCCTCGCGATATTTCTTCGCGTGCCGCAAAAGAAGCTTTCGACGACGGACGAGGCGCGCAAGGACAGGAAGCTGTTTACCTCGATTTAAAGGAAGCTATTAACCGTCTCGGTCGTTCTGTTATTGAAGAACGCTACGGTAACCTTCTTGAAATTTATAAAACTATAACCGGCGAAAATCCTTATGAAGTTCCGATGAAAATTTATCCGGCGCCTCATTACACCATGGGCGGGCTATGGGTCGATTATAATTTAATGAGTACAATTCCGGGCTTGTTCGTTGCCGGTGAAGCAAACTTTTCAGATCACGGCGCCAACCGCTTAGGTGCAAGCGCTTTGATGCAAGGTTTAGCCGATGGATATTTCGTTATCCCGTACACAATCGGTAATTATCTTGCGGGAGACAAACCTTCGCTTGTTAAAACCGATCACGAACAGTTTAACAAAGTTCAGAAAGAAATTGATGACTTAACTTCCAAACTGCTCTCCATAAAAGGCAAACGCACAGTCGATGATATCCATAAACAGCTCGGCAGATTAATGTGGAATAAGGTTGGCATGGCAAGAAATGAGAAAGGATTGAAAGCAGTAATTGGCGAGATAACCGAGCTGCGGGAAGAATTTTGGAAGAATGTGAACGTAGTGGGAAGCGCCAAAGATGTTAACCAATGTCTTGAACGTGCCGGAAGATTAGCTGATTATCTTGAGCTCGGCGAGTTAATGGCTCGCGACGCTCTGCATAGGAACGAATCCTGCGGCGGGCATTTCCGCGAAGAATATCAGACCGAGGAAGGAGAAGCCCTGCGAAACGATAATGAATACGCTTACGTTGCCGGTTGGGAGTTTAAGGAAGCCGGTAAGTGGGAATTGAATAAAGAACTGCTTGAATTCGAAAGCGTTCATCTTGCAACAAGAAGTTATAAATAAATAGTAGGAAGAATTTAGAAGATAAAAGTGAGAATAAAAATTTTAATAATAAGGTAAATAAAATGAGCCAACAAAAACTTAATTTGAATCTGAAAATCTGGCGGCAGCCCGGTCCAAATGCTGCCGGAAGTTTTGTTGAATATAAAGTTTCAGTTTCACCCGATGATTCTTTTCTTGAGATGCTGGATGAGATTAACAATAATCTTGAGAGTAAGAATCAAGAACCGATTGCTTTTGAAAGCGACTGCCGCGAAGGAATTTGCGGAACGTGCGGCCTCGTAATCAACGGCGAAGCCCACGGCCCCGTTCCTCGAATTGCAACTTGCCAGCTTCACATGAGAAATTTCAAAGACGGAGAGACTATTTTTGTAGAACCGTTCCGGGCAAAGGCATTCCCGATCATTAAAGATTTGATGGTTGATCGTTCTGGATTTGACCGGATAATGGAAGCGGGCGGATTCATTTCTGTTAATACCGGCAGCGTACCGGATGGAAATGCAATTCCAATAGCAAAAGAAATTGCATCGGAGGCCATGGATGCCGCTTCATGCATCGGCTGCGGCGCTTGTGTTGCTACTTGCAAGAATGCGTCGGCGATGTTGTTTGTAAGTGCAAAGGTTTCTCAATTTGCTTTACTGCCGCAGGGACAGCCGGAACGTTACCAGCGCGTCGAGGCAATGGTAAAGAAAATGGACGAACTCGGATTCGGCGCTTGTTCAAATACTTACGCTTGCGAAGCGGAATGCCCCAAAGGAATTTCCGTAAAGAATATTGCGCGTATGAACAGAGAATATTTCATGTCGAATGTGAAATCATAATAAAATTGTAGAGACCTGGCGCCAGCCAAGACCGATGTCCCGTCTCAGGTAGACGAATTTTAACTTTGCAAATCCCGGCAAACATTGTCGGGATTTTTTTACCGCTTTTTGGTATTATTCCATTAGAAAGAAAAAATTTAATTTGCAATTGTGTGCTAAATTATTTCCCGTGCAAAAATTGCTAGTGCAATGTTGAGAGACAGAGAATAAGAAATCATGTTCGAAAGAGAAATAAAATTTATTTACGATTTCAATCTGAATAAGATCAGCCATCTCGGTCCTTATTTCACTTTTGAGCAATTAGCCGCCACCGAAATTCATCCGGCTATTCTGCATTACATCTCGGCAGAAATCGATTACCTGGTATTTGAAGACAGACAGAAGCTTCTAAAGAATTCTATGTTCGATTATTCCGGCGAGCGAATTTCGTATCACTTTACACGCATAACGGAAGAACTTAAGAAGACAAAACGGTTTGCCGTAGAATATATTGCCAAGTTAATTCTTCATGCGTCTTCTTTCACAATAAATTACCTTATTCGTCCCAAATGGACTTTGGCGCGTTTTGTCTTCGACGAGGAGAAACACAAAACTTCCAACGAGATTAAGCAAATACTAAATTACGTTTACTACTATAAGTATCTTACAAAAATTCTTATCTCATATATCAACACAAAAAAAATTCTCTCGATGAATGTCGAGGAATTTGAATCGCTTCTGAATAAAGCCGATTCAATTGGTGTTGAAAACTATCTGCAGGCAATTTTATCCGACTCGCTCAAATCAATGTCCGAGTTTTTCAATATCGGCGAGATTAAGAAGGAGCGCATTCCTCTGCCTGCAGTTGAACTGCTTCTTGAAGAAAAGAATCTGCCTAATCACCTCAAGGCGTTAAAGGAAGCATTCGGTTCCGATGAAAATGCCAGATTCAACCTTATCGATTATCAGAAAGTTGTTAGTCATGTAATGATTGAGAAAGAAGAAGTTAGCTCTGCTGTTGAGGAAAAAGAAGAAATTGAAACCGAAGAAATTGAAGCGTTGGATTCCGTAGAGAAGAGTGATGAAAATGCCACGGTATGGCCGGACTCGCTCGATAAATATTTGGATGATGAAAAAGATGAAGAAACCCTGCTTGAACAGACTTTCATTGAAAACGAGGAAGTTGAAGTAGAGAAGCCGGATGAAGCAGTTGTTAATAGACAAGAAGAACCTGAGGATGCGGAGCTGAACAATAGAGGTATTGATGAAACTGAAATATTAAAAGACATCGAAGAATACGAACCGGAAAACGAGATGGGCATCGAAAAGGAAGAACATGAGGAGACTATTACCTGGGTGCCTAAAAATATTCTATACGATAGAAGCGATGAAGAATCAACCTCGATACATTTGGAAACCAACGACGTAGATTTTGAAGAACCGGAACCGACGGAAACTACTGAGGAAATTTCTTCCGAACCCGAAGAGGATGTGGTTATCAAAACTCCAAAGAAGTTTCGCATCCACATGAAAGGCGACGGCAAGATAGAACCGATATACGACGAGGATGACTCGCGTGAAGAGAAAAAAATGGATCTTTTCAAAGAATTAAGCCTGTTTGATGTAGACGCTTCCACGGAAAACAAACCCGATGAAGAATCAAATTCCACGAAATATTTTGACAAGGAGGAGTTGGCTGAGAATGGATCTGAAGAGGATGCAAATCTTTCTGGAGATAAGGACGATGAGATTATCGCAGCCCGTGAAGAAGAAAATGAAGAATATAAAAATGATGAAATTGATCCATTCGTTAGAAAGCATGATGAAAAAGGAGAAGATGCTTTCGATTTCAAAACAATGCTGGGTAAACAGCAAAGTTTTTATTCCGGCGATGAAGATTCAATCGATGATACTGATGAAAAATTGGAATTAGACAATTTCGAGAGCGGAGCCGCAAAAAAACTGGACGAAAAAATATCGTTAGAAGAAACCGGAGATGAAACCGAATCAATGCTCGAAACAATTCGACTGAATGCTTTGAAAAGCGAAGAGGAAACTCAAAAAGTTGATCTCTCCGAGCTTCTTGATCGTAAGGAAATGGCGAAAATCATAGAAGTAATTTTCGATTACGATATCGAGGACTTTGCCGAAGTGCTTGATGAGATTTCCAAATGCCGTAATGTAAACGACGCTCACCAGATTATAAATGACGCATTGATGGCAAAACATATCAAACAAAATTCTAAAGAAGCGGAAACATTCAAAACTATAATTACTCAATACTTCGAAAAAGAATAAAAGGAGTTGATCTGAATAAGTCCTTTCAATCGGTTCCGCATAAATCAATTTATTAAATACATTTTTTGGAACGGACGTAAATGTTCATAGACTACGCAAAAATTTATATTAAAGCCGGCGACGGAGGCGACGGGGCCGTTGCGTTTAGACGGGAAAAATATGTACCCAAAGGCGGACCCGCCGGAGGAAATGGCGGAAACGGCGGAAGCGTTATTTTTATTGCCGATCCAAATCTTTCGACGCTTCTCGATTTTCAATATAAAAGAAAATACGCAGCGCAAGACGGCGATCCCGGCGGTTCTTCTCTTAAAGACGGCAAGGCCGGTAAAGACATTGTAATTAAAATTCCCGTCGGAACAATAATTAAGGATGCTGAAAGCGAAGAAATTTTATTCGACTGCAACGAAGCCGAAAAAGAAATTATTGTTGCCAAAGGCGGAAAGGGCGGAAAGGGCAACAGCAACTTTGCTACACCTACCAAGCAGACTCCTCGTTATGCCGAACACGGCAAACCCGGCGAAGAAAAAAATATTATACTGGAATTAAAACTCATTGCCGATGTTGGGTTGGTGGGATTTCCAAACGCGGGTAAATCTACTTTGATATCTGTAATCTCGGATGCAAAACCAAAG
>DAIEQA010000304.1:0-2256 GCA_027348115.1 Ignavibacteriales bacterium
CAATCTCACAAAGAGTGAGGTTGTTTTTATCTTAAAAATATACTTACAACCATGTCAATTAATTTTATTCCGATGAACGGAATTACCAATCCGCCCATTCCGTAAATCCAAAGATTGCGGATTAGTATTGCAGTAGCGCCGATGGGCTTGTATTTAACTCCGCGCAGTGCAATTGGAATTAATGCAAGAATTATTACCGCATTAAATATTACCGCAGAAAGAATCGCCGATTCCGGCGTGCTCAACTTCATTATGTTAAGAGCATTTAATCCCGGGATTGTTACCATGAACAATGCAGGAACAATTGCAAAATATTTTGCAACGTCATTGACGATTGAAAATGTTGTAACATTTCCGCGGGTAATTAAAAGCTGCTTGCCTATTTCTATTACTTCAAGGAGCTTTGTAGGGTCGTTATCGAGGTCGACCATGTTGGCAGCTTCTTTTGCGGCTTGCGTTCCGGAGTTCATCGCAACGCCTACATCCGCTTGAGCAAGCGCGGGGGCATCGTTCGTGCCATCCCCCATCATTGCAACAAGCTTTCCTTCTCTTTGTTCTTTGATGATGTAATTCATCTTGTCTTCCGGCTTTGCTTCGGCAATAAAGTCGTCTACTCCGGCCTGGCTGGCGATAAATTTTGCAGTCAAAGGATTATCGCCCGTAACCATTACCGTTTTAACTCCCATTTTGCGAAGTCTTTCGAATCTTTCATGGATTCCAGGCTTGATTATATCTTCAAGCTGAACAACTCCGATTGCTTCTTTATTAACCGCAACCACAAGAGGAGTTCCTCCATCCTGCGCGACCGATTTTACTTTGTTATAAATCTCTTCAAAAACATGGTCGCTGTTATTGCTCCATCTTTTAATTGCGTCCCATGCGCCTTTTCTAATTTCAGTTCCATCAAGAAGATTAACGCCACTCATTCTTGTTTCCGCTGAGAAATTAATAAAAGATGCGCCGTCATGTTTAAGCGGAAAAATTTCCGTCTCTAATTTTTCTGCAAGCTCAACGATTGATTTACCTTCAGGAGTGCTGTCTGAAAGTGAACTTAAAACAGTGTATTTTATAAAATTTTCGTTGTTGAAGCCGTTTACCGGGAAAAAATTTGTTGCTTTGCGGTTCCCGATTGTAATTGTTCCTGTCTTATCAAGCAGAACCACATCTATGTCGCCCGCTGTTTCTACGGCTTTGCCGGACTTCGCGATTACATTTGCTCTTAACGCTCTATCCATTCCCGCAATTCCGATTGCGGAAAGCAGCCCGCCGATTGTTGTAGGAATTAAACATACGAACAAAGATATAAGTGCCGCTATGCTTATTACCGTTTTTGAATATTCGCCGAACGGAGCCAGCGTAACAACTACTAATAAAAACACCAGCGTAAAGCCGGCAAGCAAAATAGAAAGTGCAATTTCATTCGGAGTTTTCTGACGGTTCGCGCCTTCTACAAGTGCGATCATTTTATCAAGAAATGTATCGCCGGGATTTGCAGAGACTTTAACCTTAATTGAATCGGATAATACTTTCGTGCCGCCGACAACACCGGATTTATCAGTTCCCGCTTCACGGATAACCGGCGCCGATTCCCCGGTAATTGCCGATTCATCGATCGATGCAAGCCCTTCTATTATTTCGCCGTCGGCTGCAATTATATCACCTGCTTCGGCAAAATAAACATCTCCCATTTTTAAAGATGAGGAACTGACAGTCACTATCGAGCCGTCTTCTTTTAAAAGCTTAGCGGGAGTTTCTTCACGCGTCTTTCTTAATGATTCAGCCTGTGCCTTTCCTCTTTCCTCCGCAATTGCTTCCGCAAAGTTTGCAAACAGAATTGTGAGGAATAAAAGCACGGTAATTGTAAAATTGTATCCGAAGCTTTCGTGCGTTGCTGCCGGGTTGGAAATAGAAATTACAGTAATAACAGCCATTATTGCGGTTCCTATTTCAACCGTGAACATGACGGGGTTTTTCATCATATATACGGGGTTCAACTTTACAAAGGATTGCTTTACTGCTTGTTCAACAAGTGCAGGCTCAAATAATTTTATATTTCTCTTTCGTTTCATATTCACATTCCTATATATAGCCTCATTCTTAAATTGAAAAATATTCCGCGATAGGCCCTACAGCCAACGCCGGGAAAAACGACAGTGCCGAGATAACAATTATTACTGCAAACAATACTATCCCGAATGCAAAACTATCTATGCGTAATGTTCCTTCGGATTCCGGGATATATTTTTTTTCTGCAAG
>DAIEQA010000013.1:0-8448 GCA_027348115.1 Ignavibacteriales bacterium
TGGTTTCATTAACTTCAGTCCTTTCCGAGCATGAACAGAAAGAACTTACTAGACTTTTGAACAAGCTGCAAGGCAGCTAATTTATTTTGTTAATACGAGAGCGCACCACTCGTCTGTTTGTGTACTCTCTAGTAGTTTAAGATTGAGAGAAGTGTATTCATTGATTATCTCGTTTTTATCGGTGTGAAGCAAACCGGAAAGAATAAGTTTGCCATCATGGGCTAATTTCGATTCAAGCACAGTAGAGATATCAAGAAGTATATGACGATTAATGTTTGCGACAATCAGATCGAAGTTTGATTCTTCGATCTGAGCTGCTTCCGATAACCTGATTTCAACTTTTCCTTCAAGGTTATTAGCTTTAACATTCTCGCTGCCGTTGAGTAAACACCACTCATCGTTATCTATGCCGAGTGCAGATTCCGCCCCCAGCATTACCGCCGCTATACCAAGCACTCCGGTGCCGGACCCGACATCCAAAACTTTTACACCTTTGCTTATATGTTTTTCAATTAATTGAAGCACCATCTTTGTCGTAGCGTGTTCCCCGGTTCCAAAAGACATCTTTGGATCGATTGTAATTATCAGTTGGTCATGCTTTGGTGTATAATCCTTAAAAGAAGGTTTTATTACAAGTCTATCCGAAACTTCAATTACGCGAACTCTTTTTTCGTATTCCTCATTCCAGTTTTTATCTTCCAGGACTTCTTCCCCGATCGTAAATTCGTTAATCATATCGTCGATTACCATTTGGGTAAGTATTTTTTCAATTTCGTCGCGGCCTATATTTTTCGACTCGTCAGCAAAAACAAGCAGGCCGTCATCGGTTTCATTGATGCCGTCAAGATCCAGTTGCCAAAGCAAACCGCTTACCAACTCGATGTTAATCGGCCTGAAAGTAATTCTGTATTGTTTATAATTTTTCATATCGCACCGTTAATTCATCCGATAAAAAATTTTACAAAGCTCGTCTTGAATTGCATGCGCTTCTTTTGACGAACCTACGTAGTTTTGCACTAATATTGAAAATGAAAGCAAGTGATTCTCCTTGCTTTCGATGTAGCCCGATAAAGCGCTTATTCCCCTCAACGTTCCTGTCTTTCCATGGATACGTCCTACCAGCGGAGTTTCTTTCATCCGATTTCTCAAAGTGCCGTTATAACCGGAAACGGGAAACGAATCGAAAATTCGTTGGAAAATATTCGGGTGACTATAGTAAATATATTTCAAAATTCCGTCGATCAGTTCTGCTGAAACAAGATTATAATGAGATAGCCCTGAGCCATCTACAAGTAAGTAATTTTTGGGATTAAAGCCGGAAAGAATTATCAAACTATCGACTAATTTTAATCCGTCGTCGGCGGAGGTATGTTTGCCAAAATATTTATTTCCCAGCGCTCTCAAAATCATTTCGGCGTTCAGGTTGTCGCTGTTCTTATTTGCATTCCTAACTGCCTCGTCTATAGAATGGTTGACCGAGAATATTTTGTAACAATTTTGGGGCGCGGTAAGCGTGTCCAGTTTTCCGTTAATCTTTATTCCAGCAAGCTCGCATTTTTCTTTAGCGAGCTCTAAAAAATAAAAATTTGGATTGAAGACATTTAACCTGGTCGTATCCGGAGCCGAAGAATTTTTTATTGTTCCGCTTACCTCGATTGTATTTTTTCTGCTTATCCAATCGCGGGTTACATTAAGTTGTGATTTACCGGAGTCGACGGTTATACTTCTGTTTTTAATTTCAAAAAAAGCAGTCTTGGGAATCGTGGAAACTTCAGCGGGCTGTGCTGCAATAGACGGCGAAACAACTACAGTGATGTTGTCCTTGTTAATATTAAGCGGAGTAAGATACGGCAGAAAGGAATATGGATCGTCATCCCACATCCATCCGGCTCCCCAGAAAAGCGAATCCATTGCCGACACATCTGCGTAAAGATTGCCCTCAATTTTTTTTATTCCCGACTTCTTTATTGCTTGAATTAGCGAGTCCAAATCCAGCAAGGAGAAATCCGGATCAAAACCGCCGACAAAATATAGATCTCCGCTGCAGACGGAATCTTTTATTTCTCCCGTATGATAAACAGACGTTTCAAAATTGTAATTCTTTCCGAGAAAAAGATAAGCCGCGGTTGTTATTAGTATTTTTTGATTTGATGCCGGGTGAAGCAGCAATTTTTCGTTGCGCAGATAAACCGGTTTGTTATCGGTTAGATCGTAAACGGAAACTGAAATTTGTGCGGCGTCAAAAAATTTTGAAGCGATAACGCTATCAACCGGATTTGATTCCGGTAAACTTTGCTGTTTAAACGTTGCGCATGATTGGAGTAAGATTACAAATGCGATTATGATAACAGCTTTAACGGCAAAAATTAATTTTTTCATCTTGTCTAGAAGTATTCACGTTCGCGGTAATCTACGCCGATTTCCTCCGTTACAAATTTCTTTGCAACCTCGGAATCAACTTTGCTTAATCCAACAATTGAAAGCACAACATGAGCATAATTTTTAGCTTTCTTCGCAAAGTCGACCATCTCCGCGTGCATTTTGGGATCAACCTTCATAAGCTCGGCATACTGCTGCGGGTCTGTGGAATTTAAACTGATTGAAACGGTATCAATCAAATCTTTCAGTTCGGGAGTTATATCCCGTTTATTAATAAAACTTCCGTGACCGTCGGTATTCAAGCGGGTAACGCCTCCATTATCCTTGACGTATTTTGCAATTTGCTTAACAACATCCCATCGGATTGTTGGTTCGCCGTAACCGCAAAAAACTATTTCTTTAAATTGTTTCGGGTCGCCGATTTCTTTAATATAAACACCCGCTTCCGGCTCTTCGGATTTTTTCATCTTGAGACTATAACCGTTTATCACGGCTTCGCCTTTGCGGTCGCAGAACACGCAATCCGCGTTGCACCGATTCGTAATATTTACATAAAGAGATTTGCCGATTAAATATGTAAAGCTCAGCTTTGGTTTTTCTCCGATACCGAAAAGTTTGTGAGCGTTATACGATGTTGTTCTTCCTACGTCATCCACGGTTAAATTATGCACCTCGGCAATTTTTTCAGCAACAAGTTTAAGATAAGCCGGTTCGTTACGCTGCCCGCGATGCGGCACAGGCGTCATAAACGGGGCATCGGTTTCAAGCAAAAGATTTTCAAGAGCAATTCGGCTTAATACTTTTCTAATGCCGTCTCCGTTTTTAAATGTAACTATTCCCGGGAAAGAAATAAAATGATGCATCTCGACAAGTTCGCGCGCATCGTGTACTGAGCCGGCAAAGCAGTGATACTGAGCGCGCAGTCCCGAATCTTTATATTTGCGGGCGAAGGCCATAACGTCGTCGTTCGCCTCGCGGTTGTGAACAATTACTGGGAATTTAAGTTTAAGCGCGAGTTCAATCTGAGCTTCAAAAGCTTTTAACTGTATATCTCGCGGAGAAAAATCATAGTAGTAATCCAAACCAATCTCGCCGATTGCTACTACTTTTTTATTTTGAGCGAGAGCTTCAATCTTTTCAATCAAGGAATCGTTCCATTCCTTGGTATCGTGTGGATGAACGCCTACCGCGGCATAAACACAATTGTATTTTTCGGCTAGCTCCACAGCTTGTACGGATGAAGCGAGATCTGTGCCCGGCACAATCATGTAATCCACACCGGCGTCATTAGCCCGGCCAATTATTTGGTCAACCTCGCCGTTGAAGTTAGGATAAAAAAGATGCGCATGAGTATCGATAAACATTTTATTCTTTCATGTTAATACAAAATAGAGGTTACACGGATGACGATGATTCCCAAAGTTAAAACCGTGTTAACCGGCATTCCAATAATTATTCTACTTCCCCTATAACAATACCCGGCTCGCCTATAGTTTCACTTGCGCTCAGAACGGCATCCGCATCTGCCTCATTAACTATAGCAATGAGACCAATACCGATGTTAAATGCAGCGCGCATTTCTTCATCGGGTACATTCCCGGTAGCTTGAATTAATTTAAAGATGGAGGGCATTTCCCATGCGCTCCAATTAATATTAAGTGAAAACTCCTTCGGTACAACGCGTTTTGTGTTTCCGATTATTCCGCCGCCGGTTATGTGCGAAAAAGCTTTAATAGAAAATTTTTCTTTCAATTCGCCGATAAGTTTTAAATATGATTTATGAATGTTCAGCAATTCTTCGCCGATGGAATTTTTCAATCCGCCCGGTTTATCGTACACGGAATATTTTCCTAGAAGAACTTTACGGGCAAGAGAATATCCGTTGGTATGAAGTCCGGTTGATTTGAAGCCAATGAGTACATCCCCCTTAGAAACGTTCCTGCCGTCGATAACTTTGTCGCGCTCAACAATTCCAACTATGGTTCCGGACATATCATATTCATTCTCGTCATAAAGACCCGGCATCTCGGCGGTTTCGCCTCCAATGAGGGCCACGCCGTTTTCCTTGCAAGCAATTGAAAAACCTTTTATTATTTGTTCGGCTTTGGCGGGTACAAGTTTGCCGAACGCAAGATAGTCCATAAAATATTGTGGTTCGGCGCCGCATACAGCAATGTCGTTAACGCAGTGATTAACTAAATCCTGTCCTACAGTATCGTGTTTATCCATAGCGAAAGCGATTTTAAGTTTTGTGCCCACTCCGTCCACGCTGCTAACGGTTACCGGGTTTTTCCATTTCTTTAAATCGATTTCATAGAAAGCTCCGAAGTGTCCGATGCCGGAGAGAACATTCTTGTTGAACGTTGATTTAGCAAGCGATTTAATTCTTTCGACAGTTTCCTCGCCGGCTTGAATATCCACACCGGCTGCTTTGTAGGTGTTTTCCAACTTGAACCTAAAAAATTGTTGATTTGATAAACAAATATAAGGAAAAACCTGAGCGAAACTTTCGGATTTGGTTTTTTGTATTATACAAAAGTCGAAACAACGTTAAAATGAATTATATCTTAATTTTTGATAAATTTGTGCCCGTAACTTTTAAAATGTTGTATGGAAGAGTATCAATTAAAGGATAGGGAAAAAGCGATACTGCGGTTTGTAATTCACCAGTTTATCTTAACCGCAAATCCCGTCGGTTCCCGGAATATTTCTAAAAAGTACGATATCGGTCTTTCTCCGGCATCGATTAGAAATATTATGTCCGACCTGGAAGACCTTGGATTTCTAAATCATCCGCATACCTCGGCCGGTAGGGTTCCAACGGCTAAAGGTTACCGAGTTTACGTGGATTCTTTGATGGATCCGCCTAGACTTGAAAACGCTGTTAAGAAAATGGTGGAAGCTAATCTTGGCTCTTCAACTTTTGAAACCGATGATTTGCTTCGTGTAACCTCCGGAATATTGAGCCATCTTACAAATCAACTTGCCATGGTTACATATCCAAAATTCGAGCAGGCTGTTCTTGAAAAAATTCAAATCGTTCAGTTGTCTTCTACAAGAATTCTTGTAGTAGTGAGTGTAACATCCGGTTTGATAAGAACCATAACGCTTGAAATAGACGCTGAGGTTAAAGAAGAAAATATTATTACCGTTCAGCAGTTCTTAAACGAACGTCTGGCGGGATTAAAATTATCCGAAATAAAAAATTCCTTTTCGGAAAGAGTAAAAGATTTTGATTCTGAATCGCATAGGCCGATAATACGCGTTTTCCTCGATTCGGTTGATAAAATATTTACGGAACGGATCGGCGATAAAACATATATTTCCGGCACAAAAAATATACTCAAGCAGCCGGAGTTTGAAGACCCGGATCATTTCCAAAGCGTTATAGAACTGGTTGAAAACAAAGATATTATAATTCACGTTCTTGATAGGAATAAAAATACCGACGAGGATGAAGTAACAATTACAATCGGCGGTGAAAACCTGGATGAGAAATTATCCGATTACAGCATGATTACAAAGGAGTATAAAATCGGAGATCTAAGCGGCACACTCGGAATTATGGGACCGAAGCGAATGGATTATTCAAAAATTGTTGCCGCCGTGGTTTATGTTGCCGAACAGCTTACACAAGAATTAACCAAACAAAGATAATTACATCTAATCACCTACTGAATAAACTTAAAAGGTAAAATGGAAGAGAAAAATAAAAAACAGAAGGAAACTCAGGAAGAAGAGAATAAAATTCCGATTGAAAGAGTAAACAACAAGGAACCGGAAGAGAGGGAAACAGTTGATACAGAACAGATCGAAGCCGAATTAAAATCGGCTGCCGATAAAATTTCGGGACTTGAAAAACAAAACACGGAATTAAAAGACGCCCTGCTAAGAAAGGTTGCCGAATTCGAAAATTTTAAACGCAGGAATGAAAACGATCAGCTTAATCTGTTAAAGTATGCGGCGGAATCTTTTATTAAAAATATTCTTCCGGTTTACGACGACCTGGAACGATCTCTTGCTCATATAGACGATGAGAGCAGCAAAGACTCGACAAAGAAAGGATTGCTGCTTGTATTTGAAAAATTCGGAAAAATTTTGGAATCGCAAGGCGTAAAAAAAATCGATGCCAAAGGCAAACCATTCAGCGTTGAATTCCATGAAGCGCTGATGCAGCAGCCTGTTGAGGGCGTCTCGCCTCATACTGTGCTCGAGGTAATTGAACCGGGCTATATGTATAAAGATAAAGTAATTCGTCATGCAAAAGTAATTGTGAGCGCCGAATCTGCATCGAACGAAGACGCTAACGCTCAAAACGGCTCCAATCAAGAAGGATAATTAAAGAATGTCAAAAAGAGATTATTACGAAGTACTCGGCGTGGGTAAAAATGCCACGGCCGACGAGATAAAAAAAGCTTATAGAAAACTTGCTATGTAGTATCACCCGGACCGCAACCCGGGTAATAAAGAAGCGGAAGAGAAATTTAAAGAAGCAGCCGAAGCTTACGAAGTTTTAAACAACGACGATAAGCGTTCTAAGTACGATAAATTCGGTCACAACGGATTAAAAGGCGGCCAGGATTTCCACGGCTTCAACAATGTAAACGATATATTCAGTCACTTCTCGGATATATTCGGCGGGGCTTTTGGCGGCTCATCCATATTCGACGATTTCTTCGGCGGGGGCGGTTCTTCCTCGCAGAGGCCGCGTCAGCGCACTACCGGTACTCCCGGTTCCGATCTAAAGATCACCTTAAAACTTACGCTCGAAGAAATTGCTGCCGGCACCACAAAGAAAGTTAAGATTAAGAAATTTAATAAATGCTCTACTTGCAACGGCACAGGTGCAAAAAATTCTGCATCGTTCAAAACATGTTCCGTGTGTAACGGCTCTGGAGAAGTAAGACAGGTCTCCCGTTCGATATTCGGTCAGTTTGTAAATATTGCGCCTTGTAACAATTGCGGAGGAACGGGCAGAATAATTTCGGAACCGTGTACAACTTGTTCCGGCGACGGAAGAATTCAGGACGAATCCACAATTAAGATTAGTGTCCCGGCCGGAGTCAGCGATGGAAATTACATGACTCTGCGCGGCGAAGGCAATGCCGGGAAGAACGGCGGTCCATCCGGCGACATAATTGTAATTTTTGAAGAACTGCAGCATGAGTTTTTTACACGCGACGGCGACAATGTGATTTACGAATTGTATATTAGCTTCCCGGAAGCAGTGCTCGGTACCGAAGTGGAGGTGCCCACTTTAAGCGGAAAGGCAAAATTGAAAATTGAACCGGGCACTCTTGCCGGAAAATTTTTAAAGATGCGCGAGAAAGGTATTCAACATTTAAACAGCCACGGCGCAGGCGACCAGCTTGTTAAAGTGAATATTCATGTCCCCAAAAATGTTTCGAATAAAGAGAGGGAAATACTTCGCGAACTTCAGAAGATGCCGAATATCAAAGGTCAAAAATAAATAAGTAGCTATGCTTTGTTTTGTATTTAAGGTCCATAATCAAGGGGGAAGTTATGAAGCCCTTAAAAAATTTATCGCGGAAGGTAGGATTTACCGATACTGAAACGAATGTTCTCATCTTCATTATTCTAACCTTTCTAATCGGCGCGGTTGTTAATTTCTTCAAAGATTCATCTGGCCGTGCCGACTATCTTGAATTCGACTACAGGGTTCAGGACAGTCTTTTCGATGCAGCTTCGGTCGATTTATCGTCCGCCGATTCTTCCACTTCATTTGTCGAAAAAAAAATTGCTTCTAAACCCGAACTTTTGGAATTTTCAAAAGGCAAAAAAATAATTGCAAAAACCGGCAAGACTCTGCAGTCTGCCGGTTTAATTAATATTAATACGGCTTCCCTAAACGAATTGTTGAACTTACCCGGTCTGGGAAGTAAAAGCGTGCAAAATATTATAGATTACCGTAGCAAATACGGCCCATTTAAAAAGGTGGACGGCCTTTTAAATGTAAAAGGAATCGGAAAGAAGAAATTCGAAAAAATAAAAAGCATGATTACTATAAAATAATTTTGAAGAGGAACATTCAAAACTGTGTTGCGTCTT
>DAIEQA010000037.1:0-11794 GCA_027348115.1 Ignavibacteriales bacterium
CATCATTTCCATCATCCCCCGTGAAGCTGCGTCGGTAGAAGAATCTTTTTCCGCCTGGCTGTTTTTTCCGGCAAGTGTTTTGCTGAATACCAAATTACCGTTCGCATCTTCGGTAAGTGAACACTGACCCAGCATTCCTTGCTGAGAACTGTCCTTTGCCACCTCATTTAGGTCTTTCAAAGATTTGAACGAAAGATGAATCGAGATCCACTTGTTTCCGTCGGCAGAATAGGTTCTGCTGTCAATAAGCTTAATGCCCGGCTTGGATTCAAAACTATTTCTGATTTTGGATTCCTGGAAATCCTTAAGATTTCCTTTCTCACCGCTGAGGTTAAAAAGGGATTCGCTGATGCCGACGGCAAAAGTTATTTCGCCGCTGCCGTCGTCGTTTAGTTTCATCTTCTCGCGATAATCGATACAACCGGAAAGCAGAATTATAAGAAGTGCAAATGATAAAATGCGTTTCATCCTCGCTCCTCTTCGCATGATGCTATTTAATAAAACTTTTTCAGTTTTTCCTTTCAACAACAAAATTTACAAGAGTTGACAATCCAAGATGCGCTTCGTTTTGCTCAAACAAATTCAGATTCTCTAAAGCTTTGCGCGAGTACTCGTGCGCAATTTTTTCGGAATACTTTATACCGTCGTACTTTTGAACAAAACCAATTACCTCTTCCACGTCGGTTTTAGATGCGCCGTTTTTGATTAGAGATAATATTTTCTTCGATTCATCCTTAGGGGCATTTTTCAAACAGTATATTAATGGAAGGGTTAATTTTTTTTCTTTAATATCTCCCCCAAGCGGTTTACCGAATAATTTATTTGTGCCTATATAATCGAGAATGTCGTCTCGAATCTGGAATGCGATTCCGAGATTCTCACCGAACTCGCGCATAGCCGATATTTTATTTTCGTCTTTAGTAGCTGCCCTTGCCCCAATTTCACAGCAAGTTGAAAATAGCGATGCTGTTTTATCAGAAATAATTTTAAAATATGTTTCTTCGTCGTTGTTCAATTTGCGGGTTTTACTTATTTGCAAAAGTTCGCCTTCGGACATCCTGCGGACAGTGTCGGTTATCACCTGCAGAAAATCGAAATCCTTTCCTTCCATGGAAAGCAGTAATCCGCGAGCCAGCAGGTAATCTCCCATTAGAACCGCAATTTTATTTTTCCACACGGCATTAATCGATGGGAACTTCCTCCGCGTTTCCGCATTGTCAACAACATCATCGTGAACCAGGGTTGCTGTGTGAAGTAGCTCCACTAATGCTGCGCCCCGGTAAGTTCTTTCCGTTATTTCTCCGCAAAGTTTGCTGGAAAGAAGCACAAGCAGAGGCCGTATTTTTTTCCCTTTTTGCTTTAAGATGTAACGGGTAACAAGATCAACAAGGGCAACTTTGGATTTTAACGATTCCTTGAAAAGTCCGTCAAAAATCTCGAGTTCCTTTTCAATCTGATGAGTTATTTCCGAAAGGGATTTAGTTATCAAGATTTCTTTTGAGAAATTTTTGAAACTAATATACTTACTTCGTATAAGAAAACCAACGGGATAGCGAGCATGATCTGCGATACCGGATCGGTGCCGGGACTTAATACGGCGGCTAATATCATTATTACAACAATCGCATGTCGCCGGTATTTTTTCATAAACGACGGTTTAAGTATACCAATTTTGGAAAGGAAAAACGAAAGCATAGGAAGCTCGAATATTAGTCCGGCTCCGAGTATGATACTCATGATTATGGAAAAATATTCTTCGATTGAAAAATTGTTTTGAATCGCGGCAGAGCCGAATCCGGCGGCAAACTTTAGAGTCAAAGGCAGCATCAGAAAATAAGCGAAAGCTACTCCGGACAAAAAACAAAACGTGGTAAACAAAACTATCCACTTTATATATTTTTTTTCGTTTGTCTTTAAAGCGGGCGCAATAAATTTCCACAACTGATAGACAACATTAGGAAAACTGATTATCAACCCTATTATCATAGCAACCTGGAAGTAAAGGAAAAGCTGACCGAATGGTCTTAGATTTTGAAGTTTAAAACCGGCATGAACGGCGGGAAGCAGTAATACCTTATCGATAAAGAAATCAATGAATATCCAGGCGATAATAGTCCCGATAACAATTCCAATCAGCGAATAAATTATTCTCCACCGGAGTTCTTCAAGGTGCTCGAGGAAAGTCATTTCGACTTCTCCCTTTGACCCCTCCTCTTCAAATATGTTGTCGTTATCTGCCAATTGTTATTGTAATTTTAATTTTGGGTAAAGCGGAAATCTAGAACAAAGTTCCGCTACTTCTGTTTTAATTTTTGCAAGTTCAGTTTCATTCTCATGATTTTTAACAGCCCGGTCGATAAAAGAAGCTACCTGCTTCATTTCATTTTCTTTCATGCCTCGAGTTGTAACTGCCGGTGTTCCTACTCTAATTCCGCTGGTAACAAACGGACTTTTTGTATCGAACGGAATCATATTTTTGTTAACGGTTATTCCTGCCGAACCAAGGGCGTTCTCCGCTTTCTTGCCGCTAAGATCTTTATTAGTTAAATCTACCAGCATCAAATGGTTATCTGTTCCTCCGGAAATAATTTCGTAACCGAGATTCATTAATTCATTTGCCAGCGTTTTGGAATTTTTGATGATCTGTTTAGCATAATCCGTAAACGAATCTTGAAGCGCCTCTCCGAAAGCTACCGCCTTTGCCATAATGATGTGCATCAACGGTCCGCCCTGAATGCCCGGCATAACCATACTGTCAAAGACTTCGGACATAAGTTTAAGTCTATCCCCTTTTACTGTTTCGATGCCGAGAGGATTTTCTCTGTCCTTACCTAAAAGTATTATACCGCCGCGGGGACCGCGAAGAGTTTTGTGTGTTGTGGATGTAACCACATCGCAATATTGAAGCGGATTGTTAAGCAAACCTTTTGCAATTAAGCCGGCAGGATGAGCCATGTCGTACATTAGAAGCGCACCAACTTTATCCGCGATCTCACGGAACTTAGCAAAGTCCCAATCGCGCGAATAAGCGCTCGCGCCGGTTACAATTAATTTCGGTTTTTCCTTCTTTGCAATTTCTTCTACTAAATTATAGTCCAAGACTTTGGTTTGCTTATTAAGACCATATCCTACAGAACGATAAATTTGTCCGGAGAAATTAACCGGTGAGCCATGAGTCAAATGTCCGCCGTGATCTAAACTTAATCCTAATATAGTATCGCCAGGTTTGATCAAAGCCATGTAAACAGCCATGTTTGCTTGTGAGCCGCTGTGCGGTTGAACATTCACATATTCGGCGCCGAATAATTTTTTAAGACGATCCTTTGCAAGTTCTTCCGCCATATCGACGAATTCACATCCGCCGTAATATCTTTTTCCCGGATAACCCTCGGCGTATTTATTGGTAAGTACCGAACCTGCCGCCTCCAAGACGGCTAACGAAACAAAATTTTCGGAAGCAATTAACTCGAGATTTGTTTCCTGCCGGTTTACTTCTAGCTGAGCAATCTTCAAGATTTCCTGGTCATTTTTCAAATGTTCTAACATGGCTTTTCAGTTTTATTTTGATATACGTTAATTAATCGGGTTCAATAATAAGAAAATCTAAAATTAGTTGGATGAATTTTGTTGACGGAAAGAAGAGGAAAATCATATAGGGTAATATTGAATATGAAAAAAGTTTTACCTTTCCACGCGCATAAACCAGATATCTCCGAAACTGGCCGAGAAATTCACTCTGAAAAAATTATCCTTGAGAAGATTATTATCTGTAGTGCCGCGCACGCCGTATTGGAAGCCGACATTTAAAGTGTTATCATAACTTATCGGCATGGAAAAACCGGTATAGACAGAGAATTGATTGAGGCCGGTGCCGTTTATAAAATACTGAGTTTGTTCGTAACTAACTCCTCCCCGCAAAGCAATGTAATCCCAGAATGAATTTGAACGCGCGTCCGCGTTGTGATATTCAAGGCCAAGACTGTATTTAGAATAGTCGCGAAGATAACGGTTGGTCATTCCGTTCTCCCTAAATTTACTGAACGGCTGATAAAGATAATCTAATATGAAAGCGTAATCGTCGGTCCAGTTGAATGAAACACCGATACCAAGTTTGTAGGGAAGCTCGGTTTTATAATCTTGAGAAGGTCCGTCAACGCTGCCTACGCTCGTAGAATATATTTCCAATGAATCCGAATTCATCGAGGCACCTGAGGAATAAACCAATCCTACTTTAAGGTTTTTAAGATTTTTTATCCCGAGGTATTTGGCAAAGTCGTTGGAAATTAAACCTACGGTAAAACCCATACCGCTGTAATTTATCTGCCTTTTAAAAGAAGCGTTGCCGTATGTGGAATTATCGACAAAAAATATCGAGCTCGTATTTTCAATCCGACCGAAATAATAATCGTACGACAAGCCGAGATTCAATCCGAACGGTAATTTATAAGAAGAGCCCAAAGTAAATTTGGAAATGCCGCCGGTGCCCTGGTATTCGTTGGTATGATTATCAATTAAGGAATCGACTATTTGTTCTTTGGTATCATACTGAACATTTGAAATAGGCACAATTCCAAACACAAGCGAAATGCCTAAATCTTTTTCAATTGGAAAACCGAACATCACGCCGTTGAAAAAAACATCCGAATGATAAACGGAAGTGGAGCTTGTCTGAAGCTTATCGCCGTTATACAGAAAACTGGTTTCAACGCGGCTTAAGCGCAATTCTGTCCAGCTTGCGGGGTTCAGATCGGAAAGATATTGCTGATCGCTTAAAGCAAAACCCAAACCACCCATTGCAAATCTCCTTGACGAAAATGACTGGCGCAAATCGCCAATGCCGTAACGGGTATAAAGGGATCCTCCGCTGGCAAATATTGGAAGCGATGAAAGCAATAATAAAAATAAAATTTTTGTTGGCTTCATATATTTAATTCTTTGACGTGAAGTATAAATCTAGTTTAGGACGTAAAGCTTTGTCGGCATATCTGCTTCCGTAAAAAACTTGCCGTGCTGCCGATGCATTTTCATTATAAAGGTAAAATGTCATTCCCTCGTTGGGATAACTTGAATCATGCTTAATCCATTTTTGGACCATCCATGTAATGTCCCCGGAAAAAGCCGAACCGCTGCGGTATAAAATACTCGACTTGGTGCTGTCGCTGTTAAACGTTTTTAAGGTGCTATCCGCAAGAACATTTACAAGGAGAGTATCGGAAGCGACCGATCCGTTGGTGGAACTATTAGCATCATAATTTAAAGTCAAGACTGCTTTATTAATTATAATGTTCGACGGAATTGTTGAAAGATCAAAAAACAGGAAACCGCGGATTGCGTAAGATCCTTCCAAATAAATTCTGTCGTTGCTAACCGGCAAGGCACTTTTCTCCATAATATGCGAATCCATCCAAGGAATCACCTGGATCGAATCATCGGTTGCCCAATTAGCATTATGTATTATTACATGCAGCTGCGAAATTTTTTTGGCAGAATCGGAAGTGGACGCTTTAAACCCGAGATATCTTCCCGTTGCAGCGGTGGGTTTGAAAATAAGTCCGTAATTTTTCTTTGAGCCGGCAACTGTGCTGTCGTATGTGACCCATTCTTTTACTACATCCGGATTCAGTTCGGCAATAATTGAATCCTTGGTTGTAACGCCGGGCTGCGGAGTGTTTAACAAAACATTCGTTTGATCATATTGCAAAGCATTCAAACTGTCTCTATTAAATTCCAGCAAACCCCAGTCGCTTCTTATTTGATATGCGGTAAAACCAAAAGGTTTTGTTGTATCACCGAGAGAGTAGCTCGGCTTCATTGTAATCCACGCTTTTGTAATAGCAGCCTGCCCGTTCTTAATATAGGTAAGAGTAGTATCCGGCACATAAACGCTGAAACGGTATAATAAATCCGCGCTTGAATATTCATTTTTGCCAAGCAGCACTCTGTTTGCAATACCCAGTGCAATTTGTTTTTCATAAAACGAAGAACTCTGAGATAAATTTAATGAATCCGAATTAGTATGCCGGGCATTAATTAAATCTTCATTGGGAATAAGACTTTGAGGCGCAGTCGGAGGCGGTTGATTACAATATGTGAAAATTAAAACCGAACCCAGTACCAGAAATAAGTATTGCAAAAATCTAATCAATTAACTCCTCCGGATAAATCTTTAAGTATGAAATTGCAAGCCTCTTTGAAATTAGCGGCTACAAAATTGGGCTTTTTTCCCAGATTAAGCAAGGTAGAAATTTCTTTTTCGATATTCTCGCCGTGTAAAAGAATAGTCTTAACTCCTGCATTCAATCCGCTTTCAATATCGCTGGCTTTATCACCAATCATGTAAGAATTTTGAAGATCAAGGTTGTGCTCTTCAGATGCTTGAACAATCATAAATGGAGAAGGTTTCCTACAATTTGTTTTTTCCGGCGGGTCAAAATCCGGGTGGTATGGACAATAATAAAAGTAATCCACCCCGGCGTTTTCTGCCGAAAGAAGTTCATTCACCCTAAGGTTAACGGCTTCGACATCCGAATGCGTCATTAAGCCCTTGGAAATTCCAGCTTGATTTGAAACAACAATGATCTTAAAACCGAACTCATGTTTCAAAGCGCGGATTCCCTCGGCCACACCTGGAAGTATTACTATTTGGGAGGGATCTTTAATATATCCGGGATCGAAATTGATTGTCCCGTCACGATCTAAAAATAAAGCACGCTGAGACATTTACTAATCTGTCAACTTTTTGTACAGGTCGACGTATTTTTTCGACGAGTTAAGCCAGGAAAAATTTTCCTTCATACCGTTGCGCATAATTGAATGCCACATCTCGCGGTTGGAAGAAAATATCTTAACAGCGTTTTTAATTTCCGCCATCATTTCCTTAGCGTTGTATTTTTTGAAAACAAAACCGTTGCCTGTCTTTGTTTTGGGATTAAACAGTTTAACGGTATCGGCTAAACCGCCTGTCTGACGGACAATCGGCACGGTTCCGTACATCAGGCTGTACATCTGGTTTAAGCCGCACGGCTCAAACTTGGATGGCATTAGGAACATATCGCAGCCGGCCTCGATCAGGTGAGCGAGTTCATCGTCAAACCCGATATAACAAGAAAACTTATTATGATATTTTGTGGCTGCAGCTTTAAATACTTTGTGATACTTCTTATCCCCAGTACCCAAAAGGATAAAATGAATATCCATTTTCATTAATTCCGGCAGCGCCTTTTCCAGCAGGTCCATTCCTTTGTTATCGAGCAGACGGGTAATCATTCCTATTACGGGAATATTTTCATTGTAAGTAAAATTGAAATTTTCAGCGAGCGCTTTTTTATTTTCTCTTTTGAGTTCTAAATTTTTTATTGAATATCTTTTCTCAATTTTTGTATCCCGTTCCGGATGCCAGATTGTGTCGTCGATGCCGTTAATGATTCCATATAAATCTTTTTTGCGCTTCTTAAGTATATCTTCCAAACCCATTCCGAGTTCTTTATCCTGACAAATTTCTTTAGCGTAGGTTTCGCTCACGGTGTTGATCATGTCGGAGTAAATTAAACCGCTTTTCAGAAAATTAACCTTGCCTTTGCGTAGTATTCCTTTTTCGCAGTCGAGCTCTGCAGGCAATCCCGTTTTGGCAAAAGTTGTCTTTGGAAAAATTCCCTGGAAACCAAGATTGTGAATTGTAAAAATTGTTTTGATGGATTTAAAGACAGGATCGCTTGCGTACATGGATTTGAGGTAAGCCGGTATCAATCCGGTTTGCCAATCGTTGCAATGAATAATATCAGGCGTCCATCCCAGTTTGTTAATTAACTCGAACACAGCACGGGAAAGAATTATAAATCTCTCGTCGTTATCAGGGTAATCTTCGCCCGTTAACGGATCTGCGTAAAGACTATGACGGCTGCCGTAATACTCAGGGTTATCCAGAAAATAAATTTGAACGCGGGTCTTTGGACCGATAAGGAAAGAAGATCTAAGCGAAAAAACTACTTCCTTTTCACCGATGTTTATTTTAAGGTCTTTGAGACGCACTACCTCGTGAATTTTGAATTTACGCTCGTCAATAGCGCCGTACTTGGGTACAATTATGCGAACATGATGACCCATTTCCTGCAATTTTTGAGGA
The DNA here is from genome assembly GCA_027348115.1 of Ignavibacteriales bacterium. Lineage (GTDB taxonomy): Bacteria > Bacteroidota > Ignavibacteria > Ignavibacteriales > Melioribacteraceae > Fen-1258. Next base: position 8,123 of record DAIEQA010000037.1, read on the forward strand.
AGCGCTGACGATACATCGGCTAAACCGCCGGTCTTGATAAACGGGACAACTTCAGAAGTTGCGAATAAGATTTTGAGCTTTTTCCCAGAGGTCATTTAGATCGGTCCTCACATTTTTAACATGCAAAATTACGAAAATGTTGACGTCTATACAAAAATCTTTGCAATTTAGAGATGGTCTTTCTATATAATTGTTGAGTTAATAAAAAACGGCTTTAAACTGCTAATGAGAATTTTATACACTAATCCCAATCAAATTATAACTGTAGATACCTCGGGTAAAAATCTCAAGCGCGGTAAACAACTTGGAAATGTTAAACCGTTATCGGAACATGGAATTGTTGTGGAAGACGGTATTATAAAAGATTTGGTTCCTAACCCATCAATCTCGAAGCTTAGTACGGATAAAATTATTGATCTCTCCGGAACCGTTCTGCTTCCCGGACTGGTTGAATGTCATACTCATGCAGCATTTGCGGGTAGCCGCTCAAACGAATTTTTAATGCGGCTCGGAGGCGCTTCCTACGAAGAAATTGCTGAAGCAGGAGGTGGAATTACTTCTACGATGAAAGCCGTTCGCTCTTCTTCATTTGAAGAATTGGTAAAACTTCTAAAACCCAGAATCGATTATTTTATTTCTCAGGGTGTTGCTACTCTCGAAATTAAAAGCGGCTACGGTTTAAGTTTTTATGATGAGATAAAACTGCTGCAGGTTATAAATTATTTTAAAGCCCTCTCCCCCATTGAAATAATTCCTACTTTTCTTGGCGCGCACACATATCCGCCGGAATATAAAAACGATCACGAACAGTATTTGAAATTAATCGTCGGTGAACTTCTTCCTTACATTATTAAGAACAAACTTGCCGATGCGATAGATGCGTTTTGCGAGAAGACAGCTTTTTCCGCTGACGAAGTTGACCAAATCTTTTCAGAAGCCAAAAAACTAGGTTATAAAATCAGGATTCATACCGAACAGTTTAACAACATTGGCGGTTTGGATATTGCAATAAAACATAAAGCTTTGTCTGTAGATCATTTGGAAGTTATAGCCGACGAGGATTTGCAAAAACTATCAAAGGGAGATACCGTTGCGGTTCTTTTGCCGGGCGTGTCTTTCTTTCTCGATTACAATTACGCGCCCGCTAGACAATTAATAAACAATAATGCAATTGTTGCCCTCTCTACGGACTTCAACCCTGGTTCCTCGCATATTCCAAATCTTCATTTGATAATGCAGTTGGCTGCGCTTAAAATGAAGATGAGCATTGAGGAAATTATTTCGGCTGTTACTATCAATGCCGCAAAAGCGCTTGGGCTTAGCGGTAAGATCGGCAGCATAGAAATTGGCAAGCATGCCGATTTTTCTGTTTTCGAAGGGAACGATTACTCGGAAATTCTGTACAATATCGGCAATAATCTTAATAAGTTTACAATCAAAAAAGGAGAAGTCATTTTTCAACGTGCGGAGACTTTATGAAGATAATTGAGTGTGTTCCAAATTTTAGCGAGGGAAAGAATCCATTAACGTTTGCCGCTATTAAAGAAGCTGCGGATAGAACAAAGGGCGTTAAACTTCTTAGTCTTGAACCCGATGCGGATTATAACCGGGTTGTAGTTACACTTGCCGGCGACGCAGTAGGAATATTAAACGGCGCTTTAAATATTTGTCGGGCGGCCGCGGAGCGAATCGATATGCGGACTCATAAAGGAGAACATCCGCGTCTCGGCGCTATAGATGTTGTGCCATTTGTGCCGGTATCTAATGTTACTACCGAAGAGTGCGTAAAAATATCGGAAGAATTTGCGCGAATAATTTCCAGCGAGTTAAGCGTTCCGGTTTATTTATATGAAAACGCCGCACGCAAACCGGATAGGAAAAGTTTATCCAGCATTAGGCAGGGCGAGTATGAAGGTCTTGCCGATAAATTAAAAGATCCAAATTGGGCGCCGGATTTCGGTGAGGCGGTTTTCAATCCAACGCTTGGAGCCATTGTTACCGGTTCAAGATTTTTCTTAATCGCTTACAATGTTAATATAAAATCAACCGATGTAAAGTTTGCCAAAGAAATCGGCGAGATACTGAGAGAAAGCGGCTACTCTAAAAAAGATGAAAACGGAAATGTTGTTAAAGTGGATGGTAAGGCAGTAAAGGTACCTGGAAGATTAAAAGATGTGAAAGGAATGGGGGTAGCGCTTGATAAATACGGCATTACACAGGTCTCAATGAATTTAACAAACTATAATGTAACGCCGATGCATACGGCGTATGAAGAAGTGAAAAAAGAAGCTGCTCGCTTAGGCATTGAGATTAACGGGAGCGAAATTGTAGGTTTGGTTCCTCTTGAATCGATGCTGCAAGCCGGCAAGTTCTATACTAACGGTAAAGAGACCGAGGAGAAAAAACTGTTAGAGGCGGCAATAGATAATCTCGGTTTAAATTCGCTTCATCCTTTCAACCCGGAAGAAAAAATAATTGAGTACATGATATAACAACAACTCTCGTTTCCACCGCTTCAATTTCGGTGAACGAGGAGGTAAGTTAAATTGGAGATACAATGAACCTCTCGAAGACAATGCAGGAATACTTTAACGAACTCTCATCGAATTCTCCTACTCCAGGTGGTGGGAATGTTGCGGCCGTTTGCGGCGCTTTATCCGCCAGCTTGGGTACAATGGTATGCAACTTAACAATCGGTAAAAAGAAGTATGCCGAAGTTGAGACAGAGATGATCAGCGTGAGAGAAAAATTGGAATCGTTCCAAAAAAATTTTTTCATGCTTGCTGAAAAAGATAATTCCGCTTTCGATAAGGTCATGGAAGCATTCAAGCTGCCAAAAGAAAGCGATTCTGAAAAAGAAATCCGCGCCAGGAAAATTGAAGAGGCCACTCTTGGAGCCGCCGCAGTTCCATCAGATGTAATGAATGCCTGCGCAGAAATTATACCGCTTTTAAAAATTGTGATCGAAAAAGGAAATCGAAATTCGCTCTCTGACGCCGGTGTTGCAGCTTCGTTAATTCAAACGGCTGCTAAATCCGCTTATCTTAATGTATTGATAAACTGTGCGTCGCTTTCCAACCAGACAATTGCAAATGAAATTAGAAAACGCGCCGAAATCCAGATCGAGGATATTTCACGCCAAACCGAATTGCTTATTCACCAGCTTATCAAATCGATTTCGATAGCATGATTCAATTTTTGAAAACAAACGGGCTATCTTTTAATTCTGATTCAGCGTTGGAAATATTTAAGTTATTCCGGTTAAAACAGACGGCGCTCATCATACTCTTGATGTTGTTTTTAATTCATCCTATTAACGCAGAAGCGCAAAAAGTTAAAACCGGCATCGATGTACTCGAATCGGAAAATTTTAGTTTGCTGACGGGAAAAAGAGTCGGACTTATAACAAATCATACCGGCGTAAATTCCAAATTAGTCTCAACTCTCGATCTTTTCAAATCGGCAAAAAATTTTAAGCTTGCCGCAGTATTTTCTCCGGAACACGGATTACGAGGCGATATAGGCGCCGGACAAAAATACTCGGACGGCAACGATACTTCCAACGGAATAAAGTACTATTCGCTTTACGGAGCTACGCAAAAACCTACAAAGGAGATGCTTGCCGGGATTGATGTTCTTGTTTACGATATACAGGATACCGGAATTCGAAGT
>DAIEQA010000135.1:0-3039 GCA_027348115.1 Ignavibacteriales bacterium
CAATTTCTCCTTGCACTAGATTTACCCGTTTTAGTTCTTTCAAATGCTGGGATACGGTTGCTTGAGCAAGAGGAAGAAGATTTACGATCTCACCGCACATGCAAACATTCATTCGCGAAAGAATTCTTAAAATTTTTAGTCTTGCCGGATGTGATAATGCTTTTGCAACTTCAGCAATATCAATTTCATCTTTATCGAATAAATGCTTTTTATGCCCAGACATCGTGTTCCTTAATCGTTCATCGCAAATATACGATGAATAAGACAACACGCGCAAGAAAAAAATTTCAAGTTAAGCTGCGGTGTGAAAAATACTTGGTGAGAATCTAATTTAATTTATAATTTTCATTGGAGACTGGGTTTAATAGACCAAGGCGACGGACTTAGATGGACGCCGCCGTCTCCGTTAATTTCCGAATATCCATTGCCAAAAAGTTTTTCTCTCATGCTTTTGTTCACGCCAAAACTTTGTGTATTTGTCCTGTTGGACTAATCCTATTGGTCCTTGGTATATTCCACCGTTAATGTAACCGTCGAAAACCCGAACGGCTATAACATTTTCTGTATTCGGATCGATCAAGCCGCCGGGTACAAAGTAGCCGCGGAATATCTGCCACTCAGAACGAGTATCATATCTGATAGGATGAGTATTCATGTTTCCTGTTGAACCAATTAACTTACCGTTGAGATAAACTTCATCTATATCATCTATTTTTCCTAAAACGAGTACCAATTTTTTAGTTGCAAGCGAAGGATCAACTTTGAATCTCAATCTGTACCACGCAAAACCGTCGTAACCTTTGTAACCTTGCATTTCCCAGTAGCTGGGGACTAGTATTAAATTCCATTTTTCATCATCAAAGTTCGGGTCTATCCATTTTTTGTTATCGCCTGATTTAAATTTCCATTCGCCGGAAAGATCGAGATCCGGTTTCAACGCACCTTCAATAGTAAATATTCCAACCTCGCCTTCTAAAATTCCACCGCCAAGTTCGGCATCGTAAACACGCACCGCAATAACGTTATCCTTATCCATTTTCAAATATTTTTCCGGAAGGTAATATTCCCGCCACGCATTATACGCTGTACGATAATCCGGAGGGAAAGTACCTGAGGCACCAACTAAATGTCCGTTAACAAAAACCTGATCGACATCGTCAATTCTGCCCATACGAAGCATCAAGTACTTTCCCTTGGAAGAGGAATAAATTTTGAAATGTTTTCTATACCAAGCGTAACCATCGTAACCATAGTATCCCTGATCTTCCCATGCAGACGGAGCTTTAATTTCTTCCCAGTGTTTATCATCATATTCCGGTTTCAACCAATTCATATCATCACCTATCGAAAACTTCCAATATCCTCTCAAATTCACCATGCGGTCCCAACTTTGTGCACGAAGTCCAATCTCCATAGCTGCTGAGAGCACTAAAATCGTCACCAATAATTTCCGTTTCATCGCTTATTCCTCTTTTCGCTCATTCAATATAAATTAATACGTTATCTGTGCTGTAATTTGCTAGTAACATTTTGTCACCAATTGTCACGGCTGCAATCAAAATCCCTTAGCTTCTGCAACGAGTTTGTTCTTCTGAAACTCATTATAGTAATCTGCGCAGACTTTTTTAACTTCTTCATCTTGATCGAGCAACGCTGACTGATAAGCGGCTTTGATTCCGTTTTCATCGCCAATCCGATAGAGTGCTTCTGCTATCTGCAATTTGATCTTTTGAACAGTTTCATTTTTGAACTGTGCAACGAGTGCATCTACGGCTTCGGTTACTTTGCACTTACCTGCTAGATCAATTACGCCTATACGGACACCATCACTTGCATTGCTGATGTTTGCTACAATGTTTTTAACTGCCAACTTATTTAGCGCTACTTTTTCCGCACCCTGGGCATGTGCGGCAAAACCGAAAGTTAAAGCCATCAAAGTTGTTAAACCGGCTTTTTTCATTGCTGATGTGAATACTGAGTTTTTCATTTTAACCTCCTATGGTTATTAGTAATTTCTGACTTTCACTTCTTTAGTCGAAACGGTTCCCGTAGGAGTTGTCATCGTTGTATGAGTAGTTGTAACGAATTGTAACGAAAGCTAATCTCAAACCCAAAAGATGGAACTATGGATGAGCTAATAATTTGTATCCAATGCCATGAACAGTAAGAATTACTTTGGGATTGTTGGGATCGCTTTCGATTTTTTGTCGAAGCTTCACAATAAAATTATCGATCGTTCGCGAAGTCGTATAAATATCACCCCAAACATTTTTAAGAAGATCATCGCGGCTAACGGTTTGGTTTCTATGATCGTGCAAATATTTCAGCAGTTCAAATTCTTTGTGCGACATTTGAACTGCTAAACCGTCTTCCATCGCATTGTAACTTGGGAAATGCACTTCCAATCTGCCGATTTTCAACAAATCATTTTCCCGCTGTGGTTTATCTGTTCGCCGCAGTACGGCTTTTATCCGCGCCAAAAGTTCACGAAGGCTGAAAGGTTTCGTCACATAATCGTCTGCACCGATTTCGAGTCCGACTACCTTATCAACTTCTTCCCCTTTTGCTGTCAACAGAATTATCGGCGTCGTTACACCTTTTGCTCGAGCTTTTTTGCACACGTCAAAGCCGGACATTTTAGGAAGCATAACATCAAGCAACACTAAATCAAAAATGTTCTCGGTTATTTTTTTAAATCCTTCTTCGCCGTTATCGGCGAGATCAACTTCATAACCTTCAAATTCAAGATTATCTTTCAATCCCAATCTCATGTTTGCTTCGTCTTCAATAATCAATATGCGCGGCATAACTACTCCATCATTTTTGCGTGATCGGGAATATTAATTTGAATACGCTTCCTTTCCCGAGTTCACTTTTTAGTTTTATCTCACCGTGATGAGCTTCGACAATTTGCTTAACCAGCGCAAGCCCAAGTCCCGTTCCCTTTGCATTGTAAATATTATTGCCGGATACCCGGAAGAATTTTTCGAATATCTTTTCACGGTCTTCTCTTGCAATGCCGATGCCGTTATCTTCCAC
>DAIEQA010000074.1:0-24344 GCA_027348115.1 Ignavibacteriales bacterium
TTATCATCTCATGTTTTTTAAATATAGTATAAAAAATAGAATGCAGATCGAACGGATTGAGTAGATATTAACAGATCAATCAGTTGAATCTGTGTGCTATTAGTTTGATATTTTTCATACCAACCCGATGGCTGTGATGAATAAGTCAATTAACTTTATCCCGATGAACGGCACAATCAAACCGCCGGCGCCGTAAATCCAAATGTTGCGTTTCAATATTGCCGCGGCTCCTTCTGGTCTGTACTTTACCCCTTTAAGCGCAAGCGGTATTAAAAGAATGATAATTATCGCGTTGAAAATTACCGCGCTGAGAATTGCGCTTTGAGGTGTTGCAAGCCGCATAATGTTTAATACGGAAAGGGGCCCGTCGGTTAAATGTTTAGCAAAAAGAAAAGTTGAAATTGCCGGTATGATGGCAAAATATTTTGCCACATCGTTTGCAATGCTGAATGTTGTTAAAGAGCCGCGCGTCATTAAAAGTTGCTTGCCGATTTCAACTACTTCGATCAGCTTTGTAGGATTACTGTCGAGGTCGATCATATTTCCAGCTTCGCGCGCGGCTTGAGTTCCGCTGTTCATCGCTATTCCAACGTCGGCTTGCGCAAGAGCCGGGGCGTCGTTTGTTCCGTCGCCGATCATTCCAATCATCTTGCCGGAAGCTTGTTCTTCGCGGATTCTTTTTAATTTGTCTTCCGGTTTTGCTTCTGCAATAAAATCGTCCACGCCGGCTTCTGCGGCAATTGCGGTTGCGGTCAACGGATTATCGCCGGTTATCATCACTGTCTTAATTCCCATTTTACGAAGCTGCGCGAAGCGTTCCTTAATTCCGCCCTTCACAATATCTTTTAACTCTATAACGCCGAGCACTTTTAAATTTTCTGCAACAACAAGAGGCGTCGAACCTGCTTTTGAGATATCGTTTACAATTTGCTGTACATTGGAATTGAAAATTCCACCGCCGCTCTCGACGTAATTTTTAATTGCATCGGCGGAACCTTTCCTAATTATTCTTTCCCGCTTCGCTTCACTTTGGACAGTCGAAGCGGACCGGGTACTTTCTCCATCGGAAGAATGAATATCAACGCCGCTCATCCTTGTTTGGGCCGAAAAGGGAATGAAATGTGCATCAAGTTTGGATATATCTCTTCCTCTTAAACCGAATTTTTCTTTTGCAAGAACAACTATGGATCTTCCTTCCGGTGTTTCATCGGAAAGAGAAGATAGCTGCGCGGCGTCTGCAAGATTTTCTACCGAAATTCCGTTGGCCGGTATGAATACCGAAGCCATCCGGTTTCCCAATGTAATTGTTCCGGTTTTATCAAGAAGAAGAACGTCGATATCTCCGGCGGCTTCTACCGCTCTTCCGCTCATCGCGATAACGTTATGACCGAGTAGGCGATCCATGCCGCTTATTCCAATTGCGCTAAGCAATCCACCGATTGTTGTAGGTATTAAACAAACAAGCAACGCCACTAACACCGGTATCGAAACAAATTGACTGATATTAAATGTACCGGTTTTATAGTATTCGATAAAAACACGAATTGTAATTACGACCAGCAGGAACAAAATGTTAAGCCCGGAAAGAAGAGTTGAGAGAGCGATTTCGTTGGGAGTCTTTTTGCGTTTTGCACCTTCGACGAGCGAAATCATTTTATCAAGATAAGTGCTTCCCGGGTCTGCGGTAATTCGAATAACAATTCTATCGCTTATAACTTTTGTGCCGCCTGTAACTACGCTTCTGTCTCCTCCGCTTTCTCTAATTACAGGAGCGGATTCTCCTGTGAGTGCGGATTCGTCAATGCTCGCAACACCTTCGATTACTTCTCCGTCGGATGGTATAACATCGCCGGCTTCGCAAACCACGTGATCGTTGGTTCTTAATTCGGTTGCGGAAACCTTTTCTTCTTTTCCGTTTATTAACTTGCGGGCAATTGTTTGTGTGCGTGTTTTGCGTAAGCTTTCGGACTGCGCCTTGCCTCTTCCCTCGGCAACTGCCTCCGCAAAATTTGCAAAGAGCACCGTGAACCAAAGCCATATTATAATTTGAAGCGTGAAGCCGGAATAATAACCGCTGAAAACATCTTTGATAAAAAATAAAGTTGAGAGCGCCGCTCCAACAGCTACCATGAACATTACCGGATTTCTCAACAAGACCTTTGGGTCTAACTTTTTAAATGAATCTATAATTGCCTGCCTGATGATAGCTTTATCAAATAACTTTCTCTTGCTTTTATTTTTTATTGAATCCATTTCTTTAATCCTATCTTTCAATTTTGCCTTGTATTTAGAATGTAAATCCCTGTCCCATGAGTAAATGCTCAAGTATAGGGCCGAAGGACAACGCAGGGAAAAATGTTAACGCGCCGACTATTAGAATTTGGAATGTCAGAAGTAATCCGAAAAGAAGATTGTCTGTTGCAAGTGTTCCGGATGAAACCGGAGTAATATTTTTCTTAACCAGGTTGCCGGCAATTATCATAACAGGGATAAGAACGGCGAACCTGCCGATAAACATTGCCAGAGCCATCATCAAATTGTAGAAAACCGTATTTGTATTTAACCCTGCAAAAGCGCTGCCGTTATTTCCGGCGCCGGAAGAAAATGCGTAAAGAATTTCGGAGTAGCCGTGCGGACCAGCGTTGTTAAGACTTGATAACCCTGCATTTGTTTTTAAAGCAATTGCCGAGAACAATAAAATTACAGCACTTGGAGTAAGAATACCGATTATGCCCCACTTTATTTCATACGATTCTATTTTCTTTCCAAGATATTCCGGCGTACGACCGATCATCAATCCTGCAATAAATACCACCAGCATAATGTGCAGCAGCATTCCGTAGAGTCCGCTTCCTGCCCCGCCGAAAATAATTTCTCCGAGCTGTATATTTAAAATTGTAACCATGCCTGCAAGCGGAGAAAGACTATCGTGCATCGCGTTAACGGAACCGTTCGATGCGTCCGTTGTTGCTGTAGACCAGAGCACGCTGTTCATAACTCCGAACCGCGATTCCTTTCCTTCCATCAAGCCGCTTGTTTGAAAGACCGGGTTGGTCGAGTATTCCGCATAAGCGGAGATAACAAAACCGAGAAGGAACATAAACAGCATAACGCCGTAAATCATCCATGCCTGCTTTTTAGAGCCGATTAGTTTGCCGTACGTAAATATCAATGCAGCCGGTATTAATAAAATAGCAAGCATCTCCAGGAAATTTGAGAAAGGTGTTGGGTTTTCGAAAGGGAAGGTGCTGTTGGCGTTAAAAAATCCTCCGCCGTTTGTTCCCAACTGTTTGATGGCAATTTGTGATGCGGCGGGACCAAGCGGAATTGTTTGCTTCGCGCCTTCGAGCGTAATTACGTCTTTATAAGTTGAGAATGTTTGAACAACACCTTGACCAACTAAAAGTATTGCCCAAATAATTGCCAACGGCAAAAGTAGATACAAAGTTGTGCGGGTTAAATCTGCCCAAAAGTTTCCAAGAGTCGTTCCTTTCCGCGTAATAAACGCGCGGGCGATAACAAGTATAACTACAATTCCCGTAGCGGCGCTTACAAAATTTTGAACCGTCAGCCCGATCATTTGTACAAGGTAACTTAACGTAGTCTCGCCGGCGTACGACTGCCAATTTGTGTTCGTTGTAAAGCTAACCGCGGTATTTATAGCGAGAGTGATTTCTACATTCGGCAGTTTTTGAGGATTGAAAGGAAGGTAGGATTGAACAAGCTGAAGAAGCGTCAGAAATAGCAATCCGAAAAGATTAAAAGCCATTAAGGCAAAAGTGTAAACCTTCCAATCCATTTCCTCGGTGGGATTAATGCCGGAAAATTTATATACGGCAGTTTCCACTTTTCCGAAAACGGGAGTCAGAAAGTTTTTTTCTCCTTTCAATACTTTTGCAAAAAAACCGCCGAGCACCGGCGCCAGCGCGGTTAGCGCGGCTATATAGAATATTGCTTGAATAAGTTCGTGAGACACTATCATCTTACTTCCTGTTAGTTTTTAATTGAATAGGGTTTTCCTGATCTTGCCGGCTACGTTAAAAACTATGGCGGGTAAATTCTTTCTCGTTTTCCACTGCCCGTGCCGGCTAAAATTTATCCGGTTTGATCAGCGTGTAAACAAGATACACAAGCAGTACGGCGGAAATTACCAGCGATAGAACTATTTCAAATGTGCTTTCCATTTTTTCCTTAACGTGTTTAAGAATCATTTAGAATTTTTGAGTGACAAATCATTTACCAAAACGTTTGAACAGTGTGTAAATCAATATCCATACAACGTAGGCAATCATCGAGAGAAGAGCCGGAATAAAAACAGACAGATACGCAAGCGAGAGAATAAAAGGCGGAAAGTTTTTGAGTTGCGTCGGCAGATCAGTAAAAAATGCGGCATATCTGTTAGGGTGGGTAGACGCAATAAATAGGGAACATATTATCCAGGCAACGTACGCTAATAAAACAAGCTTCCTAACATTAAGATGAAATTTAATTTTGGAATTCATCGATGTTCCGTTGCTTATAGCAAAATTGTTTTCAACACGAGCCATCTCATTCAGCTTCTTTTTTCGGTTCAAAACTAATTCTTAGATTATAAAAGCGTTGTAAATTGATAGACGCGGGGTATAAAGAAATTATAAAGACGGCGTAAAAAAAGAATAAAAATGAAGTTCCGTTATAAATGTCTTTTTGGTAGACCGCCTCAAAATCTTTTTCGTAAGAAATTTTATTTGATTAATTTTCTTATCGTATACAAAATATTAACGGAAGAATCATGGAAGAAAAATTCAAGTACCGCTGGTTCGCAATCGGAGATATTAACGGTTTCCTGGGATTGATGTTCGATAATCTTACAGTTCTTTCATACTTGGCAGGAATTTTAATTTTCGTATTCAAATTTCCCGCTGAAATTGTTTTCATGAAAATGTTTCCCGGCACGGCTCTCGGTGTTTTATTCGGTGATGTAGTTTATACTATCATGGCCTTCAGGTTAGCCAGTAAATTGAAAAGCGACAAAGTTACAGCCATGCCTCTCGGCCTCGATACACCTTCAACGATTGGAATTGCATTGACTGTTTTGGGACCGGCATTCATTTATCTTAAATCGAAAGGTATGGCCGAATACGACGCGGCAATGATGACGTGGTATATCGGTATGGCTACAATGTTTCTTATCGGAATTATCAAATTGATTTTTTCTTTTCTCGGCAAATGGGTTCAGAAAATTGTTCCGCAAGCCGGATTACTCGGCAGTCTTGCCGGAATCGGTCTCGCTTTAATCGGATTCATTCCATTGGTAGATATCTTCGGACTTCCGATAATCGGAATGATTGCACTCGGAATTATCATTTACAATCTTATAGCCAAGATTGATTTACCATTTAAATTTCCCGGCGTACTCCTTGCGGTGATTGTTGGTTCGGCAATTTATTATTTTCTTGCGCCTTCCGGAATATTGGGTGTAAATTATTCGGTGCCTTCGGGTAATCTTTATATAGGAATTCCTCTTCCCAGTCTTGGTTTCATTCAAGGATTTACCGAAGCCCTTAAATATCTTCCGATATCTTTCCCCTTTGCACTCTTAACAATAGTCGGCGGCATTAACGTTACGGAAAGCGCTAAGGTTGCCGGCGACGATTACAATACCCGCAACATTTTACTTACTGAGGCCCTTTCTACCTTGGTTGCGGGGTTTTTCGGTGGAGTTGCGCAGACCACACCTTACATTGGCCAACCTGCATATAAAGCAATGGGAAGTAAGGCCGGTTATACTCTGTTAACGGGAATATTTGTTGGGCTCGGCGGCATACTTGGTTATGTTTCTTTTATCGTCGAATTGATTCCGCGCGCCGTGCTTGCGCCGATATTAATTTTTGTTGCGCTCGATATTATGGTGCAGGCATTTAAAGCCAGTCCTAAACCGCATATGCCTGCTGTGGCATTCGCGTTTTTTCCTGTTGTTGCCCGGATGGTTCAGCTTAAATTATCCAATACGGATTTTGTACCGGCTAATGTTTTCAACAATCAGATGAACTTAACGGGAAAGAGTCTTCCGGAAATTCTAGTGACAGTAGCTTTAGGCAATGGATTTATATTAACAGCAATGCTGTGGGGCGCATTCATTGCGCATATAATAGATAGACAATTGAAAAAGGCGTCGATTTATTTAGTGATCTGCGCGGTTCTTACTTTTTTTGGATTAATACACTCGGCAATACCGGATGGAAGTATGTACGCGCCATGGAATCTTTCAGGCAATCTTAGGCAAATACCTTATCAATTTGCAATCGGATATTTATTGCTTGGCGTCTTGATGTTTGGTCTTTCATTCACTAAAGAATCCAGCATTCCTTATAAAGAAATTGAATAGAATATTTTGAGTAAGTATTCCGGAAAATAGATTGAATCAATTCGTGTTCTTTGTATGATCGGCTTGCTGAAAAGGACTGACTATGGATGGTATATAGTATAAAGATTGCTCTCAATTTAAAAGGCGTTACCAGGTTCAATCTAATTTGCCAAATCCGAAAGTTTGTAACTTTTTAAACCGAGTGATTTTGCGGCTTTAATTAATTCTCTTAAATAATTTTTTTCTGTTTGATATGCTGCCGTAACTTTTTCAACCGGGCAGTGTGCATAAAAAATTACAATTTCGTTTTTGTTCATTGTGCGGTTAAAAGCCCCTCGAATTTGTTCGATGCTAATGTTGAAATTTTTATCTATACCCAGCCCAGCGATAACTCTTTCGCCGGCAAATTTATAAAAAATAGACTCGATAGTGTCAACTTTATCTACAAATCCATATCGCTGCTGTTCCGCAACGGTCCTCAATATTTTAAAATGGGTTAACATCACAGCGTTTAGGGAATCCGCGGTTAGACCCTGGGGAAATGCGAAAGAAGTCGGATAAATACCATAGTTTGAAAAAATCTTTAAAGCCGGCATTATTTCGGCATCTATGTATTCTTGTACGGAATGATTTTTTAAATATTCGATCGCATTCAGATGTCTTAACGAATGGCATCCAATTTCGTTCCCGCTTTTTTGTAGCTCATCTAAAATTTTAATTTCCTCTATAGATAATTCCGACGGATTGGTAATAAAAAAAGTAGCATGAACATTGTTGGAATCGAGCAATGATTTTATGCTTCCCCATTGTGTTATATAGTGATCATCAAAGGTCAAACAATAGCCGGGAACCCGGTTCGGGACGGGCATTTCAATAACACTGTTATCGCATGATAAACATCCCAGTGTTAAGAGGCATAAGCAAACGGACTTTAGAAAATATTGCACCATAACGTTTATCCCCTAATTCATCAGCGGAAAAAAATATCAATCCTCAACTTTAAAAAGTACTTATATAAATATATATTAAATATAGAAGTTATGATACCATAAGGGAATAGAGATTGTTGATGTTCAAATGAGCAAATTCTTTCACAGTTAATAATATAAACGTTTTATATAAAGTGGTATTAATAATTATCTATTAAAAAGGAGTGAAATATGAAAATGGAAATTAAAGAGGCCTATAATGCTGTGGTGATTTCTCTTATAGGCGAAATTATCGGCGGAAGAAAAAACGCTGAGTTTAGCGAAGCGCTTCATAAATTTTTAGCTGAAGGAAAGAAAAATGTTGTTGTTGATCTTGCCGAAACTACATATATGGATAGTTCCGGAATCGGTATGTTGATAGGCGGTTATACGACAATGAAAAACGGTGGCGGCGCGTTAAAACTTGCTCGCTTAACAGATAAAATTGAAAGCCTATTGGTAATTACAAAGTTGAACAGCATTTTCGAATCTTTTGAGACGCTTGACGCTGCATTAAAGAGCTTTTCATAATTATTCCGGTAAAAGATGAAAAAAATTTCATGGGGAGTTCTTAGCACTGCGCGTATTGGTTTGAATAAAGTTATCCCCGCGATGCAAAAAGGAAAATTTACAGTCGTAAACGCAATTGCTTCGCGGGATTTAACTAAAGCAAAAACAGAAGCCGGTCGACTGGGAATTATCAAGGCCTACGGTTCGTACGAAGAATTATTATCCGATAGTGAAATAGAGGCCGTTTACATTCCTCTTCCAAACCATCTTCATCTCGAATGGATTAAAAAATCTCTCGATGCCGGCAAACATGTCCTTTGTGAAAAACCGATCGCTTTGAACTCAAGGCAAGCCGAAGAAATTTTACTTTACTCCGAAAAGTATCCGGATCAAAAATTAATGGAAGCGTTTATGTACCGCTTTCATCCGCAATGGCGAGAGGTTAAAAAGCTATTGAGGAACGGATCGATCGGAGAATTAAGAAATGTTCATTCGGAATTTTTTTATTACAATGTCAATCCAAAAGACATTCGCAACATACCGGAATTCGGCGGTGGCGGACTTCTGGATATCGGCTGTTACTGCATCTCGGTATCGAGATTAATTTTCGGCGAGGAGCCCCTGCGGGTAAGCGGTTTGGTTGAACTTGACCCGGTAATGAAAACGGATCGACTTACTTCCGGCATCTTGGAATTTGAAAGAGGCAAAGCAACATTTACCTGTTCTACTCAAATGCACGACCGTAAATTTGTGAGCATTTCCGGTACGAAAGGAAGGATAGAGGTTGAAAATCCGTTTAATCCCGGGCCGGATCAGTCGTGTAAAATTATTTTGTACGACGGCCCAAAACGTAACGAATTGTTATTCGAGCCGTGCGATCAGTATTCAATTCAAGCAGATCTATTTTCCGAAGCTATAATAAATAACACTCCCGTCCCGACTTCTTTTAACGATGCCGTAGGCAACATGAGGGTAATCGATAAAATTTTTGAAAGCGCTGATCTTAGACGAAATATTGAAATGTGATTCCTTGATAAATTCTAATCCTCTCTAAAAACTGTTTCTACTGGAACGCTGCCCAGTATACCATTGCCTTATAAACAAATTTTACTTTACCGTCAGATGCGTTTTCATTGAAGAGGGCAAAGAGCTGTTCCCTAATAGATTTAAACGGCCCGCTTGTTTCTTCGGGGCAATAAGATGCGGAAAGGAGTCGCCCTAACATGTTTTCAAAATCAAATAATTGGAAATGGTCGAATGATTCAATGTGCAGCACCGCCGGCGCTACAAATTCTTTTATCTTTTCAACGTCAATGTTTTTGTGGTCTACTTTTGAATATTCGGGTATCTTGCTTCGAAGAATTTCTTCGTAACCCCTCTGCAGCGGATCTTCTTCCATCTTTCTTCTATTCCAGATTAAAACCAGTATGCCTTCTTTGCGCACGATCCTCTGAAATTCCTTTTTAGTCGCTTCCGGTTCAAACCAGTGGAATGCTTGCCCCGCAGTGATAAAATCAACCGAGTTGTTTTTCAAAAATGTATTTTCAGCTCTTCCGGAAATGCTTATAAAATTTCTGTAGCCGGCAAGAAATTTTTCAGCGGCTTCTCTCATAGGATTATTCGGCTCAATTCCGAATACGGTATTCCCGTTTTCCAAAAATAATTTTGAAAGGAAACCGGTACCGGAACCAATATCGGTAACAATGTGCTCGGGAGATAAGCCGGTTTCGGATTTTAAATAGTCGATGATCTGCGTGGGATAAGAAGGGCGGTATTTGATATAAGCATCAACTCTAGCAGAAAATCTTTCTGTGGGTGAAAGTTCCATATAAACGTTCCTTAGGGAATTTTATTTTTTACAAATCTAAAATAATCTTTTAGGCGGAATCATAACCATAAGTTTATTTAACTAAAAACGGTATTGATAACTGCAAATGCAGGCAAGCTTATTCGGAAAGATAATATTATCTTTGCGAAGGCAAGCTGCATTAACGGAATCATATAAAAATAGTAAATTTTATGCGCGATACTTCTTCAAGAATAACCGAGAGAGAAACCACCACTACCAAATTGGTTGACGCGAATCGTGTAATTGCTCTTTGGGGATTTACCGAAGCAGCACTCGGCGGAATTCTTCACGCTTTGAAATTTCCATTCACCGGATTATTAATCGGCTGTGCCGCGGTTGTTTTCATAACGTTAATATTTCAGCTAACCGGCTCTGGCAAAGCAATTTTGCGCGCAACCTTTATTGTCTTACTGGTTAAAGCAACCGTTAATCCTTACGCGCAATTTGCGGCATACTTTGCGGTAGGATTGCAGGGACTTTTAGGTTATTTATTCTTTACAACAATCCGTTTTAAGCGAGTAGCCGCGCTGCTTCTGGGAATTTTCGCTTTAACATTCTCAGCCGTTCAAAAATTGATTTTCCTTACCGTGGTTTTCGGAACATCGCTCTGGAAATCGATTGATACTTTTGCCCATTTCGTTTTAACTCAAATTCCGTTTTTGAAACACTCGCCGTCATTCAGCTTCAGTATAGTTATCATCTCGGTGTATACTGGAATTCATCTGCTTGCAGGAATTATTGCCGGACTGAAAGCAGCAAATTTTCCTTTATGGCTTGAAAAGAAATCGAAGACTGTCGGAAGAATGAGAATTGATTTTGCCGGCGGGGAAGAGTTTTTTAACAAGAACCGAAAATCCAATAGAAAACATTCTTTAAGAAAAATTCCGAGTTACATTATTTTCATATTTTTGTTTTCGCTGATGCTTGTTTCGTATATCTTTCCTCAACTCGATTCCAATCTCTTTTATTACGTTGTCTTTACCATCATTCGTTCCGTGCTAATTATGTTTATTTGGTTCTCGGTCATCTCGCCTATCGCGGTTAAATATTTTAAAAGATTTGTTGAGAAGAAAAAATTTAAACACGCCTCAGAGATTAATAAAATTACAGTTTTGTTTACGGGATTTAGAAAGATCATAAATTACTGCTGGAAGAATTCCTCTTCCCTGAGAGGAAGAAAACGATTGGTAAAATTCTTTTCCGATTCGTTAGCGCTTTTGCTGCTCGCCGATGTAGAACCCGATTAGCCGGAAGGACTTATTTCTCGGTTTCACAAATTACTTTTTTACCGTATCTAATAGATTGAATTTCAGCCGCAATAGATAAAGCGATTTCGTAAGCGGAATCTCCGCCTATCTTCAATCCTATCGGCGTGTGCAGTTTTGAAAGATCGATATCTTTACTCAATTCGGATTTCAAATTTTGTATCATGCCGTTCGATTTGGAGCGTGAAGCAATTACCCCTGCGTATTTCTTCACAAGATTTCTTTGATAAAGTGTTTTTAAAATGTCGTAATCGTAAATATGGCCGTATGTTACAATTACAAAGTATGCTTCTTCGTTAGGAATGAACTGCCCGGCGAATTCTTTATAGTCGGAATAAATACAGTTGATTCCCTTCGCTTTGTTTTTTTCGAACATCTCCTGGCGGTTATCTATCAGTACAACATAATAATTAAGATTCTGAAGGAGGTCTATGAGCGCCTGCCCGACGTGTCCCCCGCCGAAAATGTAAACAACCGGTTTATTCTTTTCAATTTCGTAGAAGAGCCAAATTTTACCGCGGCAGCTCATCGGCACAACTTTAACTTCCGGATCGATAATTGTCTCATCGGTGCTTAGCGAATATTCTTTCATGGAGTTTTCATTTTTGGAAGCCATCATTTTTTTTGCTTCTTCAATTGCTTCTTTCTCAATCGCACCGCCGCCTACTGTTCCAAAGGAAGCTCCTTTGTCATCGACGAGCATTTTGAAACCCGATTTACCCGGCGTAGAACCGCTCGATTTTACAACGGTTACCAAAACAAAATTTCTGTTCTCCTTTCTCATCTCGATGATTTTTCCGTAGATATCCATAGCTCTTCCCGCAAATAAATATTTAGTTGTTATTCGTTCCTAAACTTAAAAGATACCGTTCACTATTTCCATCATAATAAAATTGAATTACTGCTTAGGATTAATTCGGCTTGAAAAAGAAAAAATAAATTCCAAAGTTATATACAAACGATTACCGCGATAAATTAAAAACCAAAGCCGACGCAAACCGGATGATTATTCGAGCGCTCAGTTTATCGGCGGTTGGATTGGAAAAAAACTTTAAAGAGGATTTCTTTATGGAAGAGATCGTGAAGTTTAAACTGAACGGTAAAAAGACCGACCTATCTGTTGACCCGACCCGAATGCTTCTCTGGGTCCTACGATCTGATCTTGGTCTTACGGGAACCAAATATAGTTGCGGCGAAGGATTGTGCGGCGCGTGCACTGTTCTGATTAACAATGAAGCCGTACGGTCTTGCCAGGTGCAGGTAAGCGATGTAAAAGGAAAAGAGGTAATCACAATTGAAGGGTTGGAAAAGAACGGCAAGCTGCATCCCATTCAGGAAGCGTTCATGCATCACGACGCGCTGCAGTGCGGCTTCTGTACGCCGGGAATGATTCTTACCGCCTACAGCTTTCTCCTGAAAAATAAAAAGCCGACTTACGCGCAAATTGTAGAAGCAATGGACGACAATTTATGCAGGTGCGGGGCCCATAAAAGAATTGTCGAAGCAATTGAATCCGTTGCCGGAGTTAAAGAGGAGGTTTACAATGAAAAGTGAAAACTTTCTCGACCTCGACTTTAAAGACGTTAAATCATCATTTGAATTGGACCGCCGGGAATTTGTGAAGCTTCTTGGCGGAGGATTGCTGCTTCTGTTTACAGTTGGAGATTCATTTGCTTATATGCAGGAACAGCAGCGAAGACGTGGCGGCGAACTGCCCACCGACTTCAACGCATTTTTGCATATTGGAGAAAACGGGCGCGTAACTTGCTTTACCGGTAAGATTGAAATGGGGCAGGGAGTTATAACATCACTCGCACAAGAGCTCGCCGACGAACTTGATGTCTCTCTCGATTCAGTTGATATGGTTATGGGAGACACGGATTTATGTCCCTGGGATATGGGAACGTTCGGTTCAATGACGACGAGATTCTTCGGGCCGCCGCTAAGGGCTGCGGGCGCCGAGGCAAAAAAGATTCTGCTGGAGATGGCTTCGGAAAAACTAAAGAAGCCGGTTAACCAATTAATTGTTAAGGACGGAATAGTTAGCGATAGATTGAATAAAAAAAATAATGTCTCCTATGCCCAGTTAGCCAAAGGGAAGAAGATAGAAAAGCATTTAAAAGGAAAAGTTGAAGTTAAGACTCCAAAGGAATTTAAAATAATAAACAGACCTTTTACCAGGCACGACTCTAAATTAAAAGTAACAGGTAAGGCAAAATACAGTGCGGATATTTTACTGCCGGAGATGCTTTACGCAAAAATATTGCGGCCTCCGGCTCACGGCGCAAAATTGATTAACGCTGACCTTTCCGAAGCTAAGAAGATTGAGGGTGTGGTTGTTGTGGAAGAAAAAGATTTGATCGCGGTACTTCATAAATATCCGGATGTTGCGCAGAGGGCTCTTGAAAAAATTAAAGCTAATTTCAGTAAGTCGGAATCGACTCTTGATGACAAAAATATTTTCGACCATCTTTTAAAATTTCCCCACGAGGAAAGAAAAGTTGCGGAGAAAGGTAGCTTAAAGACTGGAGAAGAAAATTCGCCTGTAATAACGCAGGGAGTTTATTACGACGGGTATAAAGCTCATTCCCCTATTGAACCTCATGCTGCAGTAGCAAAAATAGAAGGAAAGAAGATCACTGTTTGGGGTTCCACACAAAATCCCTTCACAGCTAAAGAAGAAGTAGCAAATGCACTCGGTATTCCTTCCGATAATGTTAGACTTACTCCGCCGTTTCTAGGCGGCGGGTTCGGCGGTAAGACTATGAACCGGCAGATTGTTGAAGCAGCGCGCCTGACCAAAATTACCGGCAAACCTGTTATGGTTAATTATACCCGCGAGGAAGAATTTTTCTACGATGCTTTTCGTCCCGCCGCTGTTGTAAAAATAAAATCCGGATGTACTAAGGAAGGAAAAATAAATTTGTGGGATTACCAGGTTTACTTTGCCGGAGAAAGAGGCGCGGATCCTTTTTACGATTTGCCGAACTCTCTGGTTCGAGCTTATAATTCTGCAAGAGGAGAGCAAAATGTTCATCCGTTTGCAACCGGACCATGGCGCGCTCCGGGCAATAACACAAACACCTTCGCACGCGAATCGCAGATGGATATTATGGCCGCCAAAATTGGTATGGACCCGGTCGAGTTTCGCTTGAAAAATCTTAAAGACAAAAAAATGATTGATGTTCTGAACGCTGCCGCAAAAAAATTCGGTTGGAAAAATATTAAACCGCCGAGTGGGAAAGGTTATGGCGTTGCTCTTGGAATTGACGCCGGTACTTATGTGGCAATGATAGCAAAGGTCAATGTTAACAAGGATTCCGGTAATGTTAAAGTTGAGCGCGTTGTGTGCGCGCAGGATATGGGATTAGTAATAAACCCGGAAGGAGCTGCAATACAAATGGAAGGATGCATCATGATGGGTCTTGGTTATACGCTTTCCGAGGATTTGAAATTTAAAAACGGGGAGATACTCGATAAGAATTTTGATACTTATGAAATTCCGAGATTTGAATGGCTACCTAAAATAGAAATGGAAATTTTGCACAAGGAAGATGAACCGCCGCAGGGCGGAGGTGAACCGGCAATTGTTACGGTAGGCGCCGCCATTGCAAATGCTATATTTGATGCCGCAGGAATCCGGTTAAATCAAATGCCAATGAATCCGGATCGAATTAAAGCTGCGCTTGCAAAAAAATAATTTTGCTCTGACCGAAAGATCAATCTTCAAAAAGAAAGGTACCAGATTTAACCTCTCTTGTCTGCCGGTGTAATTTCAATTTAAAAAAGAGCCGCTGCAACGGCGGCTCTATGTATACGTGACGTTCAACTTCAATTCAAAACTAATTATTTCAACAAATTCATCTTAACAGTTTTAATGAATCCTCCGCTTTGCATACGGGCAAAATAAATTCCGCTCGAAACTTTTTGCCCCAGTTGGTCTCTTCCATCCCAACTGACTTTGTATGTTCCGCTGTCGTAATTTTCGTGGTCTATTAATGTTCTAACCAATGCGCCTTGAATATTGTAAACGGCCAACATTACTTTATCACTTTTCGGAACGGAGAAATTAATGTTTGTAGACGGATTGAATGGATTCGGATAATTTTGGAACAAGTCGTATCCCTTTGGCTGCTGATGTATCTGCTCTGCCGAACTTACATCCGAATGAACCGTGCTATGGCATGGTGTACAGCTCATCTGCGTCATTACGTTATTCATCAACGCAGCTCCATGACATGCACCGCATGCCTGAACATCTGCGGGAGAGACATACGTAAATTGAAATTGCTTGTTGTAAAATGCG
This sequence comes from Ignavibacteriales bacterium, assembly GCA_027348115.1. Classification (GTDB taxonomy): domain Bacteria; phylum Bacteroidota; class Ignavibacteria; order Ignavibacteriales; family Melioribacteraceae; genus Fen-1258. The sequence goes on from DAIEQA010000074.1 coordinate 15,245, forward strand.
TTGAGAAGTTCAACTGCTTTTGCGGCCACGTCGCCTGCGAGTCTTGCGCATCTTTCTTTGCGTTCGGTATCCCCTACTTTTTTATTGGCAACTACACACCATTGGCTAACGGAGGGATGACAAAGCGGACTGCCTGAAATGCTGGGAACCAGTTTATCATCATAATTGTGAACGCTGTACTTACCCTGGACTGCAAAGTCGTTGGCTTCATCGGTTGGAAGCTGAGCCTGGCAGTACCAACCCCACAACTCGTTAATAATTTTATTTGCGTTGGCTTTATCCACGCATAAACTTATCAAAGCCGCAGCCCCGTTTAAAGCGCCGCAAATTGTGCCCCAGCTAACACCTCCGCCTCCGCCGTAATACATAATTTCCGAAGGTAAATTGGTATAAGGATCGCCGACTACTGTTTTTAAGGAATCAAGGAGCGCACCGAAAACACCGGAACAGCAAGCCATGCCGTTATAATAAAGATAATGAGCTCTTACACGAACCGTATCTTTATCCAACGGAAGATATGGCCACGGCCATGTGCTTGCTTTTGAGTTAGCTAAGATTTTTCCGCCGGCTAAAAGATCCAATCCGGCTGCGCCTATTACAGCCCCAACAGCATACTTCGACGAACTGGTCAAAAAGTCTTTTCTTGTAATTTCATTTGCCATAATACTCACCTCGTTAGTTTTCTTTTGATTTTGAGTTAAGGGAATCGATTATTTTAATTAAACGTGTATTCCTTTTTTTTAGAGCGAAAGCTTTTTTTAAGTGAACAATTGATTGGTCTATATCGCAGTAAAGCCAGAGCATGCCGAGAGAAACATACTTTTCAAATTGACTGCCGAAATGCATTTCGTCTCTTTCGATCATGGAAATAATATCCGGGCACGGACAATCCTCGCTTGCTAAATTTGTGTTAGTTATAAATTCAATATCCTCTTCTATCAAACCGCAAAACTCGTTGAAGGCCTTTTCTATTTGCCCGGTCATGACATAACAGATAACAATTTTCTTGCGGACGGTTATTGAGCGGTACTTTTTTACAATACCTTTCTCGTAAAAGTCTGCCGCGTGTTTATAGTCGCGTATCAAGAAGAAATGATTGGCCAGCATCTCGCTCATAATTAAAATGTAAAGCAATTATTTTGCCAGCAGGATGCTGCGTTACGGATTTAAAAATTGGGAATGAAAATTAATTAAACTGCAACGATGTGTTGCGGAATTTTGGTAAGTGGTTATTACCCATAAAGATATGTTCTCTTGCAGCATAATGTTGCAGATGCAACAGTGATCTAATTAATTCCGATTGCTTTTAATCTGCGCCAAAGCGTAGTCCGATCAATTCCAAGCATTTTGGCCACTTTGGATTTATTCCATTTATTTTGGTTTAATAATTCAATAAGACGGGCGTTATCCGATCCCAAAATATTTTCGTTCGCATTGTTCTTACCGCTGCATTTTAACGAGCCCCTAATTTTGCCGGGAAGGCAGCAAATGCAAAGATTATCCTGATCTTTTGTTTTTATGAGGGCATACTCAATTACATTTTCAAGTTCCCGTATATTGCCGGGCCACGACCAGTTTATCAGCAGTTCCATCACATTATCGTCTACGCTTACAATTTTTTTCCTATATACAAGAGAGTATTTTTTTATAAAATAATTTACCAGAAACGGTATATCGTCTTTGCGCTTTCTTAAAGGAGGAAGTTCGATGGGAATAACATTGAGCCGGTAGTACAGATCCTGCCTGAAATTGCTTTTAGCGATGGCCTCTTCGATTATGGTGTTAGTAGCGCTGATAATTCTTACATCTACATTTCTTGTGTTTGTTTCTCCAAGTCTTTCAAATGAGCCGTGTTCGAGCACCCTAAGAAGTTGCGGTTGAATCTGCAGCGGCAGTTCGCCGATCTCATCCAGAAAAATTGTGCCTTTATCGGCAAACTCGAATCTGCCGATTCTTTCTTTGTAAGCATCCGTATAAGCGCCTTTGGCGTGGCCGAATAATTCGCTCGCTAATAAATTATGCGGTATTACAGAACAATTAACCTTTATGAATTTGTTCTCTTTTCTTTTACTCAATGATTGCACTGCGTTGGCAATTAATTCCTTGCCGGTGCCAGTTTCTCCCTGGATAAAAACAGGGGCATCGGAATTGGCGATTTCTTCTACCAATCGGAATATTTCCTTCATCTCCCTGGTTGTTCCTATCATACCCATGAACTGACCTTCGCTGCCGAGGAGATTTTCAACTTTTTTTAGAATAGTCAAATCCCTAAACGAAATAACTCCTCCCACCGGCGAATTGCTTTCGTCTTTTAGTATTGCGGCGTTTAACCTGACAAGAATCGGCTCCCTGTTGTTGCATTGAATCAATGTATCAACGTCGTAAACGTTCTTTCCGTTTTTTAATACGTTTGCGATAGGACAGTTTGTGTAGCAGAATTCCGAGTTAAAAATATTCTTGCAGTAATTGCCTATTACCTTTGATCCTTCAAATCCGGTAATTCTTTCGGCAACTTCGTTGAAGAATGTAATTTTAAATTCTTTATCAACGGTAATTACTCCTTCCGCTATAGAATTCAAAATCGAAAAATTTTTTATGTCCATATAAACTCAAGATTATTGAAACAACCGGCAACACCCACTTAAAAATACAAAAATATCGCCTATTCTTTTTATCCATATTACTAAGTCCTCGCAGGAAAAACTTTATCATCTTTGCCCCGTTTTGAATTACATCACTTTTACTTTTTCAATTGTCTTTAACAGAATGTCGATTGCTTCATCGATCGTATTTAGGTGGGTTCTGAATGACAATACCGCAAGTCTGAGCGTAAATTTTCCGTTAAGCATTGTAGATGAAAGAAAGACTCTGCCGTTTTTGTGAATTTCATCGACGATTCTTTTATTGAATTCATCCGCGTCGCCGGTCTTTGGTACATACCTGAACGTGACAACAGATAAATCCGGGAAAGGTCCGAGTTCCATGCCTGGCATACTCTGCATTTTCTGATAAAAATATCTTGCAAGGAAAATCTTCTCTTCCAGCATGGAGCGGAACGGATTAATACCGACAAGCTTTAGCGGCAACCATAATCTTAATCCTTTGAAATGTTTTGATAACTCCGGGGAAAGATCCGCCGGCGCTAATTCGTCGGTTGAATTCAATGCATCCTGCATATAATTTGCAAGATAGTGGTGGGAATTGAAAAGTTTCTGTTTATCCTTAACAAGCACTGCGCCCGATCCGTAAGGAATGAATAATCCTTTATGCGGATCCATTATTATGGAATCTGATTTGTCAATACCGCTCAGTATTTTCTTTGCGGATTCCGTCAGTACAAAGAAACCGCCGTATGCGGCGTCAAGATGAAACCACAATTTATTTTTCTCTGCAATCGTTCCAATTTCTTCCAGCGGATCAGCCGCCCCTACGTCTGTAGTTCCGGCTGAGCCAATAATTAACCAGGGATTCAACCCCGATTTTCTATCGGCGACTATAAGTTTTTCAAGTTCGGCCGCTTGCATTCTGTAATTGGAATCAAGCGAGACATATCTTAGCAAACATTCTTTTAAGCCGGCAATTCGAATTGCTTTATCAATTGAATGATGCGCATGCCCGGAGAGATAAATAACAGACTTATCCAAATCTTTGGCTTTAAGTTCGTACGAGTCTCTTGCCGTAACAATTCCAATTAGATTGGCTATGCTTCCCCCCGATGTTAAATTTCCTGCGGAAGTGGAAGGATAACCAATAATGTCTCCCATCCATTTTAAGAGCATATTTTCCATTCGCACCGCTCCGGGTGAAGCAAAGAAAACACCTGCATAGCGGTTGGTTATTGCGGCGAGATAATCGCCAAGAGCGGAATAGAAAATTCCGCCACCCGGAATATAACCCAGGTGTCCTCCCGATGCGGGATTTAAACCCGGTATATCAACATTAGTCTTAAGTAGAGAAAGTACCTCTTCGATGCTTACGGCTGAATCTTGAAACGGAGAATCGTAGATTCTAATCCCGTTTGTTTCGGATTTTACGTATGCGGGAATGTTTTCAATGCTGTTGAGAAAATCCTCTCCGTAACGAATAACCCTGTCAATTAATTCCTTTCTCGTTTGTTCGCTTGGTTCGAAAGATGAAGCCAAGGATTCAAATTTTTTTATTTCTTCTATCATATGTTTTTCCTATCACAAAAAAATCTTTAGATGAATGGCATTTAGATAGAATCAAATTATAGTATCGACTTGAAACCTGCAACGCGGCATCGAATATTATTCTTGTTTGTTTCCGGAAGATGAATTTGCTTCCCCTTGCTCGAAATCTTTCTACAATAAATTGATATTGATTTGTTGAATAGAGGAAGATTAGATACTATTTTTAAAACAAGAGTAACGAATGAACTATGATAAAATCATTGTGGCAACACGGTTGCATAGTTCATTATTTTCAACTTTGGATACCGATATCAATTCCTTCATCCGTATACTACCTGGTGAAGGAAGCTATTATTTGAATCTATAAACAATTGTAGAAAATTCGGCGATATTCATGGAGATATTGATGGCAAAAATTTTAAAGTCTGGAAAAATATTTGCCGCGCTGTTAATGATTCCAGGTTTTACATTCGCGCAGAGGCAGGAAATTGTCGGCTACTTTCCGGGTGGAGGAATGAGGAACAACTACTACAACGCGAAGAATATAGAAACTTCCGGTTCGGCGGATAAATTAACTGTTATTGATTATGCTTTCTGTGAACCAAAGCCGGATTCGTTGGGAAGAATTGTTCCTACTTTTTCGTCTCCGCTTTATGCGTTTCAGCAGCCTTGTACTGCACAATTTAGTATTGACGGTGTGGGGGACGATTCGAGCCAAGCATTAAGGGGTAATTTTAATCAACTTAGGAAATTAAAAGCGCGTCATCCTCATTTAAAAATTTTAATTTCAATCGGCGGATGGGGCGGCTCCACTTATTTCTCGGATGCGGCATTAACAAAAGAATCTCGTGAATTCTTTGTTGATTCCTGCATCAGCATGTTCATCAAAGGAAATTTGCCTGTTGTAAATGGAGCTGGTGGAAAAGCTGCCGCGGCAGGAATTTTTGACGGGATAGATATCGACTGGGAATTCCCCATTTCCGGCGGGAATACCGGTGTTCACTATAACGCAAAAGACAATGACAATCTTTCCGAACTATTCAAGCTATTCAGAAAAAAATTGGATGAGATCGATCCTAAATTATTGCTGACTGCAGCACTACCGGCGCAATCATCAAATGTAAAAAATTTTAATGTTGCCGAAGATTCCAAGATTTTGGACTGGTTCACATTAATGACGTACGATCTTTACGGCGGATGGGATACAACCACCGGTCATCATACAAATCTCTTAACTTCTTCCGATGAGCCGCCGATACATCCTGAAAAATTATCGCTGGATCGAACCGTTAAACTTTTTCACGATAAATACGGAGTGCCTTATAATAAACTTTTAGGCGGTGCTGCATTTTACGGACGCGGCTGGAGTCAAGTTGATTCAACAAACAACGGATTATATCAAAAAGGAAAAGTCGGAGGCGGTGGATACGGCGGCTACCGTCACCTTGTTCAACTTGAAAACGAGGGGTATAAATTATACTGGGATAAAAGTACTTTGTCTCATTGGCTCTACAATCCGCAGGAAAAAATTTTTTGGTCCTTCGACGATCCGCAATCAATTGCTTTGAAAGCTCGGTATTGCAATGCGCATCATCTTAGAGGAATAATGTTCTGGGAACTCTCCGGTGATGACGATAATGGTACATTGGTAAATACAATCTATACTATGAATATGCCGAATGTTCAAATCAAAAAAACAAGGGAAGGAAAAAATAAAATACGTTTTTCGGTTACAAACCCTGCACAAGGAGATTATTATGTAGAGGGTTCGGATGTAAGGATTAATACCGATTTGACTAACAACGATAGATCGATTGGAAAAGTTGAATTCTTTGTGGATAATATTTCGGTTGGATTTGTAACAAAAGGTAATTTCGATTGGGCATGGTTTAACGCGTCGAAAGGAGAGCATTTAATAAAAGCTATTGCTGAAGATAGCTCCGGTATTCTAAGCGAATCCGCGCCGGTAAAAATATTTGTTAATAGTTCGGAAAAATGCACAACAATATGGCAACCAGGGAAAACATATCGTACCAATGAGCAAGTAATTTATAATGGTAAAATTTATGTTTGCGTGAAGACTCACACACTTTCTTACGGAGCTAACACCCCTGATTCCGGAACTGAATTTTGGAAACCGCTTAACGGGATCGACCAGGAGTGAAATTTTCTTTTTACTTATCTTAATTAAAGAATCGTAAAAATCTGAAAAATTAAAAGCCCGATTATGAAGTATAATCGAGCTTTCTTTGAGCTGGCGGACGGATTTGAACCGCCGACCGATTGATTGAAAATGATGAATCTTTATTTACGTGTTATTTTTCGAAACTTTTGAAAAAGTACATATAATAGATATAAAGAGGGAAGTCATGTACATTGTAAAAATTCTACGTTCCCAAAATTATCAGCTTGTTTATTTAGGGAAGGGGGAATTTTGTTCCCCCTAATTTTATTTGTTCTTAAAAGTTTTTAATCCGGCAAATGTAGAATTGCTTCCAAGTTCTTCTTCAATACGAATCAATTGATTGAACTTTGCAATGCGTTCACTTCTGCATCCGCTTCCGGTTTTTAAATGACCGGCTCCTACCGCAACCGTTAAATCAGCAATTGTTGTATCTTCGGTTTCACCGCTGCGGTGAGAAACAAAACAATTGTAGTTATTTTTATAGGCGAGTTTTATTGTTTCAAGTGTCTCGGTAACAGTTCCAATTTGATTTAATTTTATTAAGATGGAATTAGCTATTCCTTTCTCGATTCCTTCTTTCAAAATTTTGGGATTAGTACAGAATATATCATCACCAACAAGTTCAATCTTTTTACCGAGTTCGGTTGTTACTTTATGCCAGCCATCCCAATCATTTTCTGCCATACCGTCTTCAAGTAGAACAATCGGGTAATCATTAGCCCATTTTTTCCAAATTGCAATCATTTCGTCGGAAGACGCTAAATGCTGGTCGGACTTGAAAAATTTGTATTTGCCGTCTTCCCACATTTCGCTAGCTGCTGGGTCAAGACAAATAGAAACATCAACTCCAGGTTTGTAACCGGCTTTTTCGATTCCTTCAAGAATTGATTCAACTGCTTCTTCATTTGATTTTAAATTTGGTGCAAATCCGCCTTCATCACCAACTCCGGTAGAATAACCTTTTTTCTTTAAGATTTCTTTCAGTGTATGAAAAACTTCAACACCCATTCTAATTGAATCTTTGAAAGTTGTGGCGTTGTGCGGCGCAATCATAAATTCCTGAAAGTCAACGTTGTTATCCGCGTGTTTACCGCCGTTAATAACGTTCATACACGGAACAGGCAAAACATATTTTTTCCTATCCCATAAATAACGGTACAACGGAATTGATTGTGAAGCAGCGGCGGCTCTTGCAAAAGCCATCGACACACCCAATATTGCATTCGCTCCGAGGGTTCCTTTGTTTGGTGTGCCGTCCAGCTTAATCATTGCTTTATCAATTTCTTTCTGAGAATCAAACGTCTTACCCACAATATTTTTTGCAATAATCTCATTCACATTCGCAACCGCTTTAGATACGCCTTTGCCTTTGAATTTTGATTTGTCGCCATCACGCAATTCAACCGCTTCTCTTTCACCGGTGCTTGCGCCTGATGGCACTATAGCTCTGCCGAAATACTTTTTGTTAAGCGTCAAGTCAACCTCAACGGTTGGATTTCCTCTTGAATCCAACACTTCTCTTCCTTTAACACTTGTGATTTTCATATTTTGATTCCTTTTTTAGTGTGTTGTGTATTTATTGAATTAACAAATCATTATAACCGTCTCTATTTATGTTTTTCTTCGAGCCAAAATATTCAAGCGCCTTTTCCCATGATTTTTTTTCGTCGTCTGTCACTCCGCTTTTCAATCTATAATCGTGTTTCTCTATGAATCCAGAAAGCTGCCGATGAAGCAAATGTATCTTTTTCTTCTGTTCAGTAATAAGATATTTCAATGGTTGTGTTTCTTCAGCTTCGTTGATAATAAACAAAAAATGCCGCCTGCATAATAATATTTTATCACTCTCAAATTTGCTTCTGAATTCTTCGTCTCGGCACAGTCGTATAATTTCATGAGTGTAAAACGATTCACTTTCTTTTTGATGCTGGTATCCCGGGCAAATTCCCTTTCCAACCAGATCAATTAGAATTTCTTTTTTATAAGCGGTAAAGTCCCGTCGTTTTCTGAAACCGGCAAATAGTTTTTTCTTCTCTTCAAATTCTTTTTCTTCAACTTTTGCAAGCAATTTCTCTTCTTTTTGGAAAAGTGTTTCGTAAAGAACAGAGATATTCAGCCCGTCGCTTTTCAATTTTTCTTCAGCTTCTTTTAAGAGATAAGTATGTGTATTGCACATTCCAAACGAAGCTAATGTTTTTTTATGAACCGAAGCGTCAAGAGCATACTCGTAGAGTAGGAACTCAAAGTACTTATTAATTGACCTGGACATTGTATTGCATACCGGGCACCCATCTGTATTCAAACTCTCTTTTACTTCAACCCAGCTTAAGCCGCGCTTCATTTTCGTAAATTCATTTTCCTCAACTAGATCCATTTCATTAGCTCTTTTAATCCGTAGTATATAATTTATCGCCTCTTACCAGCCGCGGATACTTCGGATTAGTTAAATCTCTTATATCCTGTGTATAAATTGCCCTCACACTAATGTTTCTATCCAATTCCGGAAATTGAAGTTTTTTATAATCGCCGGATGTTTCTTGCAATAAGTGTTTATCCAATTCTTCTCTTTGCCAAAATACTTTACCACATACTCCGCATCTAAATTGAAGTCCGGTTAATGTTTCAATAGCAAATGGAATTCCATTTTTGATTCTTAATTTTACAGTTAGTTTCGGAACAGACATAAAGTTGATCTCATAAATAAATCAATTGTTTATTTTATTGCTATAATTACAGCACCTGCTGCAATCAGAAAAATTCCTAA
>DAIEQA010000076.1:0-12605 GCA_027348115.1 Ignavibacteriales bacterium
GAAACCCTTGATTGCTTCCAATGCAACCTTTGCTTTGAACTCGTTACTGAATGTTTTTCTTGTTCTAGACATTCTGTGGCTCCTTTTTTTACCACATTAAATTATACTATTTTTTTGTCCAGGTTTTGGGGTACAGCATACAGTTTCCACATACTGTTTCAGCAGTGAGTGGATTAAACCAGATTTATGACGGTATTCCAAGAATGTATAATAACTGGACGGGTGATGCAAACACAGGTGAAGAGGCATTTAGCATTACAAGTCCAACAAATTTTCAAGCTCAAGCTAATTTTAACTCTGGATACAAAGCCACTTTTAAAAATAGCTACGGATCAAGCAGCACAAATGGAATTATACACCTTGATTCCCGGACATATAATTCACCTGCAGATACTGCCGTTAGGCAAACGTATTCTATTCAAGCTTCCGAAGTTGATCAAAACAAATATGTTGCCGGAACAAGTAATTATATCGAATTGACTTTAGATCATTGGAGTACGAGTTCAACATCTCAAACTATAACAGTTACACCGGGTTCCAACAATCAAATATATTATTGTTACTTAAAAGGTAAGCCGGTACATACGGATAGATATTTACAAGCTAATTATACCCAATACGGCAGCTATGTGCATTTAACATGGGATGCATTTGATGACCCGGATATAACCGGTTACCAGGTGTGGCGCAGGGTTAAACATAATAATGTTCTTGGTGACCCGGTATTGAAAGCTACTATCAATAGCCGTTATACAACATCTTACACAGATTACGACTATGTTATAACACAGTTGTACGTAGATCTTTTAATGTATGATGTACGCGCTATTTATAATCCTTCCTCTAATAACGGCTGGGATCAACCCGCAATTACAACAGACCCGGATTACGAAGAATTTTTCGGTCAGGAAAGTCTGCAAGCTATTGTTGCTTCCGGGTCAAATTCGGTTAAATTATTAGAGAAAGAATTACCAACCGAATACTCTATAACAAATTATCCTAATCCATTCAATCCAACTACAACTATAAATTATCAACTGCCCGCAGACTCATTCGTAAAGATAAAACTCTATGACCTGCGCGGTAATGAAATAGCTGTATTGGTTAATGAGAAAAAGGATGCAGGATTCTACAACATTCAGTTTAACGGAAGTAAACTTGCGAGCGGCGTATATTTTTTGGTTATTAACGCAGGCAGTTTTGTACAGACCAAGAAAATTATGCTGATGAAATAGTATCACTTATAAACTTAATTAACGCCCGGTTATTAAAATAGCCGGGCTAACTAAAATGTAAAAAACAAAAAGTGAATATGAAAAAGATAATAACCATAATTTCAATGATGTTGATAATAATATCATCATGCAGCAGTCCAACCGAAATAGATAATAAAATAAAACCGGTAAGAGACCCAAGAACATTTACTTGGACTGTGGATACAATTAAGTATGATGACCCTAATGCTTTTCAGATTAGAATGAGTTCGGTATGGGGAAGTTCTCCAAATGATGTTTATTTCTGCGGTCATAATTCTGCAAGCAAAGGTAATTTATGGCATTATGATGGTTCAAAATTAGAGGCAATAAATCTTTCCGATAAACTTCAATTGTTAGCACATTCTTTAACAAAAGTTTATGGATTTTCAAATAATAATGTTTGGATTATCGGTAGTCAAGGTGTACCCGACCCAAGGCACATTGTTGGAACAGTTGAAGCCCCATTGATTGTGCATTTCGATGGTGCAAACTGGAAAGAATATAGGTTAGATTTTTATGACTACAATCCAAATCATGGTTCTGCACCAATGTACAGCGTTTACGGAGATAAACCGGATAATGTTTGGATGAGCGGCGCTAATGGCTGGATTGCTCATTTCGATGGAAGCCGCTGGCAGCAAGATACACTTACAATTGACGACCCAACAGATTTAAATTTGGTAAGTATCCGAGTGTATAATAACGAGGTTTATATACTAGCCCAAGAAAATAAGCCATATGCAATTTATCATAACTATGTTGTTAAAGGAACAATAAAAAACTGGAAAGTAATAGATTCATTTTGGGCAAACGAAACACCCAAATTCGGTTATACTAATTTATATTCAGGTTTCGGAAGACTATATTCTATACTACCGAATGTTTACGAATACGATAATAGTAATTGGTCAACAATTATAACTTTGCCTTCGGATTATAGAGCAATTAACATAAGCGGAACAGATGAGAATAATATACTGATATGCAGCTATAACGGATTGTTCCACTGGAATGGTACAGACATAAAACAAATGGAACTTCCAAACTATCATTATGGAGATTTGATATGGGGAGTTTGGTATGATGGGCAAGAAGCATTTGCCGTAGGGTATTCATACTACGATGCGACAAAATCATTTTTCTGGCATGGGAAGTAAATTGCAAATGAAAAAGATAATAACAATACTGTTTTTAGTTCTGATTTTAATATCTGCTTCATGCAGTAACCCAACAGAAATAGATAATAAAATAAAACCGGTAAGAGACCCAAGAACATTTGCCTGGACAGTGGATACAATTAAGTATGATGACCCTAATGCTTCTCAAATCAGGATGAGCTCGATCTGGGGCAGTTCTCCCAACGACGTTTACTTTTGCGGACATAATTCTTTGCCTCTCGAAGGTAAGTTGTGGCATTACAATGGCTCTAAATTGGAAGAAATAAAGCTCAACGAAAAATTGTCATTAAATTGGTATGATCTGACCAAAGTCTTTGGATTTTCTAAAAACGATGTGTGGGTAATCGGCGACCAAGTAGTTGATGATCCGCAACATATTGTAGGTTCAGTAAGAACTCCACTTATTGCGCGTTTTGATGGTGTTAATTGGAAACAATATAGATTGAACTTTTACAAAGATCATACAACAGCCTTATTAGGTATTAATGGAGATAGCCCAAATAATTTATGGGTTTGCGGGTACGATGGATTGGTTGCACATTTTAACGGAGTAGATTGGATTCAAGATACAGTAGTATTGGATAATTCAGCAGGTAAGGAATTTAATATTTCAGATGTAACAGTTTATAAAGATCAAGTGTACTTACAAGGACAATTAATAAAAGCCGATGGCATATATAACCAGTACTATTCTATTAAAGGAACAATAAAAAATTGGAAAGTAATAGATTCATTCTGGGCAAACGAAACACCCAAATTTGGTTATACTAATTTATATTCAGGTTTCGGAAAACTATATTCTATACTACCGAATGTTTACGAATACGATAATAGTAGTTGGTCAACAATTATAACTTTGCCTTCGGATTATAGAGCAATTAACATGAGCGGAACAGATGAGAATAATATACTGATATGCAGCTATAACGGATTGTTCCACTGGAACGGTGCTGACATAAAACAAATGGAACTTCCAAACTATCATTATGGAGATTTGATATGGGGAGTATGGTTGGACGGGCAAGAAGCATTTGCAGTAGGTTTCTCTTATTTCGATGCGACAAAATCATTTTTCTGGCACGGGAAGTAATATAAACCTCCGGGGTTTTAGCTTGCCGATAAATTGAATCGCGGCGAGTCTTTATAGCTGGAAACCTCGAAGGTTTAATAAACACAAAGTAAGGTTAGCAATGAAAACAATAATATTATTAATAATGGTTCTGTTGGTTTACTCTTGCAGTAGTAATCCTGTTGGTCCCGAAATAATTAAAGATCCCAAACAATATGTGTGGAGCGTTGATACACTTAGGTTCAATGATCCAACAATGATACAATCTATATTAGGATCAATCTGGGGAAGTTCGGAGAAGGATGTTTATGCTGTAGGTCATGGCGATGCTGGAAATCCGATTATGCATTATGACGGTCAAAGCTGGACCGACATGGATAAAACCAAAAACGGGATTAAACTATCATATCGTGCCGAATGGGTATACGGGTTTGGAGGAAATGATGTGTGGATAACGGGCTGGGCACAGGCTGAATATGGCAGCATATATTTCCCGGATAATGTCGGTTCAATAATTCATTTCAACGGGAGTAGTTGGACTCAATATGATTTACCATTTAAGACAATGTCTTTTGAATATATCTGGGGTAAGAATTCAAGTGATCTCTGGGCTTGCGGGTCGAATGGAATAGTTGCACATTATATCAATTCGAAGTGGGGGCTAGACACAATCCAGATAGTCGAAGGATCAACAGGTAATTTCTGGATCCGAGGAATAGTAGATTATAACAATGTAACCTATGCAATAGGTTTCAAGAATCCGCGCAATTATTTTTTTAGAAAAGATGGAAATACGTGGGTTCAAATTGATTCATTTGTAGATGGTGAAAATGCCAAGTGGGGAGATCGTCAATTGTTTGTAACCCAAGGAAATAAATTGTGGACTTACGGCAATGGTGGAATTTGGGAGATGGAGAATAATTCTTGGTCCAAGATAATTAACACCGAAGAAAGTGTATCTGGAATAAGTGAGTATGTAAAAAATAAATTTATAATAATAGATTATTATGGTAAAGTATACACCTATTCCGACGGCATATTGGAATTGTTAAAAGACTTTGGCGCCAATCCATACCTAGCCGGTATTTGGGCAAACAATAAAGAGTGTTTTATACTTGCCAATAAAATTGGCAGCGGTATAAGCGCAAGCAGCCTTGTTTACCACGGGAAGTAAAATATGTAACAGTAGAGACGATCCGCCGGATCGTCTCTACATATTTAAATCCTACGTTAACAATTCCGTTAAATATTTCGATAATCATTTATGTTTTAGTCATTTTTCTGCGGCTTGTATATAAAACACAATTTCTCTAATTTTGGGTCAAAATTTGGCAAAAGGTTATGTTAAATCTGATCTTCGTAATATTCCTTTCATATATAGTTGGTTCAATTCCGACTAGTATAATAGTTAGTAAATTAGTTCGCGGAATAGATATTAGAGAGCACGGCAGCGGAAATGCCGGCGGAACAAATGTTTTCCGTGTGCTCGGCTGGAAGTGGGGTATAATCACAATTCTACTCGATGCGCTCAAGGGTGCATTAGCGGTAATCGTAGTTGCCCGCATGTACCTCGATCATATTCCGTTTAACAATATCACCCCTTTCGACGACTTCACATTGGTTCAAATCATTTGCGGAGTTGCCGCTGTAATCGGTCATATCTGGACTATCTTTGCAGGATTCAAAGGCGGTAAAGGAATTGCAACCGGGCTTGGCGTTTTAATTATGATTGTTACGGTCGACATGGCACTTGCCCTCGGAGTTTTTGTCTTAGCGGTAACAATATCGCGTTACATTTCATTGGGTTCTTTATTGGCGGCTATTTCGGTACCGTTAATTTTAATTATCAGAGAAAATATTTTTGGTGTAGATATTCCAGGGTATCATACGCTATTACCATTTTGCATTGGACTTGCCCTATTAGTTATTTATACTCACAGGGCAAATATCGGTAGAATTTTAGAAGGCAGTGAACGCAAGATATCATTCGTTAAAAAGAATTCTAAGTAAATGAAAATTTCCGTTCTCGGCGCCGGCGGCTGGGGAACAACTTTAGCAATTCTTCTTCACCACAACGGCCACGATGTAACTCTTTGGGAATATAAGCGCCAGTACGCTAAAACTCTGCATCGTTCCCGCGAAAACAAAATTTTCTTGCCGGGAATTAAAATTCCGGGTAAGATTTCAATTACACATTCGCTTGAAGAAAGCTGCGCCGATCAGCATATGATTGTAATTGCTATTCCTTCACAATTCATACGCAGTGTATTACATGCTATAAGGAAATATGATTTCAGCGACACAACTTTTGTAAGCGTTGCTAAAGGAATTGAAAAGGACACCTTGCTGACTGTATCGCAAATTATTAAAGATGAATTGAAAGACATTTCCAATTCTCAGATCGGCGTTCTATCCGGGCCGAGTCATGCAGAAGAAGTGAGCAGAAAAATTCCCACAGCAGTAGTCGCAGCTTCTAAAGATTCTGGCGCAGCTAAACTTATTCAATCTACTTTTATTACTTCTTATTTCCGTGTCTACTCATCCACAGACATATTGGGAGTTGAATACGGCGGCGCTTTGAAAAATGTTATTGCCATTGCTGCAGGCATTAACGACGGAGCCAAGTTCGGCGACAATACAAAAGCGGCAATTATGACCCGCGGCATTGTTGAAATAAGCCGCCTCGGAATTGCTTTAGGTGCAAGACCGGAAACATTCTCCGGCTTATCCGGTATGGGAGATTTGATTGTAACGTGCATGAGTCATCACAGCAGAAACAGATTTGTTGGCGAGCAAGTTGGGCGAGGCAAAAAATTATCCGATGTGCTTAAGAAAATGCAGATGGTTGCCGAGGGAGTTGAAACATGCCGCTCGGTGCATCAGCTTTCGCTAAAACATAAAATTGAAACGCCGATAGCAAGCGCCGTTTACAAAATCCTTTTTGAAGAACGCGATCCTGTAAAGGTTACCTACGATTTAATGACCCGCGATATGAAAGCCGAGGACGAGTAGGATCAAGTCCTCCCATACCCGCAGTGCTACAATTCAGGGAAAAATTGATTAAGAATTCAGAATAAGGAACACTGAAGTACGAAGCTCTAAAATCTTAAATCCATGTTATAGTAATCAGAAATAGCTTTTCATCATAAAAAAATTATTGAGACGCGATAGTGTTCAACACCAAACTAAAAAAATTTTAAGCCGACAATATTGTTTTTCCCGTAAAGGTAGATTTTCCTTCTTTTTCTAAATTCTCTTCTACGCGTCAAATTAATTCACCCAAATTATTATATTTCTTTTAGGTAAAACTAATTTGGTTATTTCTTGCAGGATAATCTTTCCAAATCGATTCAGTACTTAAAATCGGTCGGTCCAAAAAGAGCCGAATCGTTTGCCAAGATTGGAATACATACAAACCGCGATTTACTTTTTTACTTCCCTACCCGTTATCTCGACCGCTCAACAATTCTTACCAGCATTAGAGTTGTTCAATACTTAGTTCAAGGGTATACCGGCGAAGTAACTATCATCGGGCAGGTAATTGAAACCGAAATTCATTATTACAACAGGAAGCAAATCTTTAAAGTAAGGATGAAGGACGCTACGGGATTTTTCGAGTGTGTCTGGTTCCGCGGCGTTAAATATTTTAAAGATGTCTTTCGCACCGGCGAACATTTTGCCGTTTCTGCCAAACCGGTTCTTACAAAATACGGCCATCTCCAATTTGTTCACCCGGATTTTGACAAACTTGCCGAGAAGGAGTCGACGGATTTTTTACACACCGGTAAGATAATTCCTTTCTACCGCGTGCCTAAGGAACTGCGCGAAACCAATCTCGGCGATTTAAGTTTACGAAGAATAATTAATCAAGCCGTAGAATTATTTGCCGGTGAATTAAAAGAATCTCTTCCGGATAAGATTATAAAAGAACACAACCTTCTCGGGATTTCGGAAACTGTGCGCAACATGCACTTCCCGCCGGATTCGACCGCAATATCCATCGCAAAGCATCGGGTTAAATTTGAGGAGTTGTTTTACTTTGAATGCATGGTAGCACTGCGCAAGCGTCTTTATAAAGAAAGCAACAACGGTATCGCGTTCGCGGTAAAGACCAAACCGCTCAAAGAGTTTTTGAGCAGACTTCCGTTTGAATTAACGGAGGCGCAGCTTCATGTGCTTCACGAGATAAGAAAAGATTTAGAAAGTCCTAGGCCGATGAATCGTCTGCTTCAAGGAGATGTGGGAAGCGGCAAAACAATAGTTGCGTTGATCAGTATGCTGATCGTAATTGAAAACGGTTACCAGGCGGTCTTAATGGCCCCAACAGAAATTTTAGCCGACCAGCATTTTAAAAATATTTCCGCCATGGTGGAATCTTCCGGAGTAAAAGTTTGTGAACTAATCGGCGGGCAAAGAAAATCCGAACGGGAAAAAGTTTTGAGCGATATACGCGAAGGAAAAGCCGATATAGTTATCGGGACGCACGCTCTTATCGAAGAGAATGTAGAGTTTAATAAACTTGGACTCGTAGTAATTGATGAACAACATCGTTTTGGTGTCGTTCAGCGTTCAACACTTGTTCGAAAAGGAATTCAACCGGACGTTTTAATAATGACTGCTACTCCAATACCTAGAACAATGACAATGACTGTATACGGCGACCTTGATGTTTCCGTGATCGACAGCATGCCTAAAAACAGGAAGCCGATAAAAACAATTATGCGCGGAGAAAGCAATCTGCCGGAGATATATCAGTTCATAACAAAAAAAGTAAGCGAAGGTTACCAAACATTTTTAGTTTACCCTCTCGTGGAAGAATCCGAAAAGCTGGAGCTTAAAGCCGCCGAAAAATATTTTGAAGAGTTGAGAAACAATCAGCTAAGTCATCTGCGGCTTTGTCTCATCCACGGAAGAATGAAGTGGCAGGAAAAAGAACAAATCATGTTCGAGTTTGCCGCTAAAAAATACGACGTGCTCGTTTCGACCACTGTAATTGAGGTCGGAATCGATATACCGGACGCGAACATAATTGTTATAAACGACGCATTCCGCTTCGGCCTTTCGCAGCTGCACCAGTTACGGGGAAGAGTGGGACGCAGCGATAAGCAGGCGTATTGTATTCTCGTCGCGCAAGATGGGCTTGCAGTTAAGTCGAATCAATTCAACTTTAACTTCGAATATCTTTCTCCGGAACAAATTGAGAAGAATAAAACCATCATACGCTTGAACTCGATGGTAAAATTTCCGAGCGGATTCGACCTTAGCGAGATAGATCTTAAACTTCGCGGACCCGGAAATATTTTCGGAACGCAGCAAAGCGGCATTCCGGAGTTTAAATACGCGAACATCATCGAGGACTCCGACATTTTGCTGAGCGCTCGGGATTCTGCATTTAAAATTATTTCGGAAGATGTAACTCTTTCTAATCCCTCAAATCATCTCATCAAAAAAAATCTTCAGGAAAATTATTCCGGTATGATTCATCTCTCGCGCATCGCGTAAAAATATTTTTGCGCGACCGACGAAATTTTTCTCCGACGCTTGTCTCCACGTAAAAAAATTTTTTGAGAACATTTTCTTGCAAAAAATTTTTAAATGGTTATATTTCCATCAGAAAAAATTAAAAGGATGGTTATTAGTTCCTATCTACCAAATAAAAAGTTAAGTGTTGCTCTCACATACAATGTAAAACCGGAAGAAAAAAATTTTTCCGACAAGAAACCTCTCTCTCTCAACTCGAATTCTCCCGAAAATTTCAACGATACTTATGCAGAGTGGGATACGATCGAGACAATCAACTCAATTAAAGACGCTCTTGAGCTCTTTCATAACGTTCACATGGTAGAAGCGAACGAAGACGCATTTGAAAAATTCAAAAAGATAAAGCCGGATATAGTTTTCAACTTTGCCGAATGCGCAAACGGCGCCAGTCGTGAAGCGCAGATACCTGCAATGCTGGATATGCTTCGCATTCCTTACACGGGTTCCGATCCGCTTACGCTTACAACTTGCCTCGATAAGGCGCGTACAAAGGAAGTTTTATCTTACTATAATATACCAACCCCGAAATTTTTATATGTTGAATCGCTCGACGATATCGACGGCTTTATGTTATCCTTTCCGGTAATGATTAAACCTATTGCCGAAGGATCGAGCAAGGGTATTTTCAATTCATCTTTTGTTAATAACATAGACGAACTGACCATACGCCTTGAAGCAAATTTTAGAACATATAATCAGCCGTTCCTAGTTGAAGAATTCCTCCCCGGAAGAGAGTTTACAGTTGCAATCATGGGCAACGGCATGGATGTGGAAATTCTTCCTATAATCGAGATTAATCTTCACGAGCTTCCGAAGGAACTCGTACCGATCTATTCTTACGAAGCCAAGTGGGTTGTTGATACAAGAGACAATCCTTTAAATATATTTTCCTGCCCCGCCGATATAGACAAAAATCTTTACGATAAAATTTCGGACGTGGCGCTGCGGACATACAAAGTTTTAAGGTGCCGTGATTGGAGCCGGGTGGATATCCGTCTCGATAAAAACGGCGAGCCCAGTGTAATCGAGATTAATCCAGTTCCGGGTGTGCTGCCGGACCCGGCGGATAACTCATGCTTTCCAAAAGCGGCAAGGGCTCACGGTCTTTCTTACGAGGAAATGATCAACAAAGTTTTATTAATAGCGGCTAAGAGACACAATCTGTTATGAATCTTGAACAGAAGGTTCTTATTTGTTTTAACGAACCAAGTAAGTACTACGATAATTACTTGGGCAAAAACGTAACCGAAGAGAAAGAAAACGTCGATCTTTCGGAAAGGGAATTTTTAAAACAGATCCTTAACATTAAAAAATCCCTCGAGAAGAAATACATGAGCGTTGAGACGCTTCCGGTAAACGGCGATATAAAATCCGCCATGAAGAAAATTCTCAACTTCTCTCCCGATCTTATTTTCAATTTCGTCGAATCGGTTGAAGGCAATTCAAATTACGAAAGTTATGTTGCCGGCTTGTTCGATCTTCTCGGAATTCCATACACCGGCAACGGACCCATCGCTTTGGGAAATTGTCTAATCAAATCCAGAACGAAACAAATACTTCAGTCTCACGGTATAAAAACGCCGAAGCACATGATTGCAGAACTCGGCGAGATACCTAAGGAGAAAAAATTCTTTTTGAAGTTCCCGGTTATTCTAAAACTTGCGCGCGAAGACGCGAGCATTGGAATTTCGGAATTCTCCGTTGTTAATAACTACGCCGCGATGAAAGAAAGATTGGAATACTTATTTGCAAACTTCAGGCAGGAAGTTCTTATTGAAGAATATATTGAAGGCAGGGAATTAAACGTAGCGATTCTCGGCGATCAAATTCTCCCCATCTCCGAAATTCGTTTCGACGGATTACCGGATGATCTTCCGAAGATTGTTACTTACGAAGCCAAATGGTCCCCCGAAAGTGTTTATTATCAGAATACGGTTCCTAGATGCCCGGCCCCGATTGATGAAAAACTTAAATTAAAAATTGAAAAGATAGCACGTCAAGCGTTTGAAGCTATGGAATGCCGCGACTACGCGCGCGTGGACATCCGCTTGAACGGTAAAAATGTTCCGTACGTCATCGAAGTAAATCCCAATCCCGATATTTCTCCCGACGCTGGATTTGTTCGGTCGGCTAATACTAGCGGCATTGCTTACGACGAATTACTTTTTAGAATCTCAACGTTTGCATTAAAGAGAATAACTTATGATACGCAAGCTGCAGGCTAAAGACAGGCCGAGTCTTGTCTCTATAATTAAAAGCACAAGCAACTTCAGCGATGAGGAAAAGAAAGTTGCCGTGGAGCTTATAGACGAGGCGTTAGCCAATCCCAACCATGAGTATTATAATGTATTCGTTTATGTGGACGATAAAAAGATTGCAGGTTATCACTGCGTCGGTAAAAGAGCCCTAACCGACGGCGTGTTCGATTTGTACTGGATTGTTGTCGATCCTAAAATTCAAAACAAGGGTATCGGCAAACAGTTGCTCGAACACGTGGAAAATTTTGTGAAAGAAAATAAAGGAAGATGGGTCCTTGCCGAGACCTCTTCCAAAGATAGTTATACTGCCACAAGAAATTTTTATTTGAGAAATAATTACTCAATAGTATCCCAGATAAAAGATTTTTACGCAATCAACGATGATTTGATTGTATTCGGGAAACACATAAAAACATAAGGGCAAAAAATATAAAGGGCAACTATCATGGAACTCTGGCAGCAAATGGTAAGAGACAGTGTTCATTCTGTTGATCAGCTTGTCGAAAAATTCGGCATCGACAGGCATGTGGCAGAAGGTCTGGACGAATTTTTTCAAGCAAGAATAAATCCGTACTATCTCAGTCTTATCCGTTACCCGGGAGACCCCATCTGGAAACAATGCGTTCCGGATCAAGCTGAGCTCGAAGATATGGACGGCTTTGAAGATCCTCTTCAGGAAGATGCGATGAGCCCGGTACCGAATATTACGCATAGGTACCCCGACAGAGCATTGTTCTTAACCACAAGCCAATGCGGTATGTACTGCCGTTTCTGCACCCGCAAGAGAAAAGTAGGCAACTCAGATAAAATTTCGATGAAGCAGCTTGAATCAGCTTTCAAGTATCTCGAAGAGCACAAAGAGATTAGAGACGTTGTTATGTCCGGCGGCGATCCTTTAATGCTAACGGACGCGATGCTCGAAAAAATCTTGAAGCGTCTGCGCCAGATTCCCCATATTGAAATTATACGCATCGGTTCGAAGATGCCGTGCGTTTTGCCTCATAGAATTACACCAAAGTTAGTTGAGATGATTAAAAAATATCATCCTATCTACGTAAACACACATTTCAATCATCCGTGGGAAATAACACCCGAAAGCACAAAGGCATGCGGCATGCTTTCCGATGCGGGTATTCCCGTCAGCAATCAAGCCGTACTAATGCGCGGCGTTAACGACGATGCCGAAACTATGAAAGACCTTTTCCTTAAACTGCTTAAGATAAGAGTACGTCCGTATTACCTTTACATGGCAGATGAAACCCGCGGTGCAAATCATTTCCGTACATCGATTGATACCGGTCTG
>DAIEQA010000101.1:0-4786 GCA_027348115.1 Ignavibacteriales bacterium
AGCGCAAATTCTTTTTTCCAAACAAACTCTGTTCAAGCCGAGAAACTTTACAGTATTGCAAGGGAATTTGCCGAATTCTCCGGAAATGAAGTTGTGTACGATCTTTATTCGGGCGCCGGAACAATACCGATTTTTATCTCAAAGTTCGTAAACCAGATTTACGGATTCGAAAGCGTTGAGCCGGCAATTAAAGACGCCGAGGTAAATATCGAATTAAACAACATAAAAAACTTCATGCCTATCTTAGCCGATCTCAACAAATCTTTCTTGCCGATTATCCGCGAAAAAAATCTTCCCGTGCCGGATGTTGTTATTGCCGATCCGCCGCGCGGCGGAATGAATCCCAAAACCGTCCAGGATCTTCTTGAAATAAAACCGGAAAAGATTGTTTACATTAGCTGCAACCCCGCTACGCAGGCGCGGGATATAAAAATGCTGTGTGACGCCGGTTATAGATTGATTAAAATTCAACCGGTAGACATGTTTCCTCATACCTACCATATAGAAAATGTAGCGCTTCTAAAACGTTAATGCCATTTCGGTGAATCACATCTTTCCCCCAAGCCAGTGGTGCATCATTCCAATATTGGAATTCAAAGTGATACACTTCCTAATCATGAAAAGTGGTTTTTAAGACTCTAACGATAGTTTATGTTGTGGCACATCGATTGAATCTACCCTTGCACATAAGCACCCAATTATGAAAGCAACAAACCCTCAAAAGCTTTCTCGATGGCGGCGGTGATTTCGGTGAATGGTACTCGGCTGGGCTGTTCACTGAGGTTTCCGCCCTATTGTTTTAAAGGTATAATTGTTCCAATCTACGGCAGTTTCTTTGGTTATTACTTACAAAATCTTTAATTTTGCACACTTTCAAACAAATAAGGTAGAAAATGAAGCGTACTTTTCAGCCAAGCAAGACAAAGAGAAAAAATAAACACGGTTTTCGTGAAAGAATGGCATCCAAGAACGGCCGCAAGGTACTTGCGAGACGCAGAGCTAAAGGCAGAAAAAAATTAACCGTCAGCGACGAAAAATAATTGAAACAGTTTGGTCTTTCATCTAAAGAAAGAATCAAAAGTAAAAATGAATTCGACGCTGTTTATTCTTCCGGTCAGGTTTTATATTCCTTCTCCAATAAACTCAAAGCCGTTGTATTAATTCAGAAAGAAACAGAAGAAGCTGTGTTAAAGACAGCTTTTGCTGTTTCAAGAAAGAGCGGGAACGCAGTTTGGAGAAACAGAGTTAAACGGCTGTTGCGGGAATCTTTCCGTAATAATAAACACGAATTAAAATCTCTTGTCGAATTAAAAAAAACAAAATTGCTGGTTGTTTTCTCGCCAAACGCGATTAATCAATCCAACAATAAAAAAATAGTTCTTGGCGATCTGTTGAGCGACGTTGTTGATTTGCTCGGCAAGATTAAAGAAAAACTGTGATGCGTCTAATTCTTGTAAATATTATTAAACTTTATCAAAAATTTATTTCGCCTATGTTTCCTCCTTCGTGCAGATTTTACCCGACTTGTTCCGAGTATGCTGTCCAGGCAATTTCAAAGTACGGCGCTATGAAAGGGGGCGTTAAAGCAGTTTGGCGAATACTCAGGTGTAATCCGTTTAACAAAGGCGGATTCGATCCGGTAGATTAATCAAGGAATTTTTAATGGATAAAAACACATCAATTGCATTTGTACTTATCGGGCTTATTCTTATTGTCTGGTTGTATTTTAATTCACCAACACCCCAGCAGCATCCGACAAACAAAGCCGAGAAGACGGCAGTAACGCCGAAAGATACTGCAGCGGCAAAAACAGAAACAAAAGTCCAGCAGCAAAAAGAAGAAACTAAAAGCCAGGCCGAAGACGCTTTGCTTGGCGGAACACAACTTCCCGAAAGAATCATTACAGTTGAAAACGATCTTGTTAAACTGGAGTTAACAAGCAAAGGTGCACGTATACGCAGATATTTCTTAAAAAAATATAAAACATGGTACCACAACGAAATTGCACCGAAGGATACCAACTTTTATAACCAGCACGTACAGCTTATCAACACTTCAAAGAACGGCGGCGACTTCAATATTGTTTTTGTTACAAAGGAGGGCAAGCTTGTAAACACGGCCCATCTCGATTTCAGCACGCCGGCATCTAACTATTATTATAAAGTAAGTGGCAAAGATTCTCTTTCCATCGATTTTAAATTTACCGGCGACAACGGCAAAGAGATCGACAAGAATTTTGTTTTCTACGGAAACAACTACGCATCCAAAGTAAACATCGAGCTTGATAATATGCAGGATATTATCAGCAGTTACAGCTACGATGTTGTATGGCAAAGCGGTATAAATTTCGTGGAAGAAAATTCCTTCGACGAAACGCGTAATTCCAACGCGGCAATTTTCTCTGCCGATGAACTGGAAACAATTAAAGCCAAAGCAGGAGAAAAAGTTACCAAGGATGTAAACGGCAAAGTTGACTACGTTGCGATAAAGAATAAATACTTTGCGGTGATAATGGCACCTAACAATCCAAGCAGCGAGGGCGGGGCTTCCTTTGAAGGAACATTTGTAAAAGACAACAAAGAGGACGAGCGCGAGTTTTACAGCGCAAGTTTGAAAATTCCGCTTAAAAACCAGAAGGTTCAGAAGGATTCCTTTACCCTTTATCTTGGCCCGGTAGATTATTACGAGCTGAAAGATTACAACAGAAACTTCCAGGCAATTTTCGAATTCGGAAGTTTCTTCGGTCTGAAATTTATTATCAGGCCTATTTCGGAATACATAATGCTTCCTCTCTTGCGGTTTCTGCACATGTTTATTTCCAACTGGGGGCTGTTGATAATCGTTTTCACCATAATAATAAAGTTTGCTCTTCATCCTTTCACGCGCCAAAGCATGAAGTCGATGAAAAAGATGCAGATGCTTCAGCCCAAGATAACAGAGATAAAAGCAAAATATAAAGACAACCCGCAAAAGGTTCAGCAGGAAACAATGAAGCTTTACTCCACTTACGGAATTAACCCGATGGGCGGCTGTTTGCCAATGCTGCTTCAGATGCCTATACTTATTGCGTTGTGGAGTTTGTTTAATGTGGCTATCGAAATACGACAGCAGCCGTTTATATTATGGATTAAAAACCTTTCTTCGCCGGATGTGATATTCAGACTGCCGTTTAAAATTCCTCTTTTCAATATTGATGTTATAAGCGGACTCGCATTGCTAATGGGTACTACGATGTTCATACAGCAGAAGATGAGCATAAAAGATCCTTCCCAGAAAGCTATGATATACATTATGCCTATAATGATGACTCTTATGTTCATGGGATTTCCATCGGGATTAAATCTCTACTATTTCATGTTCAACTTGTTTTCAATAGGTCAACAATATTACGTTAATCACAGACACGATAACATAGAGCTTGTGCCGGTGGCTAATCCGAAAAAGAAACAGGGTTTTATGGCCCGAATGATGGCGGCCGCAGAAAAGCAGGCGCAGGAACAGAAAAAAGCAGCCGGAAAAAGAAAATAAAATTAATTCCGGTCAACAATTTTATTAGCGCGGTAACATAAACGAATCAAAAATGTTTAAAACAATATCCAAATTGTTTTTATGCTCGATTATTTTTATTTCCCCTGTTGCCGCGCAAAAAATTACCACGCTTAAACTCGATCTAAAAAACAAGCCGCTTCCGTTCGGGTTAAAGGAAAAAATACCCGCGAACTTTCCCAAGATTGGTCTGGCATTAAGCGGCGGAGGCGCCAGATCAATTTCCCAGCTGGGGGTTTTAAAAGCATTTGAAGAAGAAAAAATCCCGATAGACATAATTGTAGGAACAAGTATGGGAAGTGTCGTAGGCGGGCTTTATTCTGCGGGTTACAATCTAACCGAACTTGATTCGATAATGAGAACAACACAGTGGGATGAATTCTTCTCGCCGCAGCAATCCTCAAGAAAAGAACTTTTCGTAGATCAAAAAATAAGCGAAGACCGGGCTATTCTTTCTTTAAGAATGGACGGACTAAAACCGATTCTTCCAACCTCGATAAGTTCGGGTCAACGGGCGGCAAACTTTTTAAATCTTGTCGCAATTAACGCGCCTATTCAATCTTATAATTCTTTCGATCACTACAAATACAAGTTTAGGGCAATCAGCACGGATTTGGTAACGGGCAAAGAAGTTATAATCGACAAGGGGCAGCTTGGAATGGCCATGCGGGCAAGTTCGAGCGTGTCGTTTGTTCTTCCGCCGGTAAAGGACGATTCCTTGATGCTGGTTGACGGGGGATTAGTAGCCAACATACCAGTAAAAGAAACCAGGCAACTCGGCGCAGACATTGTTATTGCCGTGAACTGCGTTAGTCCTTTGTACAACCAGAACGAACTTGTTTATCCATGGACAATTGCCGACCAGATTGTAAGCATACCGATGAATATTCTTAATAACCAGCAGTTGAAAAATGCAGACTATATAATTACGCCAAACCTGGATTCGAAAAAAAATTCCGACTTTTCCGATCTAACCAAAGTAATACAAAGCGGCTACGATGCCGCAAAACCAATTGCGCAAAAAATTAAAAAATATCTCGAAGAAAAAATCGAATCTGCTCTTTCGGGCTCAAAGGAATATTTTAAGAATCTTCTTCCCGCTGCGGGTTCGGGAATTCACACCGCCGATTTTGTAAGACGGTTTGCCGGCAAAGATTCGGTTTCATCCGGCGAAATTCTCTATGCGCTTTACAGAATTTATAACCGGGGCGAGTGGAAAAATTTATCTGTTACTATTGAA
>DAIEQA010000105.1:0-8575 GCA_027348115.1 Ignavibacteriales bacterium
AGAAGATAAACATGATCGGAGAGCAACACTGCTTCGTGAACATTCGATGTTGCAAGAATAAACGTGATAGATTCGTTAGAGTTGATAGCAGCAATGAGATTATAAATTTCGTTTCTTGTTAGAGCATCCATTTTACAAAATGGATTATCAAGCAGGATAAGAGCATGATTGTGAGCTAATGAACGCGCCAAAGAGATTCGAAATCGAAAGCCCAAACTTTTATTGTTTGGATAAAAACTTGAGTAGCCGTCAAGACCTACCAAGCCGAGAAGCCGATTAATTTCTCCATCCGAACATTTACTTAATCCAAATGAAATATTTTCCTTAACGCTAAGCCAGGGAAACGAAGACGGTTCAGTCGGGATATAAATTATTTTTTTTCCGGAAGCATTAATAATTTGCCCACCGGAAGGCAATCCGAGCGAAGCAATTAATTTTAGTAAAGTAGTTTTACCAGATCCCGATGATCCGAGTATCGAAGTTATTTTACCTGGCTGAATAGGGAACGATATATTTTTTAATTCATATCTCTTTAAACCAGATTCACCGAACAATTCTTTCGATATATTTTTTATCTCAATCATTTTCAGTCAATCCATGTTATAAATTTATGCCGAATAAAACGGATTATAGAATCGCCGATAAAAACCAGAACAGAAATCATCAGAGCAATATTAATCAACGCTGTAAAGTCTCGGTATTCTAAAACCAACCGCATAACATGACCAATTCCGTGAGCATTGACTACAAATTCAAAAACCAGTACTGCTCCCCACATCAAGCGATGAATAGAAAAGTATTCATTAGTAAATAAGGGCTGTGAGCTTTTCCAATATACTTTCTGATAGACATCGGTCGGCGTAAGTCCAAGATTTTTTGCGACGTCAACGTAAGCGCTGTGTACCTTTAACGTGCATCTGAATAAAGCAGAGTAGCTCAAAACCACAGAGACTAATAATACAAACAGAAACTCGGCGAAATAATATTCGGAGAACCAAAAGCTAAAAAGCGCCACGCAAAATATTACAGGCACATACAAAAAAATCTTTAAAGCATTTACAACGCCGATATTTCTTTCTGCTGTTTTGAAAATAGACGCTGCATTTATATAGGATGAAAAATAACCGGCAAGCAAAGAAACAATTACCATTGATGTCGAAATGCTGATAGCATAAAGCAAAGAGTAATCCTGCCAGATATGTGTTATTGATTCATACAAAAGCGATGGTTTAGGAAGGTATTTATTTACCGGCAGAATGAATTCGAAAAGGACAACGTAAACGAAGATTAATACAGCGAGAAATCTCAACGATCCTATGAACTCTTTTTTCTGCATTACTTTGTTCTGTTTGTGTAGAAAACCTGAATTAATATATCTATTGCCGCCCGTTAAATCAACAGCGGATCATTGTAAAAACGGGTTAAACTTTTTTTCGTAACCGATTGTACTGCTAGATTCGTGTCCCGGGTAGATTACAACGTCATCCGGAAGAGTTAATAACTTAGTACTAATAGAACACATCAGCGCTGCTGTGCTGCCGCCCCATAAATCCGTTCTGCCAATACTTTGCTTAAAAAGCACATCACCGGTAAAACAAATTTTTTCTTGTTCAAAATAAAGGCAAACTTCACCGGGTGAATGTCCTGCGGTTAAAATAAATTTTCCGGTTGATGTTCCAAGATTTAATGAATCGCCGTCGTGCAGCAAACGATCGGGTTTAGGCGAAGGAGTAAATTCAACTTGATATTCTTTAGCAGCGTTTATCATTACTTCAAGCAGAAATGCGTCGTCAGCCGGTACAAGAAGCTCGCAATTATATTTCGATTTGAAATAAGCATTGCCGAAGATATGGTCGATGTGACAATGTGTATTAACTGCATATTTCAGGTTTAGTCCGTATTCATCTATAAAGTCATCAACTGCTCGTCTTTCGCTGTCGTTGTAGCAGCCGGGATCGATTATTGCCGTATCCTTCGACTTACCATCCCAAATCAAGTAAGTGTTTTCATAAAATGGATTAAAGACAAATCTCTGCAATTTTAGCATTTACTTCCTGTAGAAATTTTTCTTTAATCGCGAAAAATTATTTTTTATATAAGCGCTAAAGTTATCTCTCGTTTCTTCCATTGAATCGCCGCCGAATTTCTCGAGGAAAAATTTTGCAATCACCCAGGCCGTCATCGATTCTGCAATCACAGCGCAAGCGGGGACCGCAACAAAATCGCTTCTTTCCCTTCTTGCCTCGACGCTTTTCATGCTGGCAAAGTCAACAGATTGTATTGGCGACATTAAAGTTGAAATCGGTTTCATAGCTCCGCGGATTATTATCGGCAATCCGGTACTAATACTGCCTTCTATTCCGCCGGAACGGTTTGTCTTTCTTGAGAACTCTTCGCCCTTTAAAATAATTTCATCGTGAACTGCCGAGCCGAATTTTTCGGCGTTCTCAAATGCATCACCGATTTCCACGCCTTTAACCGCCTGGATAGATATTATTGCTTTTGCAAGTTCGGCATCCAACCGGGAATCGTAGTTCATAAAACTTCCAAGTCCTACAGGAATGCCAGTAGCTACAACGTAAAACGTTCCGCCTAATGTATCGCCTTTCTTCTTGGCCTGTTTTATTTTATTAATAATTTTCTGCTCGTGCGAATTATTGAGAACACGGACGCTGCTCTTATCGGAAAGGTTATTTAACTTATCGGCAGAAAAATTTTTAGGAAATTTCCCTTCCAGAAGCTGCTTACCAAATTTCTCATGCGAATAAATTCCGCCTATGCTTTCAACAAAACTTCCTACTTCAATTCCAAATTCGCTTAAAAATTTTCTTGCAACGGAACAGGCAGCAACGCGAGCCGCAGTTTCTCGCGCGCTTGAGCGTTCAATAGAATTCCTGATGTCGTTGAAATTATATTTTAGTGTGCCCACCAAATCGGCGTGACCCGGTCGAGGAATTGTTATCTTCTCAATTTGGACTTCTTTATTTTCGGTTTCATCCGAACTCATTTTATCGGTCCAGTTTTCCCAATCTCTATTCCGGATAAAAATCGTAATTGGCGAACCGAGTGTCTTGCCGAAGCGCAATCCCGAAAATACTTCGCAAGTGTCGGTTTCAATTTTCATACGCAGACCACGTCCGTAGCCAAACTGTCGTCGCTGAAGATGATGATTTATATATTCGGTAGAGATAAAAAGATTCGATGGGAAACCAGTGACAATGCTGGTTAAACCTTTTCCGTGTGATTCGCCGGATGTTACGTAATTAATCATATTAGTTCGCTTTTAATTCGCCGCAAATATAAAAAAAGCGCCCGAAACTTTGGACGCTTTTTTTAGGAGTGTATCTATGAATGAGCACTAACGAGGAATATCTAAACCAATTAATGCCGAGTTGCCCTGCGGATCGACAATCTTTAACAGAACTGCCTGCCCTTTCTTTTTGTCTATAATGGATTGGAATTCTGAAACCGAGGAAACCGGCTTTCTATCTACTGCGACAATAACATAATTCTTAAAGATTCTCTGATCAAACGCTTTGCCGTAATCCGTAACATCAGAAACCATTACGCCGTTCTTAACGTCGTACTTAGAGAGTTCGTCGTCGGACATATTCCTTACGCTCATGCCGAGATCCTTTAACGAAACCTCTCTCGAGTCAACATCTTTTCCTTTACCTAATTTTTCTGAGGTGTTCACAACTTTACCTTCGTCGCCGCTGCGCGATTTCAGCGTTACGCTTCTTTCCAGCTTCTTGCCGTCGCGGAATATTTCCAGTTTAACAGATTCTCCGGCACGTTTTGTTGCAACATACGATTGAAGTTCGTTCGGCTCATTAACACTCTTTCCGTCAATGGTAAGAATGATGTCGCCTTCTTTGATATCTTCTTTTGCGGCAGCTCCGTCCGATTGAACTTTCTGAACTAAAACTCCTTTCGGTTCATCAAGGCCTACAGCTTTTGCAGTTGCGGCATCAACTCCGCTAATTTGAACGCCAATATATCCGCGGCTTACTTTACCGGTCGCAATTAATTCCTTTGATACCGTCTTTGCAAGATTAATAGGAATAGCAAATCCGTAGCCGATGTATGTCTGAGAAAAACCGTTTGTAGCAATCGCGGAATTTATTCCAATCACGGCGCCGTTTAAATCCACAAGCGCGCCGCCGCTGTTACCCGGATTTATAACTGCATCGGTTTGGATAAAATTCTCAACCGAATATTGATCGCGCTTCATTCCTATTTGCCGGCTCGTAGCGCTGATGATACCCGCAGTAACTGTTGACGTAAGCGACAGCGGATTGCCGATAGCCATTACCCATTGGCCAACTTTAATATTATCCGAATCGCCTAAGTAAGCGGCGGGTAAATTCTTCGCATCAATTTTTATTACAGCTAAGTCCGTTGTAGGATCGGTTCCAACAACTTTAGCGTCGTATTCGCGTTTATCGTGAAGAGTAACGGAAACATCTTTTGCGTTTTCCACGACGTGATTATTTGTAAGTATGTAACCGTCATCCGAAATTATTATACCGCTTCCTCCTCCCTGTTCTTCTTTTGGAACATCATCCCGGAACGGGAAAAAGAATTGGAAACCATCGGGAATTTTATTTTTAACGGTTGTAACAACCGTGATTTGAACTATGGAAGGTGTAACCTTTTCTGCGACTTGAACAAAAGCATTGTTAAACGCCGAGGCGTCCGCATTCAATTGTTCTACCGGAGGTCTATCGGCTCCAATCTTAACATCCGCATAGCTTGGACGTACCCATCCAAAACCCGAAACGAGAACGGCGCCGAAAACAATTCCGATAAATACTAGAGCTAATGTTCCGACTAAATTCTTCCTGCGCATTTATTTTTTCCTCCTAATCATATTTTTATTGATTTTATTCCTTTGAACTCATGTACATTATACATTAAGAACTTCTCAAGCATCTTAATTATATAGTCCAGACTATTTTGTGTGTAATGAACAATGTTATTTTTGGAAGTTAGACAAAGCAGAAGATTGAAAAGTTCCTCCGTCAAATTAAAATTTGTTAATCTCTCCGTCCCGCAATCCGCGCACATTAATCCCGATTCGTAATTGTACAAAGCTTTTTTTTCTTCAGCCAAACCTTTACCGCAAATGCCGCATCTGCCCGTCTGAAATTCGTAACCTATTTCCTTAAGGAAGAACAGAAAATATTTTGCGAATAAAAATTTTGCGTCGGCCTTATCGTCATCCATAAGCGCAAGAATTTTTGCGGTACCTTCGAATAATTTATTATTGTGTTCGTTTTCAAGCGTGAGGACTGAAAGCAATTCTAATACCGCCAAACCGAAATTATATTTTTCGTAGTCGTCGCGTATTTTGGAAAAATGTTTAACCAGATCAACATCGCTTACAACCTGAACTTCCCTCGTCTCTTTTTTATAAAGAACAATCTGAAGAAGATTCATCGTGTCGATCATCATACCTGTTTTCGATTTGGGCGATCTTGCGCCTTTTATGATGGCGGATATCTTTCCAAAATCCTCCGTGTAGAACTGGGCAATTTTACTTGTCTCGCCGTAGTCTATTTTGCGAAGTACAATTGCTTGTGTTTTAATTATCTCAGACATTTGAAAAATCGAACGGTTGTTCGAAAACTTTCTTTTCTGTTATGATCGCTTTAATAAGTTCGTTGGGAGTAACATCGAATGCCGGGCAGTAAGCCGGGAAAGAGTCAAGCGTGAATGGATGATCGCCAATGTGTGTTAATTCTCTCTTGTTGCGTTCTTCAATTTTAATTTCTCTGCCATGATTACAATCGGCATCAATCGTTGTGCTCGGAGCGGCAATATAAAACGGAATATCGTGATGCTTGCAAAGAACGGCAAGGTTGTAAGTTCCTATTTTATTTGCTGCGTCTCCGTTTACGGCAATCCTGTCTGCACCAACAACAACAAGGTCTACAAGTCCTTGCTGCATTAGAAATGCTGCGGTCGAATCGGTATTAATGGAAAACGGAATTTGATACTGGTCTAATTCCCATGCGGTCAACCTGGAACCTTGAAGAAGAGGTCGCGTTTCATCTGCGTAAACAAAATCAACCATACCTTTTTCGTAGGCATAACGAATAACATTTACCGCCGTGCCGTCGCCGCCGGTAGCAAGAGCCCCGGCATTGCAGTGCGTAAGCACCCTGCTTTTCTTTTTAAATATTGAAAGTCCGTTAACAGCAATTGAATCGCATAATTTTATATCATCGTCATGAACTTCTAAAGCTCGTTCAATTAATTTTTCATAGATGTTGTTTCGGCCATGATATTTTTCATAAACTTTTTTGATTTCGTTCAAACCATAAAAAAGATTTACAGCGGTTGGGCGAGTAGAAGCCAATCTTTCATAAGCAGTTTGGAAAACTTTATCTTTTTTTTCAGAGGCAACATTTTTAACCGCCAGCGCTAATCCGTAAGCGGCTGCAACTCCAATAGCCGGAGCGCCTCGGACTTCCAGGCGCTCAATGGCAGCAGCAATCCGCTCATAGTCGTCTGTTATTATTATTTCTTCAGCTAATGGAATTTTAGTCTGATCGATTAAGTGCAACAGACCGTCCTTCAGTTCAACGGCGCGTATTTTTTTCATATTAACTAAAACTGGAAAGTTCTCTGAATTCGATGAATCGATTATGTATTTCCAGGAAACTTAAATCTTCCAATCCCTTGGTGCTGAATTTTTCCACACAGAACGAGGCCATAATACTTCCGTAAATGACTGCGCGTTTTAAATTCTCGAAAGAAAATTCCATGTTCTTGTGAAGATAACCGGTAAACCCGCCTGCAAAAGCATCGCCGGCTCCCGTGGGATCGTAAATATTTTCCATTGGGTAAGCAGGAGCCGAAAACACGGTGTTCTCTCCGAAAAGAAGAGCTCCGTGTTCGCCCTTTTTAATGATCAAATATTTTGGACCCATATCCGAAATTATTTTAGCTGCTTTAATAAGATTCGGTTCTTTGGACAAGAGCCGTGCTTCGGAATCGTTTATGATCAAAACATTAACACGTTTAAGAACTTTTAACAAATCTTCCTTGGTTCTTTCAATCCAAAAATTCATTGTATCGCAAACTACAAAGCGGGGATTTTCCAGTTGATCCAGTACATGCAGCTGAAGCTGGGGAGCTATATTGCCAAGCACAACTACCTGGCTCTTTTTTTCTTTTTCCGGAATGATGGGATTGAATTTTTCGAAAACGTTTAGTTCCGTAAATAACGAATCCCGAACATTGAGATCATAATGATATTTGCACCCATAGCGAAACGTTTTTGCGTTCGGCACAATCTGCAATCCTTCAAGATCAATATTATGATTCTCAAGCATCTTAATGTGCTCTTTAGAAAAATCATCTCCAACTACGCCGACAATACAAACCGGTCCGCTGAAGTAACTTGCAGCTAAAGAAATATATGTTGTTGAACCGCCGAGAGCGTTTTGAATTTTATCAAACGGCGTTTCAATATCGTCAAGTCCGATGGATCCTACAATAAGAAGTCCCAATTTTACCTCATCTAATTAAAATGGTTGAAAGAAATATAAAAAAATTACTATCTAATTTTTCTTGTTTTGAATATTAATCTCGACAAACTTTAAAAAACTCTGTTGAGTTAAAAAGTAATCGTAAATAATTTCCACAGATTTTCTTTGTCCGGGCCAAGCGAGTAATTTTAAAGCTTCTTCCTTTTTCACCCATTTATAATCGCTATGCTCTTCGGAAATAGTCACATTGCAGGCCGATTCAACAAGTGCTGCAAAAACCGGTATTTGGTAAATCGAATCTTTCTCCGGCCAGTAAAAAGAATTTACATTCGGCACCACCCAAAACTTTAAAGGCAGTAAGCCGGTTTCTTCTTCTATTTCGCGCAAGGCAGTTTCAAAAGCTATTTCATTATTTCTATTAACGGCGCCTGTTACCATTTGCCAGAGTCCAGGGTAAATTTCACTTTCGGCGCGCTTCAGCAGCAGGAACTCGATTTCGTTTCCCATCATTCTAAATATATGCGCTTCAATCAATTCAGCTTTTAGACCCATAAGGATAGTAGAAATTATTTTAGAGTGAAAAATATTTTACTACGAAATTAAAAATATGCTTTTGCCTCAGCGCGCATTGTTTGAATTATCCTGCTGCTTCCCTGCATGCGAGCATCGTAACTTATTGATGTTTGTATAAAGCTGTTAATCCGGTAATCGAAAAATGCTCTCCAAAAATAGTTTTTTCCGATTACATTTCCGCGCGTTATTTCAAAAGGAATATTGTAGGAACTTGACGAAGCCGTTAGCTCTGTACGCTCAAATTCTAATCTCAATCTACCTGTATTCTGCAATGAAAAAGTCAGCCGCAAAGTTTGAGAATTCATGTTAACTGTAACCGGCACCGAGGGGTGATCGTCGATGCTTTTAGCGGATTCAATTTTAAATCCTACTTCAATATTTTGTTCGGGTCGATAAGAAAAATCCGTCGCAAAACTATTTCTCGAAACTTCACGCGCGCGGTTGGTAATTGGCGGCGAGACCATATTATCGGCCTGATTGACAATATCCGTTTGGTTTGAGAT
>DAIEQA010000107.1:0-53931 GCA_027348115.1 Ignavibacteriales bacterium
GGTTAGTATGTACTCCGATCGATCTCGCAAAATTCGGGCGGTTGCTTTTGAATAAAGGAAAATTAAACGGGCGCCAGCTCGTCCTTCCCCAATGGATTGAAGACTCAATTGATTTTACATCGTCCGATAGATCAAAAGAATACTTTAGCTACTACGATAACAAATCATGGGGTAATTGGTTTAAAACCGGCAAAGCCGCGTACAAAAATTTTTGGTGGGGTTATAAGGTCGACGAAAATTATTTCGATTACTTTGCGATGGGCATACTCGGACAGATACTTTATATCAGTCCCCGTAGTAATGCAATCGGCATACGCATCGGCGATGAATGGGGCATTAAAGGATGGTGGCCTACCGTCCTGAAGGAAATTGTTTATTCTTTGTAATCGCGCAATTCCTACTTTAAAAGAATCATCTTCCTGGTCTGAGAAAAATTTCCAACAGTTAACCGATAATAATAAATTCCGGAGGGAAGGGAATAGTTATCCGTATTGAATCCAGAGTTATGTATGCCTGCTTCTCGGTACTCGTTTAACAGCGTAGCAACCATGCAGCCAAGCGAATCGTAAACTTTCAGGTTAACAAAATTCCTTTCACGCTGCTGCCAGCTAATTGTTGTGGAAGGATTAAACGGATTGGGATAATTCTGAAAAAGTTTAATTGATTCGGGAATGCTGCTTCCGCTTCTTTTGTCAACTCCGGTTGTAGGCGCCAGGCGAATTCTGTATACCGAACTTCCCGAAGTGATATACAAAGTTTTTCTATCGCTGTCCCCCCACGCGCAGTTTGAGGGCGACTGGTTTTGAATTACAATCTTATCCAGGTATTTTCCTTCAGGAGAAAAAATCCAAACACCGCCGGAACCGGTGCAGTATAAATTTCCTGCCGGGTCAACCTTCATTCCGTCTGCGTAAGGAGAAACCTTGTTAAATAACTTCTTATTGGAAATTGTTGAGTCGTTAATTATATCCCAAACGTATATTTCACCCTTTGGAGATTCGTTTACGTATAATTTTTTTTCATCAGGAGAAAAACAGATTCCGTTTGGTTTATCAAAGGCACTATCCAGAAGCCGGATATTGCCGGAAGGGGAAATTCTATAAATTCCCCGGAACCCAAGTTCGGAATGCTGACCTGTCGGAATATTAAAATCCGGATCCGTGAAGAAAATTGATCCGTCGGATTTGACTACAAGATCGTTTGGACTGTTAAACTTTTTACCGTTATAGGTTACCGCTATGGGAGTAATTGTTTCGTCGGCCTCCTGCCGAGATACGCGCCGTTTACCCATTTGCGTTAATATTAATCTTCCTTTCAGATCAAGCGTTAAGCCGTTCGAACTATCAGAAGGACTTAAAAAAATTTCTTTCCCCTTATCGGCGGTCCATTTATAAATCTTATTACCGCGTATATCGGAAAAAAGTAATCCAACACTATCTACCCACACCGGGCCCTCCGGCTGTTGAATTCCCGAGGCAATCAGCTCAAGCGTTGCGGCCGGCGGAATGGGAGACTGCGCGTGCGCATCGAATGATATTAAAAATATAGTCGTTAGACTTAAGAGTAACCGCGTTGTGTAAATCAAATTTTTCAATCAGTCTCTCCGTTATGAATATAATGGAATCAAAAATAAAATATTGTGCGCGTAAGTTGTAAATTAGAATGTTGGGGATCGAAATATTAATCGGCAGTTATTCAATGCATGTTAACCATTCTTTTGCGCTATCCAGGTTGTCGAAAAGTTTTATCATTATACCTTTTTTTGAATAATCGTTTGTGAACTGCTCCAGATTTATTTTGCCGATAATTTGTTGCGGCTGTACAAGCGCCCAGAATTGCCAGCCGGATTCAACAGCCCGGGGAAACCAATCCTTCAAAAACCATTCTGTATCTTCCTCCGTAAAAATAATATTTTCTCTGTCGTCGGATAACCATTTCTTAGCGTTGTTTTCTTTTAGAAGATCGACTCCTTTGCTAAAAGCGTTGCGGAGATGTTCTCCATAAATTGTCTTTTTATGAAATCTGTGATGAACAATTTTATCTTCCGGGTGATACCAGAGAGTTATAAATTCATTATCGACAACGGTAATTGTTGACATCCGAACATCTCCGCACAAGGTTAATCTTTCAATTATACTTTTACATATTTGGCGGCAACAGTTCCGCAGATCGGGCAATTCTTCTCCGGTTTTCCAAACTCAATATGCCCGCAAACAGGGCAAAGATATATTTCGCTTACGTCCAAATCTTTTCCGGATTCAGCCGCTTCAAGAGCAAGCTTATATAATTGAGCATGTACTTCTTCCGCCTTAACTGCGTACCCGAACATTCTTCTGGCTTTGTGATTTTCTGTTTCGGCCTTATCGAGCATAGGCGGATACATTTCCGTAAACTCATATGTTTCTCCGGCAATAGCAGCTTTCAAGTTTTCAACCGTAGAACCAATTCCTTCAAGAGCTGTTAAATGTCCTTCGGCATGAATCCGTTCCGCTTCGGCTGCAGTTAAAAATAACTTTGCGATATTCGGAAACCCATCTCTCTCTGCTTTTTTTGCGAATGCCCTATACTTTTGGTTTGCCTGACTTTCCCCGGCAAAAGCTTCTTTTAAGTTTTCGGTTGTTGATGGCATTGTTTTGTTCCTTATATAATGAATGGCAATAATCTTTGTCCGGTTAATTATGTATCGATTGCGTTAGGTAAACATGTTGCGAAATTTATTTATTCGGAAATATTTTTTTCGCTTATGCAAGTTAAATTAATACGGCAAAAAAACAAGAGAGGGCCTCACGTGCTTTTAAAAATACACCGGCTATTTCCGGCATAGTGGAATTTTAGAAACTATCGCAGCAGAATCATCTTTTTGGTTGATGCGTATTTTTCGGTTTGCATTCTGTACAGATAAACTCCAGTTGACAAATTAGCCGCGTTAAAATCGGCCTTGTACCTTCCGGGAGATAAATCTTTGTTTACCAGGGTCTGAATCTCACGTCCCAGGATGTCGTAAACCTTAAGCGTTACACGGCCAGCTTCTTTAACCGTGTAGCTTATTGTTGTTGATGGATTAAACGGGTTAGGATAATTTTGATCGAGTTGGAAATGTGATGGGAGATCCGATTGATTTCCGGCAACATAAGCCGGGAGAATAAAATCCGAAAGTGCTCTATACAAAATACCCGTATCTGTGCCAATATATAAGTATGAACCGTTTACCGCCATTGTACGAATTACCGCGGCTTGCATGTTGCTGTTAATGGATTGCCACGTAGAATCATTTTGCAAGATCGCAAATATTCCTTGATCGGTTCCGGCAAAAAGAATTTTGTTGTTTGCCAACAGGGAGTAAACGGCAGCGGCTGTTAATCCGGTATTTTTTGTTTTCCATTTTTTTTGATTCGGAAAATTTTGAAGAACGCCGCTGTTCAGCGTTCCAACAAAAAGATTTGTATCTATTGCAGCAATGCCGCTGATGAATTTGCTCTTCATACTGTCGTTATAAACACCCGACCAGCTGTTTCCTTTATCGGAGGAAATGAAAACGCCGCCTCCCCAGGTGCCTGCATAAATATTAGTATCGATCACGGTTAAAACATTTATCGTGGTATTGGTTAGTCCGTTGCTAGATTGTGCCCAAGTGCTGCCGTCGTCCGAGGATTTGTAAACTCCATGTGTTAGCGAACCGGCAAATAGAAGAATATTATCGAATGATAAAGTTAAAATTACGCTGTCTCTGAGGCCGCTGTTTATCGTATCCCAGGTTGCGCCGTTATTGGTTGATTTGAAAACTCCTCTGCCGTCGGAACCGGCAAAAATACTGGAGCCACTGATTGATAAGCTCTTAATATATTTGTTGGTAAGCCCGTTGTTTATGCTGTCCCATGAAGCGCCGTTATCCTTGGAAACAAAAATGCCGCCGCCGTAAGTTCCCGTATAAATACTGCTGTCTTTAAAAACGATACATCTTATTTGACCATGTGGAATAGTAGCCGTCTTAATCCATTGGGCAGTTATTGAGTCGGTGAAGCTAAGTAAAATTATAAGCGGGATTATAAATAGTTTTACAGGTTGCATTCAATTCCGTAATTCTTGTAGAAGCCAATTATTTGTTTGAAGAATAACGATATAATTCTAACAAATCAATACCGATTATTATCCGTGCGGGAAGCACTTAGTCGATGAGATAGAGATAATTCGGCAATTTTATTTTGTAACCGGTATTGCCTCCTACAAGATCGCTCCACTGATCGCCGATGCAGGCAATTATATCGTAACCCTTCTTGGTCAATTCCTCGCGTTTGATCGTCTTAAATTCCGCTGCGGGAATATTTTTTTCGGCATCCGACCTGACAATTAAAGTATCGAACTTTGTATAACCGCAGTACAATAAATTTTTTTTCGTTGCATCGCGAAATCGTTCTGTACGGCCAGTAAGAAATATGACGTGAATATTCATGGAAACAAGATAATCGTAAAATTTTTTTGTCTCCTTGATAGCGGGAGCTTTGCCTTCGAGAATATATTCGCTCCACAATTTATAAATGTATCCAAACCCGATTGACTTTGTTTGTTCATAGTTTGACAATGCCGTATCGTCAACGTCGAAAACCACGGCAGATTTATCCGTAACTTTCTTTCCGTCCAAGTAGCTTTCCGCCTCGTCAATTATTTTTGAGCATTCGCGGTCGTACTCGCCAGATTTGTAATAAGCCGTAACTGCATTTTTTGCCGCCTCAAGGTTCATTATCCTAAGCGAAGATTCGGTAGACGAGCAACCTGCCGTGACCAAAAATATCAAGAGAAGAAAGCCCGGACATATCTTTTTCATATTAAGCCCAACATTAGATAGAAAGGACACAAAAGAAATAAACCGCCACCGCTTTATCAAGTCTTTTTTCGATCTTTTGATAGATCAAAGAAGCGAACCCCGGCCAGAGATTTTTTATAAACGGAAGAAGTTGATTCTTTAAATGGCATTATTTAGATTTAGTCCAGATAATAATTATACTTTCAAAATGGAGCATAAATGAATAAAATATATAACAAGTCGATGCAGTCTGTTTTATTTGCAATTATCTTTTTTCTTTTATTATCAACCCCAACGAAAGCCGATAGACGTTATTTCGGATTATCTTACCTGGCATATACACCCGCAGCAAGGGAACTTGAACTTGAGCTATGGCAGGCTTCAAGAATTGGAAAGGAATCCGGTTCATTCCTAACCTGGCAGCCGCAAATTGAATTTGAGTACGGAGTGACAAATAGACTGGCTGCCTCGTTTTACGCTAATTACAGCTTATTAAAAGCATCCGGCAATAATTTTTCTTCATCACCGTTAAGCTTTGAATCTGTGTCGCTTGAGTTAAGGTATCGTCTTACAAATCAGAATGAATATTTTTTAGATCCGGCTGTCTATTTCGAAATTACAAAAGGCAGCGGATTTACAGAGTATGAACCTAAATTAATTTTGTCGAAGCGGATAGACAATTTTATTTCGGCGTTAAATGTTGCTTCGGCAGTAGAAAAGAATTCGGAAGAAAATGAAACCGAATCCGAACTTGAAATTACTTTTGGATTGGGTTATGAAATTACTAATAACTTCTTTGCCGGATTAGAACTACGTCATACAAGAGAATACGAGGAATTTTATGACGGGCTCAAAAATAATTCTACGTTTATCGGCCCAACCCTTGGATACGACACCGGCGAAATCAATTTTGTATTAAGCATTTTAGCGCAGGTAAGCGGAAATCCCGCCTCGTATAAAAATCTTGATCTTGCCGAGCATGAGCGGTATGAAATTCGACTTTTGGCAAGCGTTGAGTTATGAAATATTTTTTATACTTAGTCTTTATCGGAATAGTTGCATGCTCTGCCGCAAGAAACTATACCAGTAACGAAGAAAAAGTTTATTATGAAAAATGCAGCGGTTGTCACCGCCCTCATGATAGAAACGAACATAATGCGGAAGAATGGAGTGCCGTCATGAAAAAAATGAGCAAGAAAGCACACTTGAGTGACGACGAAAACAGAATGATCATTAAATACTTAGCCGGAAAGTAGAGTAAGTATTGTTGGATGGTTTAACATGCTCTTACTCCTTGCTGAGTAAGAGCATGTATGAAATTATAAAATATATTTGCTTAGGTCTCTGTTCTTAACAATCTTATCAAGTTTTTCGGTAACAAGATTGCCGTCAATTTCAATTTGTGCATCCGGCATTGTATCTGGCACATCGAAAAGAATATCTTCCAGCAAAGTAGTTAATATTGTATGAAGTCGGCGCGCGCCGATATTTTCAACTTGATCGTTAACCACAGCGGCTGTTTTTGCAATTTCTTTGATAGCGTCTTCATTAAATATAATCGAAACACCTTCGGTTTTTAAAAGGGCGGAATACTGCTTTAACAGCGCATTCTGCGGAAGCGTAAGAATTTTTATGAAGTCAAGTTCCGTCAGACTTTTGAGTTCAACACGAATCGGGAACCGGCCCTGTAGTTCGGGAATTAAATCCGACGGCTTAGCAACATGGAAAGCCCCTGAAGCTATGAACAAAACATGATCTGTTTTTACCGGACCGTACTTTGTATTTACCGTTGAACCTTCGACGATTGGAAGAAGATCGCGTTGTACACCTTCGCGGGAGACATCGGGTCCTTGCTGACTTTTGGCTCCAGCTATTTTATCGATCTCATCGATAAAAACTATTCCGGATTCCTGAACGCGCTGAATCGCCTCTCGCTGTACTGCTTCCATATCGATAAGTTTTTCAGCCTCTTCCTGAACAAGAAGTTTACGTGCTTCCCGGATTGTAGTTTTGCGCTTCTTCTTTTTCTTTGGAATCATACTGCTCATCATTTCCTGCAGGTTCATCGTCATATCGTCCATTCCCATTGGTCCAAGAACCTGCATTCCGAAAGCGGGCGCGGTTGTGTCAAATTCTATTAGCCGGTCGTCCATTTCTCCGTTGCGGAGTTTTTCGCGCATCCACTCTCGCGTCTTTTCATTGCGCAAATCTTCGCTTTCGGTACTCTCGTCCGTTTCTTCTTCTTGAACCGGATGTTTCTTAACAGGCGGAATTAGCTGATCTAAAATTCTTTCCTCCGCCATGCGTTCTGCTTTTTCCTGAACCTCAGAAGTTTTTTCCGAACGGACCATATTGACTGCAAGTTCAGCGAGATCGCGGATCATCGATTCGACATCGCGACCAACGTAGCCCACCTCTGTATACTTCGAAGCTTCGACCTTTATAAACGGCGCGCCGGAAAGCTTTGCAAGCCGTCTTGCAATTTCTGTTTTGCCCACTCCGGTAGGGCCAATAAGAATAATATTATTCGGCATTATTTCTTCTTTCATCGCCTCGTCTACCTGCTGGCGTCTCCATCTATTTCTAAGCGCTATAGCTACAGCGCGTTTTGCTTCGTTCTGACCGATAATATATTTATCAAGCTCTTTAACTATTTGTGTAGGAGTAAGATTTTTCATCAAATCGTTATTTGATTTTTTTTTGCTCATTTCTCAATAACCTCGACTGTAATTTTTTCGTTTGTGTAAATGCAAATATCGGCAGCAACCTTTAACGCTTCTTCAACAATTTCTTTTGCAGAAAGGCCGCTGTATTTCTTCAACATTTTTGCCGCGGCAAGCGCATACATTCCGCCGCTTCCTATAGCAACAATGTTATCTTCCGGTTCAATAACGTCGCCGGTGCCGGAAACAACAAAAGTTTTATCATCGGAAACAATTGCCAGCATTGCTTCAAGACGGCGAAGATATTTATCCGTTCGCCAGTCTTTGGCAAGTTCAACAACCGCGCGCGAAACGTTTCCGCTGTACTGCTCAAGTTTTTCCTCGAACCTTGCGAGGAGAGTGAATGCGTCGGCTGTGGAACCCGCAAATCCGCACAAAACTTTTCCGTTAAGAAGTTTTCGGATTTTCATCGAGTTGTGCTTCATAACGGTATTGCCCAGTGTAACCTGGCCGTCGCCGCCAAGCGCGGCGCTGCCGTCCTTTATAATTCCTAATATTGTTGTTGATCTAATTTTCATTACTTAATCTCCGTCTGTAAATATATTGGCTCCTTGAACCAAATTTAAAATTAGTTTTCTATTTGACGTTCTGACTTATGCTTTTACTTTTTCGCTTAAGTTTAATTGGAATTAAACGCGGAACACTTTTTTGATAATTTATATAATCGTGTCCGAACACCTCCACCAATTTTCTTTCCTCATATACCGAGCCGATATAAAAGTAAGCAGCCAGACATATAAACATCACGAGGTAAAACAAACTCATCGTTGGGCGCAGTCCTAAAAACAAAATTGAGAAGAGGTAAATAGGGTGACGCACAAGCTTAAACGAGCCGGTAATTTTCAGCTCCTGCTTTTCATCCAGGTCGTTTATGTTGTAATCTCCTTTGATAAAACGCTCGATCTGCGAAATGCCGGCGAACTCTTTCATATCAATAGGTTTTGCCGCCCATATCAATCCAATAAGTGAAAGAACTTGAAGTGCAAATGTAATAATATCGAAAGGATATTGTAAGTCATAAACAATCATATCCGGTTTTGGGGCGATAAAATAAATGGCCGCAAAGATTAAAAGCGAAGATATATTATAGAATAAACGGTAGAAGGCAATCTTATTGCCTAAGTTTTGGGTAATCCTGTTTTTAATTTTTCTTGAAGCCAAAAATGTGTGAGATGCCGCGAATAAGGCGAACAGAAAAACAATTTCAATTACATCGATGAAGATCATAATTCTTTGCGAAGACGTGCAACAGGTATCTTCAATGCCTCTCTGTATTTTGCCACCGTGCGGCGCGCGATGTGAATTCCTTTATCCTGGAGTATGCTTGCAATCTTGTCGTCGCTGTAAGGATTATTTTTCGGTTCGTTGTCGCAAATTTCTTTTATAAGTTCTTTGATGTGTTTGTTCGAAACTTCATCGCCGGAATCTGTTGCCAATCCCTCGCTGAAAAAATATTTGAGTTCATGAATTCCTTGCGGGCTCTGGACAAACTTGCCGTTTACTACGCGGCTAATTGTGGAAATATCCATTCCTATCTCGTCGGCGATATCTTTGTATATCATCGGTTTAAGAAAACGCGCGCCGTTCTCAAAAAACTCGTATTGCTTTTCGAGTATCGATCGCATGATTTTCAT
Organism: Ignavibacteriales bacterium; assembly: GCA_027348115.1. Taxonomy (GTDB): domain Bacteria; phylum Bacteroidota; class Ignavibacteria; order Ignavibacteriales; family Melioribacteraceae; genus Fen-1258. The sequence continues at coordinate 9,159 of DAIEQA010000107.1, forward strand.
CAATGTGTTTCTTCTCTGATGAAGCGAGGCAATAAACCACTTTGCAGATTCGAACTTCTCGCGGAGAAATTTATGCGTTTCTTTCTCCCGTTCGGAAATTTTTCTTTTGCGCTTGTTGGTGTCAAGCATCTCGAGGTAAGTCTTGCTTATGGTTACCGAAGGTACGCTCCTATCGTTCAGTGTAACTATGTAGTTGTCTTCGACCTTTTCAATTATGAAATCAGGCGTAATCTGGTTCATCTCCTCGGAATCGATATTGCCTTCGCCCGGTTTGGGATTCAGCTTTTGAATCAGGTCGATTGTGGAACGGAGCGTTTCTTTGGTGAGATTCATCGTTTTTTGAATTGTATCGAAACGTTTGTTTGTAAAATCATCCCAGTGTTCCGATAAAACTTTTTCCGCAAGGTAGGAATAATACGGGTCGTATGACGAGTTTCTAATTTGAACAAGCAAACATTCCTGCAGACTTCTTGCCGCAATACCAACCGGTTCGAGAAGCTGAATTTGCTTTAATATGTTTTCGGCTTCTTGAAGAGTAATGTCAATATGGTCAAAGAGTTTAAGTTCGTGAGTAATTTTTTCCAAATCGGCTTTAAAGTATCCGTCCTTATCCAAACCGCCTATAATGTTTTCGCCGACAATCGTTTGCTCTTCCGTAAGGTTCAGCATTCTGAGCTGTTCAACCAAATTTTCCCGCAAAGATTTCTTCTGCGGAGCAACCGGTTGTACTTTGTCTTCATCCTGACTTTTATTTAAGCGTGTGAATTCGTGTTCGGATTCGGTTTCGTTCATGAAATCTTCAAGATCGAATTCGTCGTCCTTGCTATCGTAGCGGTCTTCTTCTTCGGATGTAAGAGTATCTTCCCCGTTCTCGTCGTTATCGTTTTCTTCCTGCGAGAGTTCAAATTCTTCGTCGAGAGTTTCTTCGAGAATCGGGTTGAGCTCAAGCTCCGTCTTAATTCGCTGTTCGAGCGCAAGCGTATTAAGCTGAAGCAGTTTTTGATACTGTATCTGCTGAGGCGAAAGCTTTTGCTGCAATGCTAATTTTTGCTGTAAAGACAACATACTTACTTGGTAATTCCTTCTTTAGTTCTAGTAAAAAAATTTTTTCCAAACTGTCGTTCGAGCGCCTCCCGGCAAAAGTCAATTATTTTAATGCCGGTTTTATTTCCTTTTTCCAAAGCCGGTGAGCATTCGGAATATTTTTCAAACCTTAAAACAGGACCGCCGAAATTTGAAATGCGAATAGGAAAAAGGTGACAAGAAACAGGTTTGATAAAATCTACCTTGCCTTCGCGATACGCTCTTTCAATTCCACATTTTGCAATATCGCCTTCGTAAGTTACAAAAACGCAGGCTCTGTTGTTTAAACTTCTTGTCATCAACTCGTTATCTTTTTCCATCCAGAATCCGTTTCGTTCAATTTCTTTTACGTGTTCTTCGGGAAGATACTCAAGCACGGTTGGCAAGATTTTATTTATCGAGTCTATTTCTTGCCTGGTTACCGGCGCACCGTATTCGCTTTCCATTGTGCAGCAAGCGCCTTTGCATTTCGAAAGATCGCATGTAAAATTAGTTTCTACCACTTCGGCATTTATATATACGTTATCTATCTCTAAAAATTCGGGATTCATAAGTGATTCAATAAATTTTTCGAAAAGATACAAATTTTGTGCTATCTAAAAAAGAAAAGAGGAGTTTTCTAAATTTGATGGTAAATTGACTTTTAAAAAAGAACATTTATGACTTTCGACAATATGACTGTGCTTGTTACCGGCGCTTCATCTGGAATTGGCAATGCAATCGTTAAAGAACTTTCCAAAGAGAGTTGCAATTTAATTCTTGTCTCCCGCCGAATGAAATTGTTGGAACAACTTAAAAAGGAATGCATTCTTGCCGATGATAGATGTCTTACTATCCAATGCGATGTCGCCAAGAAAGAAGAAGTTGCCGCTGCCTCTAAATTGGCAAAACAAAAATTCGGCGCTGTTGATATTGCCGTACTTAACGCCGGCGCAGGACACACGGTTACGGTTGAGAATTTTGATTCACGTTACGCGGAAAGCACTTTCGGCGCAAATCTCTACGGAATAATATATTGGGTTGAACAACTTCTCCCGGATTTCTTGGAAAAGAAAAACGGGATGATTGTCGGCGTTTCCAGTCTTGCCGATAACCGGGGTTTTTCGGGAAGCGGATTTTATTGTGCGAGTAAAGCCGCCGCGTCCATTTATCTTGAGGGGCTCCGCGTCGAATTGAAACCGCACAATGTAAAAGTTATTACGGTCAAACCGGGTTTTGTAAAGACGCCTATGACCGATCAGAACAAATTTAAGATGCCGTTTCTAATGCCGGCGGAGAAAGCCGCAAAGATTATTCTTGCCGGAATCAAAAAGGAAAAGCGAGTCGTTCAATTTCCGCTGCCGATGGTTTGGCTGACGAGATTAGTCGGTTTTTTACCCGGCGGATTATACGAGTGGCTGGCCGCCAAAACTAAAGTTCAATAGAATGTGTTGCCGGGTAAACATTTAAATAATTTTCTGCGAAACCTTTCTTTTGTGATTATAGTTAAGAGATAAATGTAAATCTTCACATCAAACTATTTAGGATAAATATGCCGTACACAAGATTTTCCCCGAGAAATATTATCTATCTATTATTAGCAGCCGTTCCTTTGCTTTTTGTCTCTTGCGATAGCCATAGCATTGATATGCCCGTGGAACCGGCATTGCAATCCCGCGGACAGGTTCTCGGCATTACATCTCTGGGAACATATAACAAGCAGACGATACAAACATTTATAAACCAAGCTACCGGCGGCACACAGACCGGGTTTACAACTCAATATGATGTTGACGTTTATAAAGTAGTTTATGTTACCTTAGATCCCAAAGACAATCTTGTTAAGGCGTCGGGAGTTGTGTTTATTCCCAAGGGAAAAAATAATTTATCGTTGATGAGTCTTCATCACGGAACAATTTCGGCAAATGTAAATGCGCCTTCGGAAAACCCTACGGCCAATGCGTTGGAAGGATTGATATCGGCGTCGCTCGGGTATTATTCTCTCGAAGCCGATTATCTTGGATTCGGCGAATCGACAATCCTTCATCCGTATATTTATGAAAAATCTTCCGCCGATGCAGTAATTGATTTTATATTTGCGGGTAGATCGGTTGCGTCAACCAAAAAGATTACTCTTAACGGGCAGGTATTTTTAGCCGGTTACTCCGAGGGCGGATACGTAACGCTGGCTGCGCAGAAAGAAATAGAAAAAAATTACCGCGGGCTAATTAATATTACGGCGTCTGCGCCTATGGCCGGCCCCTACGATTTGAATTTAACTGCGCGAACAATATTGCAGAATACAATCTATCCGCAGCCGGGGTACCTTGCGTTTATATTTCTTTCTTATAATAATATATACGGCTGGAATAAAGTTGGCGATATGTTTAACGAACCATATGCGTCTTTGATTCCTTCTTTGTTCGACGGCTCGAAAAATTTGAACCAGATAAATGCCGCGCTGACAACAGATTTGACAAAGCTTCTAAAAAAAGATTTTGTCGATTCGTTTCTTGCCGGGAACCAAACCGAAATTATTTCCGCTTTAAGCGCTAACAGTCTAATAGACGGTTGGACGCCTTCAGCGCCTACAAAATTTTTCCATGGGAACGCCGATGATTTTGTTCCGTATCAAAATTCCGTTGAAGCATTTAATGCATTCAAATCACGCGGCGCTAATGTTGATCTGGTTACTATTGATGGAGGAACTCATTACTCGTCGGCTGTTCCAAGCATCATGGGCGCAGTTACATGGTTTGAAAGTATGCGGCTCAATAAGAATTTAGCAGTGAACTAAAAAACCTTATTAACGAGAAACTATAATGAAAGCGAAGTCAAGGATCAAAGCGTTATCGGGAATCTTTCTTCTCATTTTTTTGCCGATGCTCATTTGGGCTAAAAACCCGCAAGTGAAGTATGATAAATTATTGTTCAAAAGGGATGGCGGAGGAAATAAAGTTTTTTATGTTACGCTTAAATCTAAACCCTACGAAATAGTCTTTAGAATAACGCGGCTCAACTTTAGAGATACGACTATTACGTTTTCCGTTTTCGCAGACGACACACTCAAAGAAATGTACGACACTCTTAGAAATCTTTTTAGCGGCAAGGTTTCAATTTCGGGTGACTTTCGGCAGCCGAAATTACTTACCGGAACATGGGTGCGTATTTATGTTTTGCGAAACGGTAAAAAGAAAATGATTGAAATAACCGAACCTATGTTGAGAGAAAAGTTGATGAAATTGGAAGAGATAGTCGTTAAGCATACAAAATAGAATACCGGAGGCAGTCAATCCTGACGATGCACTGTTTTGAATTTAACTTTCATAAAATTGAATGTGTCTGTTCCACCTATAGTTTGAGAAAGTCAAAACTTTTGTTTTATCTTCAGAATAGAATTAAAGGGAATATTTTGATGTACGTTAAAAAAGCAAGCGACGTTGCCAAAGAGGAAATTAAGGCCGCAGCAAAAACTACAAAGCAGGTTTTAATCAGTTCGGAAGAAGCACCGAATTTTGCGTTAAGAAAATTTACAATTGAAGCCGGCGGTTCGATGCCGATGCATACAAACACCGTAGAGCATGAACAAATTGTTCTTGCCGGAAGAGCCGAAGTTGTGATCGACGGTAAAACTTTTGAAGCCAAAAAAGACGACGTTGTTTTTATTCCTGCAGGCGTTCCGCATTGTTATAAAACAATAGGCAGCGAACCGTTTGAGTTTATCTGTGTTGTTCCCAATAAAGAAGATATAATGAAGATAATTTAATTGTTTAGTTTGTATCCTTAATCACTTTTTTAAAAATGGATAGAGAAGTTAAATCCTTTATCATAATTGAGAACGCTAATTTTGATGTATCTCTTCAGCTACCTTATAAATTTCTGGAAAGCTATATTATACATGATTATATAAAAGGAAATTATCTATTTAAAGAACAGATACAAGAATGGGTGAAAAAAAATTGTAACCACATTGGGCGTTTAATAATAGTTGAGGTTGAACAGAGGATTGATCAATCTCAAATGTTCACAATTTGGAGTACGGTTCGATTTTTCGCTACAATTCTGCGTCTTGTAAAGTATAACAGTTTGTTTCTTCGATACATGTTAAATATTGAGAATGGACGTGTTGGCGGAACACTCTCTGATGAAGAACTCAAACCAGCCCCACCCTTAAAGGAAGATAGTTTTATTTGCACAGAAGATCTGAAAAAGGCTGAAAGCATTATTCTAGTTTGCAATAAAATGTTTTTCGAAAAGAAGAAAAACCAAAGAATATATACAGCTTTGCATTTTTGGGACTCTTCAATTAGTTCAGGAACTTTTGAGAGAAGAACAATTGAATTATTCACTGCATTAGAAGGAATATTTACAACAGACAATAGCGAGGTTACTTACAAGCTGTCAAATAGAATCTCTTGGTTTTTATATCCCAACGATGCAGAAAAAAGAATATCGGTATTTAAAAATGTAAAAGATGGTTACAAACTAAGAAGCAAAGTCGTCCATGGTCTAAAATTTGTTGATTTACCTGATCTAGATTTAATAAATAATATACACTCATGGGCTAAGGACGTTATAATAAAAATACTCAGCGATCAAAAACTTATAAATATTTTTACAAGCAGCAATAATAAACTCGATGAATATTTCAATTATCTTGTACACGGTGCTGATTACTTTACTGAGAATAATAATGGTTGTCAGTAGTACATCATAATCGTTTTTAATACAAAACATCTACCTTTTAGATGCCATTAAGAATCAGGATCGGAGTCTTTACATGAAGCGAATCAATATTATTTTTTCATTTATGTTTTTTGCTGTCTCAATAGCAATTGCTCAAAGCGGGAATGATATTGGTTCCCTGGAAAAAAAGTTTGATTCACAGCTTAACCCGGAAAACTTGCGAGCGCGGATGAAATTATTAAGCGCGCATCCTCATCATGTCGGCTCACCCTGGGATAAAAGCAACGCGGAATATATTGCCTCGCAATTTAAATCATGGGGCTTCGATACAAATATTGAAACATTTTATGTTTTGTTTCCCACGCCTAAACTCCGCAAGCTTGAAATGATTTCTCCGGAAAAATTTACAGCCGCTCTTAAAGAACCGCCGCTAAGAGAAGATTCAACTTCCGGTGAAACGAACGAGCAATTGCCTACATACAACGCTTATTCTGCCGACGGAGATGTAACAGCTGAATTGGTTTATGTTAATTACGGCGTTCCCAAAGATTATGATGTTCTTGCCGAACACGGAATAGATGTAAAAGGAAAAATTGTTATCGCGCGTTACGGCGGTTCATGGAGGGGAATTAAACCTAAAGTTGCGGCAGAGCACGGCGCAGTTGGATGCATAATTTATTCCGATCCGCATGAGGACGGTTACTTTGACGGAGACGTTTACCCCAAAGGCGCGTATCGTAACGATGAAGGCGTACAGCGCGGATCGGTTGCCGATATGCCGATTTATTCCGGCGATCCGCTGACTCCATTTATCGGTGCAACCAAGGACGCCAAACGCTTAACTTTAAAAGAAGCAACTATACTTATGAAGATTCCTGTGCTGCCCATCTCTTACGGAGATGCTCTGCCGTTGTTGCGCTCTCTTGATGGGCCGGTTGTTCCGAACAATTGGAAGGGCTCATTGCCTATTGCGTATCACATGGGTCCAGGTAAAACAAAGGTTCATCTTAAACTTGAATTCAATTGGGATATTAAACCGATCTATGATGTGATCGCTAAGATAAACGGTTCTGAATTTCCGGATCAGTGGATAATTCGCGGCAATCATCACGATGGCTGGGTTAACGGCGCGGAAGATCCTATCAGCGGGCAGGTAGCAATGATGGAAGAAGCAAAATCGGTCGGTGAACTTGTTAAGAATGGTTGGAAGCCGAAACGCACAATAGTGTTTTGTGCATGGGATGGCGAGGAACCCGGACTGCTCGGATCAACCGAATGGGTTGAGACACATGCCGATGAGCTAAAACAGAAGGCCGCCGTTTACATTAATTCGGATTCCAACGGAAGAGGTTTTTTGTACGCAGAAGGTTCGCATACGCTGCAGCATTTTTTGAATAACATTTCAAAAGAGGTAACCGACCCCGAAAAAAATATTTCCGTTTACGAACGCTCTCGGGCGAATCTTTTATTAAACGGTTCGCCGGATCAAAAGAAAGAAGCGATGGCAAAAAGGGATTTTGATATCGGCGCGATGGGCAGCGGTTCCGATTATACGCCGTTCATACAGCATCTTGGAATTGCTTCTCTTAATTTCGGTTTCGGCGGCGAAGATGAAGGCGGAGTATATCATTCAATTTACGATTCGTACGACCACTATATGCGTTTCGGCGATCCGACATTCCAGTACGGAATAGCACTTGCCGAGGTCGCGGGTCATGCAATTATCGAATTTGCCGATGCAGACATTTTACCTTTTCGCTTTTCAGATTTTGCAGACCACATCGATCGTTACATCAAGGAAGTAACCAAGCTTGCCGACGATATGCGTGAACGTGCAGATAATGTAAATATGCTGATCAAAAATAATATTTACGGAGAGTTTTCGGATCCTTCAAAAACATTTGTCCAGCCGCATTCTGAAGAGACGGTTCCGTTCTTAAATTTCGCGCCTCTTCAAAATGCTTTGGAAAAACTTCGCACAAGTTCTGATAACTATTCTTCGGCTTTAAATTCATTCAAAGAAAAAGGTAAGACGCTTTCCGGAGATAAATTAAAAACGCTCGATGAAATTTTAATGAAAGCCGAACGAGAACTTCTTTCGAAACAAGGATTGCCCGGAAGACCCTGGTATGCGCATCAAATTTATGCACCTGGTTTATACACTGGCTACGGGGTAAAAACTTTGCCGGGAGTTAGGGAAGCGATTGAACAGAAAAAATGGAAAGAGGCAGAGGAACAAATTGATGTTACGGCAAAAGTCCTGGGTAACTTTTCAAACCAGGTTAATAAGGCATGCGAAATTCTAAGGTGAAATTATTTTGTAACGGCCCGGAAGTTGACTTTATATTTGATAGACCGTTAATTCATGTGAATGTCGAAGAATCATTTCCGTACTTTTCTCGACTTTGGTGATAACAATATTTCATTCTAAATGTAAATGTTGTGTAAAAGTAATTAACACGTTCAAACTTGAATTGTAATCAAGCCGTTATTTTTCTTAACTTCAAACACTAAAGTTCAGGCTCGTTTGAGTTCTACGTAGTTAGAATAATATAGATTGGTTTTAGACCGTTAGATTTATTTTCCCCGTACTTCCGATACTATTTTTTCCTGCCGCGGAGAGTTTTGAGCCTATCCATACAACCTAATTTATTATGAGAATTGGAAATGACAAAATTAGCAATACATAAATTTCATATCCCGGTTTTGGGTCTCGGGTTTTCAATTGATGCGCCGGTTAAAGTTGCCAAGTATGGTATTTCATCCGTTATGTCGATTGTTGACGATAAACTTATGGAACACCTACGTAAAACTTATCTCGAAAGTTCAGGCAAGAATTACGTTAAAATTGAAGAGAACGAGCATGATTCCCGGGCCAGAAGGATAACCGCTTATTTGAATATGATAAGTCAGACAGTAAAGGATAATTTTGAAAAGCTGAAAAACTCGAGCTTTGAAGCCGGCAGCGAGATAACAAAATATTTTGAATTGCTTCCCGATGTCTCTCATCTGAAAGAGAAATATCTTGAGATGTTGCGGACTAAAGAAAAATCCGTGAAAGAGAAGCTGCAGAATTGGCTGCGGGAAAATATTAAGCCCGGTTCTGTTGACGTTAACATAATGACAAAGCTCGATAAAGCTAATTATGATTCAAAAGGAAATTTGCTGCCGAGTGAGTATAACGACGCGCATGCCGCGTTACGGGGATTTGCCAACAGCGAATTGGAGAGCTCAATAGTTTTTTCCGCCGGCATGAATCCTAAGTTGTACAGCTATATTGAATCGTTTAAAGATTTTTATCCGGATGTAGAGGGAAAGTTTAAAAAGAAAATTATAATTAAAGTAAGCGATTTCCGTTCAGCGTTTATACAGGGAAAATTTTTGGCAAAAAAAGGTTTATGGGTATCCGAATACAGAATTGAATCCGGATTAAATTGCGGCGGACATGCTTTTGCAACCGATGGTTTACTTCTTGGCCCCATTTTGGAAGAATTCACGACGAAGAAAGACGAATTGCTGGGATCGCTGAAAGAAATTTATTTACCCGCACTTAATAAAAAAGAAATTCCTGTTGATGAAGACAGTCTGCAATTTGACGTTACCGTTCAAGGCGGCGTCGGTAAATCGTCCGAGCAGGAATTCCTGTTGCGGCATTACAAAGTTCAATCGGTCGGATGGGGAAGCCCCTTTCTTCTTGTGCCGGAAGTTATGAACATTGATGGACCGACACTTAAGAAATTGTGCGATGCCGGAGAAGACGATCTTTATCTAAGCGATATTTCACCTCTCGGCGTTCCGTTTAACAGCCTTAGAGGAAACAGCAAAGACGAAGAGAAAAACGAAAAAATTAGCGCCGGCAGACCGGGAAGTGCTTGTACAAAAAAATATTTGGAGTCCAACAAGGAGTTTACCGAAAGACCTATTTGTACGGCTTCAATAAATTATCTGAATAAAAAAATTGCAGCAATTAAGGAAGAGTATTCAGATTCAAGTGAATTCGAAAATGCTTTCGGTAAAACCGTTCAAAAAGTATGTCTTTGCGAAGGCCTCGCGTCGTCTGCGCTGATAGTTAATAAAATAGAAACGCCGAAAATAAGCCAGGCCGTTTCCGTATGTCCGGGACCAAACCTTGCTTACTTTTCAAAAGTCTCCACGCTTAAAGAAATGATAGATCATATTTACGGTAGAATAAATTTAATTACGCATCCAAAACGACCAAACATGTTTGTTAAAGAGTTGGGTTTATATACCGATTATCTTCAGAAAAAAATGGAAGAGACGGCCGGGGATATTTCTTTGCAGACCGAAGAATTTTTCAACACCTTTCGTCAAAATCTTATGGACGGAATTGAGTATTACAAAAAGATAATTCCGGAAATGATTGAAGAAACGGAAGCGGTACGACAAAAGATAAAAGCCGAGTTTGAAACATTTGAACAAAAACTTGCGGCATTTGTACCGGTTATTGCGTGATCGCAAAATTGTTTCTTTGCGGCGATATTAATATTATAGATGTAAATAATTGGAATCATTTCACGAACTAATCAAAAAATGAATGATTAGGTTGGATGAGAAAACTAATTCTTTACATCGCCTCCAGCATAGACGGCTGCATTGCCGGACCCAACGGGGAAATAGATTGGCTTTTCACGGATCAAGATTACGGATACAATAAATTTATTTCCTCTATCGAAACGGTTTTGGTTGGAAGAAAAACTTACGACGACGCCCTTAAAATGGGAATGGAAGATCCATTTCCCGGTAAAGTTGCCTATGTGTTTACACGGTCACCAAATAAATATCCTTCAAAAGAAAATTTGGTTTTCCTAAATGAAGATCCCGCAGAGCTTTGGAGATGGCTGCGAAACCGGGACGGCGGAAACGCCTGGCTTGTAGGCGGTGCGGATATTATTGAACCGATGCTGGAAGCAAATCTTATAGATGAATATGTAATCTCTATCCTTCCGATTATTCTTGGCAATGGAATTCCCCTATTTAAAAAAATCAAACATAGAATCAACTTGATAACTAAAAAAGTTGACACTTTCGAATCCGGGCTGATCCAAATAGTTCTTGAACCAAAAAAATAACACGGTTGTTTTTCCGTTATAATAATTAGCGTGAAAGGAATTCAAATGGTGATTGAATCGATCAAATCGGAATACAATAGGTATAGGGCCTTGGCCGAATCCGCAATAAAGCAGGTAAACGATGCCGATATTCATAAACTGGTCGGCGAGACGGAAAACTCGATTGCAATATTGTTGAATCATCTTTCGGGAAATCTAAAATCGCGTTTCACAAATTTTTTGACGGAAGACGGCGAAAAAGAATGGCGTAAACGCGATGTTGAATTTGAAGAACACGGCGAGGTAAGAGAAATATTGATTAAAAAATGGAACGACGCTTTTGATGTTTTATCCGTCGAGCTTGATAAACTTACCGATGCCGACCTTTCTAAGAAAGTAAAAATTAGGGGAATAGAATTAACCGTTTCGGACGCGCTCGCGCGATCGTTGTCGCACCTGGCATATCATGTAGGACAAATTGTTTTGATGGCTCGTCTGCATGCCGGCAGTGCGTGGAAATCGTTAAGCATTCCAAAAGGAAAATCTCAGGATTATAACACAAATCCGACCAAAGAAAAGAAACCTGTTTGACTCACGTTATGCTTGGGAGATAATATCCTCTGCGACCTTTGCGTTTTTCCGCCAGAACAGCAGCGGGTAAACTTTGCGGTCTCTGTGTGAAATGGCTTTCTTTTTTCTCGCAAACTAGACCGGCTCTACCTGAGACGGGGGCACAGAGCATTACGTTAAGACCCTGCCTGCCTGCGCAGAGAAATAAATTTTGAGTAAGTGACTTGAGCTGTCTGAATACCTTTCGATTCATTTTCATCTGGGGTTCCATTTGAATTAGAACACACTACGGATTAAATTAACTCCATAGTTATCAAACAATCTGTTTATCACAAATGATTTGGAGTGAATGTGGGAAAATTCAAATATGTTATTAAAAGAAGCGGGGCTGTGGTTCCATTCAATGCGGACAGAATAGCCAATGTTATTTACCGCGCTGCAGTTGCTGTAGGCGGACGCGATAAGGAAAAAGCGGAGGAACTTGCCAAACAGGTAATCGATGTGATGAACGAAAAATTTGTAGAGGGATATAAACCGCACGTCGAAGAAATCCAGGATATTGTCGAAAAAGTTTTGATTGAGAACGGACATGCCAAGGTTGCAAAAGAATTTATTCTCTATAGGGAAAATGCGGCGCAGAGAAGGCGCGCGGATTCTCGTCACTTTTCAAAACCTAACGAGCTGATCCCCTGGAAAAAAGTATGGCGCTCGCTCGATTGGGCAGTATCACATAATCTAAACACAATCGATTCCGTGAACGAAAGAATTAGGAAAGGAGATTTTCCTCAAATTGTTCACGAGGCAGAATCTTTTTACGAAACACAGCTTGATACGGCAGCCGAATTGATTAAAGAAAGAAGCGACGAACTTAAAATGGTAATGGTAAGCGGCCCTTCCTCTTCAGGAAAAACTACAACTACGATGAAGCTTGAAATGCGTTTGAATAAAATGGGAATGAGCTTCGTTCCGCTTGTTGTGGATAATTATTTCTTCGACCTTGAAATGCACCCGAAGGATGAATTCGGCGATTACGATTTTGAGACCCCTCAAGCGCTTGATCTCGATATGATTAACGATCATCTTAAAAAACTGGCCGCGGGCGAAGAAGTAAAAATTCCTTATTACGATTTCAAAAACGGCAAGCGTCATCCTGATCAAACGCCGCTGCGCATCCATGAAAATGAAGTGCTGCTGATAGACAGTCTTCACGGCTTGTACCCGGATTTCAGCAAGGAAATTCCGGCATCGCAAAAATTCAAGTTGTATCTGGAACCGCTTCTGCAGATGAAAGCACCGGACGGGCAATATATCAGGTGGACCGATCTAAGGTTAATACGCCGTATGCTGCGCGATTCCGTTCACCGTGCGTACAATCCCGAACAGACTTTGCTGCATTGGCATTACGTTCGTTCTTCCGAAAAGCGGACTATTCTTCCATACAGCAATACCGCCGATTATATTGTGAATACGTCGATGTCGTTTGAAGTACCGATTTATCGTCCCAAACTGATTGAGCATTTTAAGGAGTGGGAGAAAAAATACGAGGGCGATCCGTTAAGAGAGGATGCGTACACAAGGGCATCGCGCGTTAGAAAAGTATTGGAAGCAATCGATCCGGTGGAAGACGACTCTGCAATTCCGGGCGACTCCGTGCTGCGTGAATTCATAGGCGGAAGTACTCTCGAATATCATTGATTAACCGCGCTAAAAAATATTCAAGATAATAAACTCACAATCCATCGCCGCAGAACGATGGATTTTTTATTTCGCGGCAAATCGAAAGGCACAAAATGTTTTAGTTTGCGTCTTAATACGTGGATAATTATTTATTCTTGCCACGAGGACAATATGAAAAGTAAAATTTTTCCATTGTCGGTTGCCTTTATTTTATTTCCTTTACTAATTCATGCACAGACGAAAATTTCCGGCAAAATCACCGACAATAACAATCAACCGCTTCCAGGCGCCAACATCTATATTAAGGATAGCTACGACGGAGTAACATCAAAAGAGGACGGGAGTTTTTCATTTAAGACTAACGAAAAAGGCGAGGCGATTCTTGTTGCCAGTTATGTAGGTTTTAAAAAGTATGAGAACAAAGTCCTATTGAAAAAAGGCGATTTAAAAATCGATATTGTTTTGGAAGAAGAGATCACTCAAATGAATGCCGTTGTTGTTTCCGCCGGTTCTTTTGAAGCCAGCGATGAAAAGAAAGGCGTAATCTTAAGACCCCTTGATGTTATTACTACCGGATCGACTGCGGACTTGTACACATCTCTTAGCACCTTGCCCGGCACGCAAACGGTTGGCGAGACGGAAGGACTTTTTGTTCGAGGGGGTTCTGCCGCGGAATCAAAAACAATAATCGACGAGATGATTGTTCAAAGACCTTTTTCCAGCAGCGTTCCCGATTTGCCTTCGCGCGGTCGATTTTCTCCAATGATGTTTAAAGGAACTGTATTTAGCACCGGAGGTTATTCTGCGCAATACGGCCAGGCGCTCTCATCCGCGTTAATTCTTAAGACGATTGATATGCCCACGCAAACCATAACTTCGATTAATATGATGGTGTTTGGGTTTGGAGGTTCACATACTCAGTTATGGAAAAAAACAGCCGTTTCCGTTGAAGCCGCATATTATAATTTGAATCCTTATAACAATGTTTTCAAACAGCGAGTGGATTGGGATAAATCGCCCGCCGGCATATCGGGGTCTGCTAACTTTAGACAGAAAATTTCTAAGAACGGATTGCTCAAAGCGTTTGTGTCTTACGATAAATCGGATCTATCGCTGTACCTTCCCGATTTGGATAACCCCCCTTCGAAAAGTTTTTACGGGTTGAAACCTGAAAATTATTACTCGAATGTAAGTTATCGCGATATCTGGGGAGACTGGAATTTATTCGGCGGCTTTTCTTATAGCCTGGATAAAGATAGAATTAATGCGGCGGGAAACAGCATTGCGCAGGATGAAAGACTGGTGCAAACAAAATTTACCGCCAACAAAAAGATTTTGGATAATGCATACTTAACATTCGGCGCGGAAATTCAAAACACACTTTACGACGACACATACAATCAGTATAATTTTAAACTCAACGAGATATACAGCGCAGGCTTTGTTGAAAGCGATATCTATTTCACAAATGATCTGGCCGCAAAGATCGGTCTGCGAACGGAATATTCAAAAATATTAAATAAGTATAATCTAGCTCCAAGACTTTCTTTTGCATACCGACTGGGAACAAATACCCAGCTAAACTTTGCATACGGAAGATTTTATCAAACCCCGGAAAAAGATTTTCTGATTCAGCATGATAAATTCAACTATGAAAATGCGGATCATTACATCATGAACTATCAATACCTTGGGGAAAGCGAAACGTTTAGAATAGAACTCTACTACAAACAGTATCATAATCTTGTCAGAGGAACAGTTTATACTTATCCGTATTTTGATTTGCCGTTGGTGCCTTTCAGCAACGACGGAAAAGGATACGCCAAGGGCATTGATGTATTCTGGCGTGACAGCAAATCCCTGAAATATTGCGATTACTGGGTATCTTATTCATATCTTGATACGAAAAGGGAGTTCAGCAATTATCCATCGATGGCGTTTCCTACTTTTGCCGCGCCGCATACATTTTCAATCGTATTCAAAAGATGGTTCGAATCTATTTCAACTTACCTCGCATTGACTTATATTCACGCATCGGGCAGGCCGTATTTTAATCCGAACAATCCCGAATTTCTTGGAGACCGTGCAGGCAGTTATAACAATCTTAGTATGAATTTTAGTTTTATTGCCAAATGGTTCGGTAGTTACAGCGTTATTTTTTTCTCGGTGGATAATCTGCTTGGGTTTGCTAATGTTTTCGGATATCGGTATTCGACAGACGGAAAAATATGCAACCCGGTTGTGCCGCCGACTTTGCGTTCGATGTTCCTGGGTTTGTTTATTTCGATTGGAGAAGAAAACCAATATCAATAGATGAGGATTAAAATGAAAAATATCGCTATGCTGATAATTCTTATTTTGTGTTTTGCTGTCTCAACTCGCGCCGACGATGCAAAGTATGTTGAAGCCATGAAAAAAAATATTGCTCAAATGGATTCCATGAAATCACTGGAAGATATTGTTGACCTTACAAATTCATTTTTGAGAATAGCCGGCGCCGAAAAAGACAAGTGGCTTCCGTATTACTATGCCTCGCAGTTATATGTTCTGTCAAGTTTTTCCGATACCGTAAAAAGCAATAAAGATACTTATCTTGATGAGGCAGTGAAAACCCTTGCAATTGCGGATTCGCTTCAGCCGAATGAATCCGAAGTTTATGTCTTGAAGGGATTAATTTGTCAAGCCAGGCTTCAGATAGATCCGATGAATCGATATATGAAGTTCAGCCAGGAAATGAAAACAGATTTTCAGAAAGCTGTAGAGCTTGATCCTAAGAATCCGCGACCGGATTATTTAATGGGCGTGACTTTATTTTATACGCCCGAACAATTCGGCGGGGGACCCAAGGCGGCCAAACCGGTATTGGAAAGCTCATTGAAGAAGTTCAACGAATTTGTTCCCAAAGATGAATTGATGCCTATTTGGGGAAAGCGGCAGGTGGAAGCTTTTCTAAAACAAATTCAGTAACATTTTATCTCTGGCAAAAAAAACTTTAAAAAATAAAAGCGGGATGTTATGGATAAGTTTATGCAAGCCGCAATTGAAGAAGCGCAAAAGGGTTTGGAGGAAGGCGGAATACCGATCGGATCGGTAATTGTTTATCGCGGAGAAATTATTGGCCGCGGGCATAACCGTCGTGTTCAAAAAGGAAGCGTTATTCTGCACGGCGAGATGGACGCGTTTGAAAACGCGGGAAGACAGCCGGCCTCGGTTTACAAAGAATGCGTTCTTTATACAACTCTTTCTCCCTGCCCAATGTGTTCCGGTGCGATTATACTTTATCAAATTCCGAAAGTGATCATCGGTGAAAACAAAACTTTTATGGGCGATGAAGAGCATTTGAAATTGCGCGGTGTTGAATTGCAAGTTATGCAGGAGATGACGTGCATCGATATGATGACGAAGTTTATCGAAGAAAAACCAACTCTCTGGAATGAAGACATAGGCGTTTAACGGCAGCAAAAGTTTGTACCCATCATTATTTCGAAAGGATAAAATGAAATCATATAAATCTCTTTATTTGCTTCTTGGTATAGCTTTGTTTTGTTCCGTATCTCATGGGCAAACCGAAGCAGATGCGGCAAAACATAAGTTAGCCGAAGGAAACAAACGATTTGTTTCTTGTCAAATGATTCACCCGAACAATTCTTCGCAAACTAGAAGCGAGCTCGCAAATGGACAGCATCCCTTTGCCGTTATTATAAGCTGCTCTGATTCTCGAGTTCCGCCAGAAATGGTCTTCGACCAAGGATTGGGAGATCTATTTGTAATCCGGACCGCCGGAGAAGTGGTTGATGATATTGCTCTTGCCAGCATTGAGTATGCCGTTGAACATTTGGGAGTTAAACTTGTTATTGTAATGGGTCATCAAAAATGCGGAGCCGTTGACGCTGCTGTAAAAGGAGGAAAACTGCCGCCGCATTTAAATAAATTAATTGCAGCCATCAATCCGTCGGTTGCAAAAGCTAAAAAGCAAAAAGGCGATTTGCTGCACAACGCCATCCATGAAAATGTTAATCGAATTGTAATGCAGCTCAATACCTCTAAACCGGTGCTAGAAGAATTTGTTCATGAACATAAGCTGAACATAATCGGTGCGTATTATAATCTTGATAGCGGTGTAGTTGATTTTCTAAATTAAAACCCGGTTGAGGATAAAACATGCCCCCAAAAATATTTTTATTAATTCTGATTTCCGCAATAACAATAAATGTTTATTCTCAGCAGAGAAATGAAAGCAAAACTCCGTACGATTACGTGGACCCTCTCATCGGCACGGACGACATGGGGCATACATTTCCCGGCGCGGCGGTTCCGTTTGGGCTGGTGCAGCTTAGTCCCGAAACCGACACCGCGATGTACAGTTACGGCAAAGGATACAACCCCGATGTTTACAGGTACTGTGCTGGTTATCAATACACGGATAAAACAATCGTAGGATTTTCGCACACTCACTTCAACGGAACAGGTCATTCCGATCTCGGAGATTTTCTGGTAATGCCTACAGTGGGTAAATTAAAACTTAATCCCGGAACAAAAGAAAACCCCGGCAGCGGCTACCGCTCAAGATTTTCTCATTCAACCGAAAAAGCCAAACCTGGTTACTATGCCGTTAAACTTGACGATTACAATATCAACGTTGAGTTAACCGCAACTACTCACGTCGGATTTCACAAATATATTTTTCCCGAATCGAAAGACGCGCATGTGATACTCGATATGGTTTCCGGTATTTACAACTACGATGGAAAAGTTGTATGGTCGTCCGTTCGCGTTGAAAACGACCATTTGGTTACCGGGTTTAGACAAACCAATGGCTGGGCGCGTACGCGCTATGTTTACTTTGCGATGGAATTTTCTAAACCGTTTAAATCTTACGGACTTCGTAACGATGAAAAATTGATTTACCGCGGCTTCTGGAGGAAGTTTAACGAAGATGAAAATTTTCCGGAAAGAGCAGGGCACAATGTAAAATGCTATTTTAATTTTGATACGAAAGACGGCGAGGCAATTCTGGTTAAGGTTGCACTCTCCGGGGTAAGCACTGCGAACGCGCTTGAAAATTTAAAGGCGGAAATTCCCGGTTGGAATTTTAACGAAGTAAAAGAACACGCAAAAGAATTATGGAACAAGGAGCTTTCTAAAATAACAATTGAAGCAAGCGAAGAAAGAAAAGTAAATTTCTATACGTCGATGTATCATGCTTTCTTAAGTCCGGTTGTTTTCTCAGATGTTAACGGCGAGTACTGCGGGCTCGATCAAAATATTCATCGCTCAAACAAGTTTACGGATTATACAATCTTTTCTTTGTGGGATACATTCCGAGCGCTTCACCCGCTGTACACAATTATTCAGCAGAAGCGAACGAGCGATATAATTAACTCTTTCATTGCTCATTACGAGCAGAGTGCGGAAAAAATTCTGCCGGTATGGTCTCACTGGGCAAATGAAAACTGGTGCATGATCGGTTACCATGCTGTTCCCGTAATTGTTGACGCATATATGAAAGGCATCCGCGGCTTTGATGTAAAGGAAGCTTTCGAAGCTTGCCTGGCCAGTGCCAACTACGATAAGTACGACGGGATTGGCTACTACAAAAAGTACGGCTACGTTCCGGAAGATTTAAATTCCAATTCCGCATCCAAAACTTTGGAATATGCATACGACGATTGGACAATTTATAAATTTGCACAAAAGCTCGGCGAGAAAAAATATGAGTCCGAATTTTTAAAGAGGGCAAACAGTTTCAAAAATATTTACGATGCTCAAACTCATTACTTCCGCGCAAAAAATTCCGACGGCTCCTGGAAAAGTCCTTTCGATCCGCTCAGCGTTGTAAATCAAGGTTATATTGAAGGCAACGCCTGGAATTATTCTCTCTATGTTCCGCACGATATAAAAGGTTTTGTTAAACTCTTGGGCGGCAACGATAAACTTATAACCTGGCTCGATTCTCTTTTCACGTTTGATTTGCCTGAAAAATATTTCGGCGAAAGCGAAGACGTGACAAAAGTCGGGATGATCGGCTGTTATGTTCATGGCAACGAGCCCTCTCATCATGTGCCGTACATGTATTGTTTTGCCGGTGCGCCGTGGAAAACTCAGGAACGAATTCATGAGATAGTCGACACAATGTATAAGCCCGGTCCAAACGGTTTATGCGGCAACGACGACTGCGGACAAATGTCGGCGTGGTATATTTTCAGCGTGCTTGGATTTTATCCGGTAGCGCCTGGAAGTAATCAGTATGTTATCGGCAGTCCTTGTGTTAACGGTGCCGTAATAAATTTGGAGAACGGAAAGAAATTTAAAATTACCGCGGAGAACCTTTCCCAAAAAAATATCTATATCAACGAAGTAATTTTGAACGGCAAGAAAATAAACCGGTGTTATCTAAATCATTCCGAAATTATCAACGGCGGTGAATTGAAATTTATCATGTCGCCTGTGCCGAATAAAACCTGGGCAACAGCGGATGACTCATTGCCGTATTCGATGACTAAATAATCATGTTAGAGACTGAACTGTATTTTCGATGATGCTGTGCTGGGGAATTATAAAAATGAATTGAACGGAGGCCATATGAAGCAATGGTACGAAGAGTTGTTCAGCAATTATTCCGAGAGTTACGAGAAAGAAATTTTCACCGCGGGTACAAAAGGCGAGGCGGATTTTATCGAAAACGAATTAGGGTTTAACAAGTCTATTAAAATTTTGGATATCGGATGCGGAACGGGACGGCACGACATCGAGCTTGCCAAGCGCGGTTACAATGTTGTCGGGGTTGATCTTTCCGAGTCGATGCTTTCTAAAGCAAGAGAGAACGCTGCCAAAGTAAATGCCCGGGTTGATTTTAGACGGACGGATGCGCGTCATCTTAATTTCAGTGAAGAATTTGACGCCGCTATTATGATCTGCGAAGGCGCTTTTCCTTTAATGGAAACAGACGAAATGAATTTTATGATTTTGAAAGGTGCTTACAACGCTCTTAAGCAAAACGGTAAATTCATCTTTACTACTTTAAATGGATTATTCCCGCTGTATCATTCCGTCAAGGATTTTATTAATGAGCAATCCACGGGCGGAATCAATAAAACAAATTCTTTCGATCTGATGAAGTTCAGGGAGTATTCCGAGTACGAAATAACCGACGACGACGGCGTAAAAAGAATTCTCAATTGTAACGAACGGTATTATGTCCCGTCGGAAATATCGTGGATGCTGGGATCGCTCGGTTTCAAAGCCGCGGAAATTTTTGGATGTGAAATCGGTAAGTGGAGCCGGGATAAAGAACTGACCACAAACGACTACGAAATGCTGGTAATAGCAGTTAAGTAAATTGAGAAACAATTTTACCGAGCAGGCGGACGACGATGTTTAAAAATAATGTAGCGATAATTACAGGCGCATCATCAGGCATCGGAAAAGAAATTGCTTTGCATTTGGCAAAGCAGGGAGCGCTTCTTTCTCTTGCCGCAAGGGATTTAACACGGCTTGAGAAGGTAGCTGAAGAATGCAGCGCTGCTGGGACTAAAGCGATAGCAATTCAAACAGATGTTACCCAAAAAGAACAGTGTAAAGCGCTAATCGAGAAAACTGTTTCCGAATACGGCCGCATTGATACCCTCTTCAACAATGCCGGCATTACAATGTGGGCAATGTTCGAAGAAATAGAAAACATCGACATGTTCGAAACCATCATGAAGATAAATTATTTCGGAAGCGTTTACTGTACCTACTTTGCTCTTCCATATCTCAAAAAAACTAACGGACGGCTGGTTGGCATCTCGAGCATAACCGGTAAAACGGGAGTGCCGACAAGAACCGGCTACGCTGCAAGCAAACACGCTATGGCCGGATTTTTCGATTCGTTAAGAATTGAGTTGATGAATACCGGTGTTACTGTTACAATGATTTACCCGGGCTTCGTTGTGAGCGAAGTCCGCGAGCGCGCGCTTGGCATTAACGGCAAGCCGGTTGGTAAAAGTCATCTTGATGAGTCCAAGATTATGAGTACAGAAGAATGCGTTAACCGGATTATAGAAGCGGCATCAAAACGAAAACGCGAACTGGTAATGACATCTAAAGCAAAAATCGGGATGTGGTTAAAATTGGTTTCTCCAGGGCTGGTTGATAAAATTGCGCGTAAGGGAATTGAAAAAGGCCTTTAAGTTAACCGATCAATCAAGCCCATCTAATTTACATGTATAATTTTTATTGCTTATGTATTTTTCAAATCTTAAATTCAAATTGAATTAAGGGGAAGACAAACCATGCAACCAATAAGTCTATTAACAATAATTCCTTTTGTTGCCGGGATTGTGGCAATTAAGAAGTACAAATGGTTGATGAATTTTTTTAACGAACTTTTCGCCAAACGGAAAGAACCGTTCAATCAAATTGAACTGAAGGCAAGAATTATTGCGTCTTCGATTTTTATAATTCTTTGGAGCGCTATTGGATTTGTTCTATTACTCCAATAGCTTTTTCGCCTTTAAGTTCAAATAGCGAATCCTGATTTTTCGACCCAGAGAAGATTCGTATAATTGCTGCACCATCAATTTTAAAACATATATTGTTTTAACTAATATTAAATCGTCTTGCGATAACCGGGAGTCGTTTAATTTATAAAACGGATTTAAAAACAATACTAAATTAGGAATCATTTTCCCTGCGGAAACGGAAGTCATGGTGAGCTATATAGAAATCGAACCGTCACATTATGAACAAGTTGTTGCACTGTTGAATCAGCTCGGCTATGATGTGCCCCTTTCCGAACTCGCAAATCGAATCAAACAAATTTCAAATAATAGAGAAAAAGTTTTTGTAGCAGTGGATGATGACGGCAGGGTTGTCGGTTGTGTTCATGCGCTTATAGATACAAGATTAGCCGGCGGAACATTTGGAGAAATCGTTAGTTTGGTTGTTGACGAATCGATACGTGGAAAAGGCGTTGGTAAAGGATTGATTGAAGAAGCTGCTGCATGGCTTAAGCTGAACGGTATGACGCGCTTGCGTGTACGGTGCAATTCCATACGTCAAGACACTCATAAATTTTACGAACATTTGGAATTTATCGAAAAGAAATCGCAGAAGATATTTGAGAAGCTTTTATAATTGTTTATAGATGAGCGAGACTAAAATGAAACTAAAGCGTACTGCAAAATTCGCGGCAGTTTTTTTTCTAACCATTCTAATAACATCATGCATGCCGGGTTCAGGCCATAGCTCTAGCGAAAATCCCGCGGGATTCTTTATGGGAATATGGCACGGCTGGATTGCCCCGATCTCTTTAATACTCGGTTTATTCAATCCCGATATTCGCGTTTACGAAACTTACAACACCGGTTGGTGGTACGACTTCGGATTTTACATCGCCGTTATCAGCGGCTTTGGCGGAGTGGCCTTTAGCAGAAAAAAGAAAAAAGAAAACTGATTCGGGCAGCGTAGTTTTACAAATAGACTCTTGGTACGCGAGTATTTATATTTGTCAATATTTCGTAAGGGATAGTGCCTGCCCACCCGGCAAGTTCTTCAACGCAAACAGAATTTTTCCCGTCGTTTCCAATTAAGATTACTTCATCGCCGTTGTATGCGCTGCTGTTTTCTATATTCACTACAATTTGATCCATCGAGAATGTACCTATAACCTTGTGCCGTTTGCCGTCAATTAAGACTTCGGCTTTATGACTCATACTCCGCATGTACCCGTCGCCGTAACCCACCGGCACCGTAACGGCGCGAATGTTATGATCGGTCTGCCATGTTGAGCCGTAACCTACCGGATGATTCGGTTTTATGACCTTGAAATATACCACGAGAGATTTCCAGGTAAGAGCAGGTTTTACATGAACGGTTCTTTTAATTTCTTGCGCCGGGTAAACTCCGTACAACATTATACCCGGGCGTACCATGTCGAGATTTGCTTCCGGCAGTTGTAAAATTGCCCCGGAGTTTGAAATATGCCGCATAGGTAATTTTATCGAATGCTTTTCGAAAAACGAAAGCACTTCAAGAAATCTTTCGAACTGGAGTTTCGAGTAACCTAAATCTTCTCGTTCAGAATTTGCGAAGTGAGAATAGATTCCTTCCACCTCTACGTTTTTAAATTTCACGGCGTCTTCTAAAAACTTTTCCGCGCTGTAATAATGAACGCCCAGCCGTTCCATGCCTGTATCTATTTTTAAATGAACCGGCGCTTTCTTTTTCATCTTGCCGGCAATCTCGTCGATCTGTTTAATTTTCTCAACGGAAGAAGCCGTCATGGTAAGATTATGTTTTAAGAACAGCGGAATTTGATTTCCCCAAATTCCTCCGAGCACAAGGATAGGAATATTTATTCCGCGCTGACGCAGAAGTATTCCTTCTTCAAGTACGGCGACTCCGAGGTAATCGGCTTTTAATTCTTGCATCAGCTGTGCAACGCGAATAAGACCATGTCCGTAAGCGTTGGCCTTTAACACGGGCATTATTTTGGATGGCGACGCGTGCTTTTTTATAGCTTCGAAATTTTCTGCAAGAGTTTTTAAGTTGATCTCTACTCGCGTCGGACGAATGATCTCATCGACGCTAATGGTTGGATAGTTTACGGAGTCGTTCATTTATATTCGTGAATTTAATTGGAGTAAAAATAAAACTTTTTAGATTACCTTATTACTATCTGCAAAAAGTATTCTTTATCTTTGCGCCGGATGCTTTGCGCTTCTTTGTTCTATTCTGCGCGACTTTCATTAATTAATTATTCATTTGTATAGTTCACAGTCGGTTTGTTTTGTAAATTAAGGAGAATTTGTATGCCTGCCGCTAAAATTGGAGACACAGTAAAAGTACACTACACAGGCACTTTAGACAACGGAGATAAATTCGATTCTTCGGTAGGCGGAGAACCGTTAGAGTTTAGAATCGGCGACGGAAGTTTAATTCGCAAATTTGAAGAAGCGGTTATAGGACTTCAACCCGCCGAAAAAGTATCTGTCAGAGTACCGCCGGAGGACGCCTACGGTTTGAAAAGAAAAGACCTTGTTGCATCTGTTCCCAAAAATCAATTATCCAAAGATATTGTTCTCGAACTCGGAATGAAGTTGCAGATACAAACGGAATCCGGTGAACCGATTGTTCTTAGAATAGTTGAAATTAACGAAGATTCTATAAGAGTAGACGCAAACCACGAACTTGCCGGCGAAAATTTAAATTTTGACATACAATTGGTTTCAATTAGTTAATATGGATCAAGGTAATTGTGAATCTTTACGGATTACAAAATTGATTGGCCGGTTATGAAATTAAAAAACAGTACATATGCCGCGGCTGTTTTTGTATTCTTGATAGCCGGTGTATTCCCATCTGCAGCTCAGCCAGGAAGTGTTAATCCCATTGCAGATACGGCGGTTGCACTTCATCATACATTTGTATTGCATATCAAGGCCGAATCCAACGGCGTTACATACCCTATTTTTGTTTGTCTGCCCGGCAGTTACTATTATACTAAAAAATCGTATCCGGTAATTTACATGCTTGACGCGTATTCGTCTTTCGGCATAATGACGCAAATGCAGCACCTTCTCGCTTTCGATAAGGAAGTGCCGGAAGCAATTATAGTCGGTATTTCTTCGCAAGGCGGCTCTAAGGAATTTATTTATAACCGGGCACGAGATTACACACCGACATTCATTCCGCAGGATTCACTTCCGTCTTTTGTAAAAAGCATGACGCCGGTTTCGGGGGGCGCATCCAAATTTTTGCAGTTTATAAAGGATCAGCTTATTCCGGATGTTGAAACTAAATACCGCGCGGATAAGAATGACAAAACTTTGGTAGGACATTCCTTCGGCGGGTTGTTTTGCTTCTACACACTTTTTAAAGAGCCGGAGCTTTTTAACCGCTACATCATCTTGAGCCCGGCATTGTTGTGGGATAACAGCTACGCGCTTAAACATGAAAAAATATTTTCGGAGGAACATAAATCTTTGCCGGTAAAGATTTATACAGCTGTAGGTTCTCTCGAACCGGATTATATCAAAAGCGAATGGCAAAAATTAATTTCGGCAATCCGCTCTCGCAATTATTCCGGTTTATCGCTCAAGGATGAAGTTCTTCCCGGTGAAACACATTACACCATGATACCTTTCATGTCAACTCACGGTTTGAAATACGTTTTGGGAAATGAATAGCCGTTATGAATTTTACGGATTTATAACACAGAATATATTTGTAATCATTTAAAAACTATTTTGGAGAAACATGTTTACACATTTGCAGCCCGTAGAAATTTTTGGTTACACGGCATCGGTGCTTGTAGCGGTTTCGCTAATGATGAGCGCTATCGTAAAACTGAGAATTATAAATTTAATCGGCGCGGTTTTTTTCTCAGCGTACGGATTTATAATTGGCGCGTACCCGGTAGGATTTCTCAACGGTTTTATAGCCATGGTAGATATTTATTACCTGATCGAAATTTTTTCCACTAAAGAATATTTTAGAACACTGCATCTTAAGCCGGATTCCGAGTACCTTAAATATTTTTTGGATTTTCATTCCGGCGATATTAAGAAATATATTCCATCATTCGATTTTCATATCGCTGATCATTGCGACGTAATCTTTGTTCTTAGAAATTCTGTACCGGCAGGACTCGTTTACGCCGAATTCCTGGATGAAGATAGTATATATGTTAAATTAGATTACGCTATTCCCGGCTACCGCGATTTTAAGATGGGCAAATATGTTTTTCCGAAAATTCTGGAAGACAGGAACATAAAGAGAATTTACAGCGAGCCGGGTAATAAAATCCACGAGCAGTATTTAAGAAAAATCGGGTTCGAAAAAACAGAATTAAATTCTCAACCGATGTACTGTCTAAGCGCCGGATAAAATGGTAAAGACAAAAATTACAGTAGAAATTTGCGTTGAGTCTTTGGAGTCCGCCGTAACTGCGGAGAATGCCGGCGTGGATAGAATAGAACTTTGTTCGGATCTTCTTGAAGGCGGCATTACTCCAAGTTTTGGTTTGACTAAGCTGGTAACGAATAAATTGAAAATTCCCGTTAACGTTTTAATACGCCCCCGCGGTGGCGATTTCTATTACTCAGATCATGATTTTGAAGTAATGAAGAAAGATGTTAAAATCATGAAAGAGTTGAACGCAAACGGTATTGTTGTGGGAATATTAAAGAGCGATGGAACTGTTGATAAAGAAAGAATGAGCGAGTTAATTGATTTAGCCGTGCCGATGGGCGTAACATTTCACCGGGCGTTTGATATGACACGTGACTCGTTTGAAGCATTGGAAACATTGATCGGATTGGGAGTCCATAGAATTTTAACTTCTGGGCAAACGTCGTCCGCGTTCGATGGACGGATGCTGATAAAGAAATTAGTCGATAAAGCCGGCGGGAGGATTATTATAATGCCGGGTGGCGGCGTAAACGGTTCAAACGCAAAAAAAATAATTGATGAATGCGGCGTAACGGAAATTCATTCTTCCGCCTCCGAAAAAGTTATGAGTAAAATGATTTTTCGCAACTCCAAAATGTCGATGGGCAAGGGCGGCCCTGCTTCCGAATATGAATGGAGAATTACTTCGGCGGAAAAAATCAAATCCTTGATTGGCGCGGTAAGTTAAATGAGTATGCAACTGAACTTAAATGCAATTTATGCGGTCGAAATTCTTTACGAGGATAAAAATTTAATTGCTGTTAATAAACCCGCCGGGTTAGCTTCCATCGCGGAAAATGATATCGAGAAGGACTCTCTTCACTCGCTGCTTGAAGAAAAGTTGAAACAGAAATTGTTCGTCGTTCATAGGTTGGATAAAGAAGTGAGCGGCGTAATTCTTTACGCTAAGAACGCAGGAACGCACAAACTTCTTAACAAACAGTTTAACGAAAGATCCGTTAAGAAATTTTATATTGCACTGGTTCACGGGATTGTAAAAGAAAATGACGGCCTAATTAAAAAATCGATTCGCGAGTTCGGCTCCGGCAGAATGGGCATCGATGAAAAAAAAGGGAAGAGGAGCGAGACCAGGTATCGTGTGCTTGAACGCTTTAGAGATTTTACTTTACTGGAACTAAATCCCTCAACCGGAAGGCGGCACCAGCTTCGTGTTCATCTTTACAGCATTGGCCATCCTATTGCCGGCGATCTTCGATACGGCGACAAAACAGTTCAGCAAAATTTTTCCAGGATTATGCTTCACGCCAAGAACATCGAATTCAACTTGCCGGAAAACAAAACTGTTGCTGCAGAAGCTCCGGTACCGGATTCCTTTCTTCAGATTATCAATAATGTGAAATTGTAGATCAATAATATCGAAAGGAATTCAGCATGAAAGAGTTAATCGCAGAGTTTAGAAAAATTATCTATTCGAGCGAGGAAAAATTTTTGAAAGTTTCCGGGGAGGAAAGTAATAACAAGCCCCAGCCTGAAAAATGGTCGTCGAAACAATTACTCGGGCACCTTGTCGATTCCTCGATAAACAATATTGTTCGGTTTATCAACGGACAATTTCGGGAAGATTTTGTTTTCACGGGTTACGACCAGGATAAATGGGTAACGGCTCAACGGTATGACGAAGCCGAATGGGAAATTATTGTGAGCATGTGGAAGAATAACAATCTTCAAATTGCCAATGTGGTTGAGTTTATTCCGGAAGATATTTTCACGAGACCTCACTCAAATCATAATTCAAATTTAATCTCCTTTGTGAAAGTACCAAGAGATAAACCGTTTACCCTTGAATATATTTTTACAGACTATATAGCCCACATGAAGCATCATTTAAACCAGATTTTCAGAATGAATAATCTTGAGGAGATTTAAAGAGAAATAGATTTTATCTTTGCATTGCCTCCAATTCCGGTTCTCTTCTTCAAGCGATTGTAAATTCATTTAAAACGGAAATAGAAATGAAATCGATTAGCAATCTTTCCGGCGAGCAGCTAAGCTGGATTCAACCTAAAGCTACTCATCAATTTTTCGAATTAAGGACTCAGGATGATTTATATGCTGCGCTTAATTTTCCCAAGTCGCACGGCTCGCTTGCGGAGGCTGAATCTGCTGACGGAAAATGGACTTTGAAACGCGTGGGTTTTTTTCATCCCAAGATAACGGTGAGAAATGCCGGGGAAGAAAACGATTACGCTGTATTCGTACCTAATTTGATGGCGACAAGCGGCTCACTTGAATTCTCAAACGGGAAAAAATTTATTTGGCAGTCCTCGAATTTCTGGGCTACAAAGTTTGAATTTAAAAACGAAGCAGGAAATTCGGTTATAGCCTTCAAGTCCGGCATAGATGACCCGAAATTTAAAGACTGGTTTAAAACCCAGGCGCGCGTAGAAATATTATCCACAAAAGAATCCGGCAAAGATATTTCGCTTCTAATCTTGCTCGGCTGGTATTTAATCATTGTTCTTCAAATGGATTCTGCAACCGGCGCAGTTGTTGCCGCAGCAACCTAAGCGCTGCATTAATTTTTCTTAATTAAAAATTTTTAATCCTTCCGGATTAAACCCTGCATTTGCAATCCTTGTCTACTACACAGAAGCAAAAAAAACTAACGGAGGCAACATGAAAAAGATAGTTTTAGGTTTGTTCATTTTAGTGTTTGCCGCTGCCGGCGCATGCGGTCAGACAAAGACACCGCAGATAAATAAAACACAGGTTCGTCAGCACGCAAGAATTCACCAGGGAGTTAAGAGCGGAGAGCTGACTAAAGGCGAAGCCACCAAATTAAGAACCGAACAAAGAAACATTCAGAAAAATAAAGTGCTTGCCAAATCCGACGGAAAAGTAACGCCGGGCGAAAGAAAAATCATCAAAGCAGAACAAAAAAAGGCAAGCAAAGATATTTATAAACTAAAACATAACGCGCGAACGAGATAACCCCCCTCATATAAATAACTCAAGATGCCCCTAAATCCGTCCTTCTTTTTTGCAGGACGGATTTTTTTTGAATCATAAGTGTTTGCGGTTGTAATCCTCTTATCTTTAAGTTTCATAAGCAATAAATGCGGAAATGTTAATGAGAACAAAATTTGTTTTTATACTAATTGTAATTATCAATGCGGCAAATCTTATCAGCGCGCAGGAGGCGGCGGCGCAAAACGATTTTGTTGTTATAAAGAATAAATTAAAAAAATGGGCGGAGTCATTTAATCAGCGTGATTTAAATAAGTTGAAAGAAATTTATGCGGAAGATTTTCTTGCTTCGTATCCAAATCAGCCGAATCAAGATTTAAATCTTACCATGGAAAGTTTTAATCATCTTTTTCAAAATACATTTTTGGAAATGAAAATGAGTTTTAAAGTGCTGGAAATAGAAGCAAGCGGCGATCTCGCTTATGTCCGCCTCGATCAGGTATCCGAGGTAAAACCAAAAATTGCTAAGAAGCCCCAGTACGGTCAGGATACCGGAATTCAAATTTGGAAAAAGCAGGCAAACGGTGATTGGAAAATGAGCCGCTCTGTTATGTTTCCCCTAAGTGTTTCGCCGAATAAAAATTAATTGTTCCTTATTTTAAGATTAGCTGAATTGGTCTTGAGATTTTTTTTGATGGTTTACGGAAAATGATGAAATGAAAATTCTTGCGCTCGAAAAAGAAATTGCCGGAGTAACCGGGAAACAATTCGCTCCCTTTCTTAAAGAAGAGGCAAAGCGGGTGTGGACTCTTCAGCAAGCGGGCGTCATACGCGAAATTTATTTTACCAAAGATTCTCGCGAAGCCGTTTTGATACTCGAATGTAAAGATGAGGCGGAAGCTGAAAATTATTTGAAAACGCTTCCCTTGGTGAGAGAACATTTAATCACTTTTGAAATTAAACCGCTTACAGCTTACGACGGATTTGAACGACTGTTTGAGAGATGACAGCTATGACGAGCCAGGATGTGATTAAAGAATTACAAAAACATTTCAGTCAAAAGAATATTGACGGAATGGCCCGCTTCGGAATTAAATCCGCAAAGGCCTTCGGCGTTAGTTCCCCTGTAATAAAATCCATTGCTAAAAAGATCGGAAAGGATCATAAACTTGCGCTCGAACTTTGGGAAACCGGGTATCTGGAAGCCCGTTCAATCGCGCTTTTTATCGCCGATCCCAATATGGTTACAAAATCGTTGATGAACAAGTGGGTCCGCGATTTTGATTCATGGGCCGTGTGCGACGGAACATGCATGCACCTTTTCGGTTACACTCCTTATGCTTTTGAAAAAGCTTTTGAGTGGTGCGAAAGAAAGGATGAGTATGTGCGCCGCGCAGGTTTTGTTTTAATGGCGGTGCTTGCCGTTCACGATAAACACAGAGACGATAAAGATTTTCTAAAATTCTTTCCTCTAATAAAAAAATATTCCACCGACGAAAGAAACTTTGTTCGGAAAGCGGTTAACTGGGCGCTGCGCCAGATTGGCAAGAGAAATATGTTCCTCAACAAAGAAGCGATTAAAATTGCGGAGGAAATTAGGAAGATCGATTCAAAGCCCGCAAGATGGATTGGCGCCGACGCACTGAGAGAGCTTACAAATCCAAAGACGTACGTTCGCAAAAGGAAATAGTTGCAGTGAAAACTAAGCATCAACTTCCAAATCAATTAACTTGGACGAAACACCGGGAAGCACAGAAAGTTTTCGAGCAAGTTCTTGTTTTTTTTCATCATCGCCGACCAATTCCAGAATTACAAGACCGCTGTCCGAACAATTATCTAAAACGCCGTCGTGAATTCCCAGTCTTGTTTTAATCATGCAACCCCAGCCGGTTAATATCTGCTGAACCTTTACCGCCTCTTCTTTTCTCTTGCCGATAAGAATTAATAAGATAGACTTTTTCATTATATCTCCGGAATGATGGATGTTGCATTCAAACATAGCTATACGCGCCGGATAATTCAATTGAGTATTTGATTCGAACGATATGAGGGTTTTTTTACTTTGGGAAAACCGTTTTTCTAAGAATGATTTTTAAAACAATAAGTTACGGTCTCACATGCCTTAAAAGGAATGAGGGAAAAAAATCAATTGATGTTTTTGGGCAGTGCGCCTCCTGTAAGGTTCATAATGGCATTCTTCATTTCGTCTTCCCGCAAAGGTTTCAAAAGAAAATTTTTGTTGCGGGAATTTTTTATCTGCCTAATTGTGCTTTCATCCGAAAAGGCGGTAATAAAAATAGAGGGCGTTGAATATTTATCCGTTATTATTTCGGCGGCGTCTAATCCGTTCATTTTGCCTTTCAATTTGATATCCATAAGAATAAGACTCGGAAAGGTTTCCTTAGTTAGCTGAATTGCTTTTTCCCCGCTTGCTGCTATACCGCATACTTTGTAGCCCATCATGCTAAGTCTGGTTTGAATTTCAAGAGCCACAATTGCTTCGTCTTCCACAATTAATATTTTTGTTTCGTTAAGAGGGGTCATTCATGCCTCGCGGAGTTGATCGTTAAATATTATTTTAAATTGAGTTCCGTTTTTCCCGGAAACCTCAACGGAGCCGCTTAACTGCTGCACCATGGAGTTTACTATTTTTAACCCGAGAGAATCCGATGTGGCAATGTCGATGTACTCCGAAATGCCAACTCCGTTATCGCGGATGCATAAAATATAAGCATTGTCGGCTGCATGTTCCATCTTAATTTCAATCGCGAAAGGATAATCATCCGGTTTGTGTTTAACCCATTCGGGCGGGAAGGCGTATTTGTAAGCGTTCGTCATTAGCTCGTTAACAATCAGTCCGCATGAAATAGCGCTGTCCAAACTTAATGTTACTTCGTTGATAATCAAGTTTGTTTTGATTGCCAGGCCTGTCCTGTTGAGAGATTTTCCCATATGCTCGAGCAGACTTTTTAAGTACTCCGTAAAATTTATATTGGCAAGATTTTTTGATTGATAAAGTTTTTCGTGAATCAACGCCATCGATTTTATTCTATTCTGGCTGTCTTCAAAAAGATTTAACGTTTCTTCATCCTGTATAGAAAATGATTGAAGGTACAGCAGGCTTGAAATGACTTGAAGATTATTTTTTACCCGGTGGTGAATTTCTTTTAGCAACACTTCCTTTTCTTCCAGCGATGTTTGAACTTTTTCTTCCGCTGTTTTACGTTCTATTATTTCCTGGTTTAATTCCAGAATTGTTTTATCGAGCACCCTGGTTCTTTCTGCAACGTGGGTCTCCAGTATTTTATTCCGGTTCTTAATTTTTCTTGTACGTTCATGCAGTATTAGCGCCGCTGTTAGCAATAATCCAAGAGCCATTAATAATTTAAACCACCATGTTTGGTAAAACGCCGGGACAATAATCAGCTTTATAGAGGCCTCTTTTTCGTCCTTTATTCCGTTGTTGTTTGTGGCTTTAACAATAAATGTATATTCTCCCGGAGGAAGGTTGGTGTACGTTGCGGTGTTTCTCGAACCAATCTCGTTCCACCCTATATCAAAGCCATCAAGTTTGTAACGGAATGTATTCCGTTTGACATCGAAGTAATCCAGCAGCGCAAACTCAAACGTTATAACATCCATGTTGTGCGGTATCTCAACGCTTTTAATTTCGGAAATAGATTCTTTTAAAATACCGTCTTTCGTTATCGATACAGGCTGATTATATATCTTTAAATCCGTGAAGACAACCGGCGAATTCAAAACTTCGTCGTGTATGCTGTCGGGATTAAAATACATTAGTCCGGCAAGACCGAAATAAAGCGTGCCGTCTTTATCTTTAGCAGAAACATTTTGGTTGAACTCAAGGCCTCTCAAACCGTTGCGTTTATTAAAGTTGAAGAAAATTGTTTTTTGCCTGTCGAATTTTGACAGACCTTTGTCCGTCGCAATCCAAAGATAACCGCGGTTGTCTTCTAGAATTCCGTCAATAACATTGCCGGGCAGCCCGTCCTTCTTTGTATAGATTTTTATTTTTCTCGTTTTTTTATCGTAAGAGTTTAATCCGTTGGAAGTACCCATCCAGATTATTCCATCTGAAGATTCAAACAGAGTTAAAACTTTTCTGTCGCTGATGTAATTTTGTGTCGAGGGGTCGTCGAAGAAATTAGTAAAGGTGTTCGTCTTCGGATCGAATTCGCTCGCGCCGCCTCTATCTGTTGCAATCCAAATTTTGCCTTCGGAGTCTTCAAGAACATCCCAGATAAGATCGTTTCTTAAACTGTTTGGATTATGCGGATTAGGCAAGTACCTCGTAAATTTTCCCGTCTTAATGTTTAGATAATTCAACCCCCACCATGTGCCAATCCAAAGATTGCCGTTTCTATCTTCGAATAAAGAAGTAATTCCGTTATTGCTTATTGATGAGGGATTGTTTGCGTTGTACAGATATAATTTAATTTGTCCTGTCGAAGGATCGTACCGGTTAAGTCCGTCGTTATTTGTTCCTATCCAAACAATTCCTTTCCGGTCCACCAAAATTGATCTAACAAAATTGTTGCTGATAGTATTGGTCTTACCATCAACGTGTTTGAACCTTGCGATATTGTCGTTCCATTTTTTAATCTCGTCCACGCCATCATATGTACCGACCCACACGTTATTTTTCTTATCGATATAAGCTGCCATAACGGCGCTGTTCATTAAACCTTTTTGTGGATGTTCCCGGTTCTGCGTAAGGTAGAAAAATTTACTTACCGGGTTGTAGAAGCGGCTTATACCGGATGACGTCCCTACCCATATTAAGCCGGCATTGTCTTGCGCCATAGAAGTAATGCTGTTGCCGATAATACTGGTTGATTTATTTGGATCGTTAAAGATTCTTAAAAAAGAATTGGACTCCCGTATATATTTATTTAATCCGTTAAGCGTTCCTATCCAGATGTTGTTTGTTTTGTCCTGGAATATCTCGGTAATATATCCGTTCGACAAAGTAGTTGGATTATTTTGTATCGGCGTATAGTTGATAAACTTTCCGGTTGCTTCGATATACTTTTTAATTCCCTGTCCGTTTGTTCCGATCCAAATATTTTTTTCTCTGTCTTCAAAAAGTACCGAAGTGATCCGGTATTCAAATTTTTTAGCATTTGCCGGTTGATTAAGAAACTGTTTAATAATTTTTCCGTCGGTGTGCATTACTGTAATGCCATTCCAGGTTCCAAGCCAAAGATTGCCTTTAAAGTCTTCAATTAAACCTGTAACGCTGTTAAGCGAATCGGGATTTAATCGGTCGCTTACTTTCTTAATAACAGAAAAGTCATTTCGGTTTTTGTCGTATTTGTTTAATCCGTTAATAGTTCCGATCCACAAAGCACCCGACTTATCTTCCAAAACGGAAAGGACATAATTATTGCTTAAACTTCGCGGATTCTTCGGCTCGTTTTTGTACTTGATAAACGTTTCCGTATTCCGGTCGTACCGGTTTAATCCGTTTGGAGTAGCTATCCATAAAGCGCCGTTGCTGTCTTCGCAAATATCTATTATAGATCGGCTCGAAATACTTCCGGGATCGGCAGGGTTTGGCTCAAAGATTTTAAAGTTGTATCCGTCAAATCGATTCAACCCGTTTGTGGTTCCTATCCATATAAATCCGCGCGAATCCTGTAAGACCTTAGTAACGCTGTTAATGGATAAACCGTCCGTAGTGGTGTAGTGCGTAAATTCAGGTATATCTTGCGCAGTGGCAAGTGATGCGATAAGAAAAATAATTACGGCCGTCCAACGTTGTAATCCGGTGAGTTCAAATTTTTCTTGTCGGTATAAGATATGATTTGAAACCATTATTTCGCTTCTGGTATTTGAAATCGTTTAATTCAAGAATAACAGCGCAAACGACTGCGAATTTTAACTTCCTTTTACAAGTTAAATTTTAATTTATTCTTTATCTATTAGTATTATCGAGTTTTACCGGATTATTTAAAACCCCCGGAATAAAATTTGTATAAGGTCACGGGTTTGTTTAGAATTAAACCGCTCCGTCTTAAAAATAAAGCCGCCGGTTTTAAAACGCTTACCCCGGTACTATAAGAGTTTGAATAATCACATGTGCGGGTAATATTCGCTGTAGAGAAACTTTTCTCCAGGGGGAAAATGCAAAATAGTGAAATCAATATTTGCATAATTATGCATAAAAATGTATAATTATACCCAAAATTTAGGAATTAAAGGTAAATGATGAATATCGGCATAGTCGGTGCAGCGGGTTATTCCGGAGTTGAACTGATTAAACTGCTCTTAAATCATCCCGAAGTTGAGATTGCAAAATTATTTGGCAACTCTACGGTAGGTTTGCGAATTGATGAAATACATTCCTCGCTTAGGAATATGCTTTCCTTGCAAATCGAAAAATTCTCTCCAGAATCCTTAACCGGATTGGATTTAATCTTTGTTGCTCTTCCATCCGGGCAGGCGTTTGAAACGGTTGCCGAAGCTCATAAACAAGGCGTAAAGATTATCGATATCGGCGGGGATTTTAGATTGAAAAATCTTGACGACTATAAAAAATATTATAAGCATGAACATACCGCGGCAGAGTTATTAGATAAAGCTGTTTACGGATTGAGCGAGTGGAACGAAACCGAAATTTCAGAAGCGGAAATTGTTTCCAATCCAGGCTGCTACCCAACGAGTGTTTTGCTTGCGTTGATACCACTGCTCAAAGAAAATATAATAGATGAAAATTTAGTAAGTGTTGTCTCATATAGCGGTACTTCCGGCGCGGGAAAGTCTCTTTCGCAAAATATGTTGTTCTCGGAAGTGAATGAAAGTGTCAGGGCATATAAAGTCGGAAGCCACCAGCATATTCCGGAAATAAAATTGTACCTTGAAAAATTCGGAGGCATTCCTGCCTACTTTTCATTTGTCGCTCACTTACTGCCGGTTACAAGAGGAATTTACACAACAATTCATGCAAAGGTTAAAGCGGGGGTAACTGAAGAAAAAGTCAAGGAAACTTATTCATCATGCTATGAAGATTCACCGTTCGTTCGGTTGGTCTATCCGTCAATTCCCGAAATGAAAGATGTTCTCCATTCAAATTTTTGCGACATAAGTTTTAAATTAAACGAAAACAATACGCTGGTAGCTTTTTCAACTATAGATAATCTTGTGAAAGGCGCTGCGGGACAAGCAATTCAGAACATGAATATCATGTTCGGTTTATCACAAGAAACAGGATTATTACAATGCAGAACGAATCATCAATCGATCTCGAAATGAAAACCGGTGTAACTGCACCAAAAGGATTTACGGCAGCCGGCATTCATTGCGGAATTAAGAAAAGCAAAAAAGATTTAGCTTTGATTTATACAAAGACACCTGCTTCTGCTGCTGCTGTCTTTACCTTGAATAAGGTTCAAGCCGCACCGGTTTTAATTAGCAAGGAACACTTAAGACAAGGTAAAAAATTTCACGCTGTAATCGTCAACAGCGGCAACGCTAATGCTTGCACCGGGGAACAAGGTTATAAAGATGCCGTGCTTATGGCAGCAAAGACAGCCGAAGTTTTAAAAATAAAACCAGAAGAAGTTTTCGTCTCGTCCACCGGAGTTATAGGCGAGACGTTGCCGATGGATAAAATTACCGCAGGCATCGATTCGATTGTAAATTTCCTGGACGAAGAGGATAACCTTACTTCTGCAGAAGCTATTTTAACCACGGATACATTTACAAAGACCGCTTCGGAGTGTTTCGAAATAAACGGGAAGATCGTAACTATCGGCGGCATCTCCAAAGGCTCGGGCATGATTCATCCCAATATGGCTACTATGCTTGCATTTATAACTACTGACGCGGCAATAGAAAACAATACTTTCCAAAAAGTTTTAAAGGATGTTGCCGATCAAACCTTCAACAGAATAGTTGTGGACGGCGATACAAGCACGAACGATATGGTAATTGCATTGGCCAACGGCGAATCCGGAATCGAAAATATTCTTTCGGGTTCACAAGAATATAAATTGTTCGAAGAAAAACTTTACGCGGTGTTGAAGAAACTTTCGATTGATATTGTTAGAGACGGCGAAGGCGCCACCAAACTTGTAGAAATAAATGTTGAAGGAGCTTTAAGCGACAAAGACGCAGAGAAAGCGGCGCGAACTATTGCTCTTTCTCCGTTGGTTAAAACGGCTATCCACGGCGAGGACGCAAACTGGGGAAGAATTCTTGCGGCAGTCGGATATTCGGGAATAGAATTCGATCCCGATAAGTTTGAAATCATTATTAATAATGTGCCCATACTTGAACAAAATTACAAAGTTTCTTTGCCTATTAACGAGGCAAACCAAACTTTGAAATCAAAAGAAATAAATCTGCTGGTGAAATTAAATGTAGGGCAGGGCAAAGCAACGGTTTGGACCTGCGATCTTTCGGAAGAATATGTTAAGATTAACGGGAGCTACAGAACTTGACGGAAGCGGCATTTAGAAAAGAAGACGTATTGATAGAAGCTCTGCCTTACATTCAGCAGTTTGAAAGAAAAACATTTGTTATTAAGTACGGCGGCGCGGTAATGCAGGATGAAGAGTTGAAATCCATGGTCGCTCAGGATGTTACGCTTCTCCGAAAAATAGGAATTGAAGTTGTTGTGGTGCACGGCGGCGGAAAAGAAATTACATCGCTCGCAGATAAGCTTGATATCGAAACGAAATTTGTAAACGGTCAAAGATATACGGACGAAAATATGCGCGACGTTGTGCAAATGGTTCTCGCCGGCTCCATAAACAAAGATATTGTACGAAGGATAAATACTCACGGCGGCAGGGCCGTTGGTATTAGCGGAATCGACGCGAACCTGGTTAAGGTAAAAAAGTTTAACGATGAACTTGGACTGGTCGGCGAAGTGACGGAGGTGAATTCTTCGTTCATCAGAAATTTGTTGAACGACGGCTACCTGCCGGTGATTGCGCCTATCGGCGTTGATGACGAAGGTACGGTATATAATGTTAACGCGGATATCGCCGCGGGACCAATTGCCGCTTCGTTGGATGCGGCAAAGCTGGTTTATCTTACGGACATCGAAGGCGTAAAGGCAAACGGTTCTTTGATTTCTCATTTAACTCAATCCGAAGCGCAGAAAATGATTTCAACCGGCATAATAAGCGGCGGTATGATTCCAAAAGTTGACTCGGCTCTCTCAGCTCTCGAATCCGGCGTGCAAAAGGTTCACATTATTGATGGAAGAGTTCCCCATGCCCTGCTTCTTGAAATTTTTACCCAAGAAGGAATCGGCACAGAAATAGTCTCCGAATAAATAGAGGAAGTCATGAGCAAAAAATTGGAAGATATTCAAAAACGTCATTCGTTGATTAAGAATTTGATATCAACGGGAAGCATCTCAAACCAAACGCAGCTGCAAAAAGTTCTGAAGCAAAACGGAATAAAGGTAACGCAGGCAACTTTGTCGCGGGATTTGAATGAGCTTGGAATCGTACGCATACCTACTTCAAACGGTTACGCTTATAAACTGGGCGCAGCCGGCGACGAAGCAGCTTTGAAATTTCGTCTCGCCGAAGAAATTATCTCGGTGAAGTCGAACGAAAATGTAATCGTAATAAAAACCTTTCCGGGACGCGCGCAGGGAGTTGCGGTTTATATAGATAAGCAGGATGTAAAAGAAAACATAGGCACAATTGCCGGCGATGATACAATAATGGTTATTCCAGCTTCCGTAAAAAAAATTAAAAAGACAATTGAAGAAATAAAAAAAATACTAGGAATAAAATAATGAGCAAGAATAAAATAGTAGTTGCGTATTCGGGAGGATTGGATACGTCCGTTATGGTTAAATGGCTTAAGGATAATTACGATGCCGAAATAATTACTTTCACCGGCAACCTCGGTCAAACAAAAGAGCTTATAGGACTTGAAGAAAAGGCGCTCAACTCCGGCGCGTCAAAAGCGTATATCGAGGACCTTACAAAAGAGTTTATCGAGGAATATGCATTTCCGGCATTGAGAGCAGGTGCGTTGTATGAAGAAGCTTACCCGATGGCCTGTTCTTTGGGGAGACCTTTGCTTGCAAAAACACTTGTTGAGATTGCCCGTAAAGAAGGCGCCAACATGGTTGCCCACGGATGTACCGGCAAAGGAAATGATCAAGTTCGTTTCGAAGTTTCGGTAGGAGCGCTGGCACCGGATTTAAAAAATCTTGCACCGTTGAGGACATGGGAATTTAAAAGCCGCGAAGAAGAAATCGACTACGCAAAGAAGCATAACATTCCGGTTTTAGTAACAAAAGAAAAACCGTATTCAATTGACGAAAACATTTGGGGTACTGCAATTGAGTGCGGTGTGCTCGAAGATCCGATGGCAGAACCGCCGGCGGATGCTTTTCAACATACCGTAGCTCCGGAAGAAGCGCCCGACGATGCGGAAACGGTTACTATCGAATTTGAAAAAGGAATTCCAATCGCGGTTAATTTAAAAGAGATGGACAGCGTTTCCCTTGTTAAACTTCTAAATGAAATCGGCGGAAGAAACGGAGTGGGGAGAATCGACTTGATTGAAAACAGGTTGGTCGGAATTAAATCCCGCGAAGTATATGAAACACCGGCGGCTACAATTCTGCATTTCGCGCACAAAGAGCTGGAAAGAATAACCTTGGAAAAATCCGTAGCCCATTACAAAGTAAAGATCGCGCAGGAATATTCCGATTTGATTTACAACGGTTTGTGGTTTACTCCTTTAAGGGAAGCGCTGCAGGCGTTTATAGATAAAACGCAGGAAAAGGTAACCGGCCTTGTTAAACTGAAACTTTATAAAGGAACTATTAGAATTTCAGGAAGAACTTCGCCATATTCACTGTACGATCCTGAACTCGCTACGTATACGGCAGCGGATCAGTTCGATCATACGGCGTCAGAGGGATTTATAAAAATTTACGGACTGCCGTATAAGACAATCAACAGAGTAAATCAAAAGGCAGAAGAAGAGAAAAAAACTTTTGCAAACTGATTTAATCGTTCTTCTTTTAAAGCTTGGGATAAGCTAATGGCGATCTGGAACAGCAGGTTCAAAAAATCGTTGGATGAAGTCGCGCTGAAATTTTCTGCGTCGATTGATATCGACGGGAAAATGTACAACGAGGATATCGACGGCAGCGAAGCTCACGTACAGATGCTTGTAAAGCAAAAAATTGTTTCTGTCGCAGATGGCAAAGCAATTGTGAAGACGCTTGAAGAA
The DNA here is from genome assembly GCA_027348115.1 of Ignavibacteriales bacterium. Classification (GTDB taxonomy): domain Bacteria; phylum Bacteroidota; class Ignavibacteria; order Ignavibacteriales; family Melioribacteraceae; genus Fen-1258. The sequence continues at coordinate 49,322 of DAIEQA010000107.1, forward strand.
GTGCGGAAGGAAATTGCTTCAGGTAAACTTAAACTTGATTGGCATAAGGAAGATATCCATTCACTGATTGAGGAGAGACTTGTAGAAAAAATAGGCGAGCGCGGCTCGCCTCGATTCGACAAGTCATATCGAGTCGAAGCGGGCAAACGGCTGCACACTGCCAGGTCGCGCAACGATCAGGTAGCACTCGACGAGCGGCTTTATATGCGAAAAGAAATTACTGAACTTGTAAAACTTATACGCGGATTACAAAAAACATTTCTTAAGCAGGCAGAAAAGCATACGGATACAATTATCTCCGGTTACACACACTTACAGCGCGCGCAGCCGATTTTGTTTGCGCATCACATGCTTGCCTATGTCTTTATGTTTGAACGGGATGTTGAACGACTCATCGATTGCCGGAAGCGAGTTAACAAATCTCCGTTGGGCGCAGCCGCGCTTGCCGGCACAACTCTCCCTATCGACAGGTCTTATGCGGCGAAACTTCTTGGCATGGATGGGATTATTGAAAATTCCCTCGATGCTGTGAGCGACCGCGATGTAATGATAGAACTGATAAGTGCCTGTTCAATTACTATGATGCATCTCAGCCGTCTCAGCGAGGAGCTTGTATTATGGAGCTCACAAGAATTTGCATTCGCTCAGTTCGACGATTCGTTTGCTACCGGCAGCAGTTTAATGCCGCAGAAGAAAAATCCGGATTTTGCCGAACTTATACGCGGCAAAGTTGGAAGAGTTTACGGCTCACTTATCGGACTTCTGACTGTTATGAAAGCTTTGCCGCTGGCATATAACCGCGATATGCAGGAAGATAAATTTCATCTTCTCGAAGCTTTGAATACAACTAAGGATTGCTTGACGATTGCCTCGTCTATGCTTAATAAAACAACTTTTAAAAAAGATCGCTTCGAGAAAATTCTTGACGGAGATTTTTCTCTTTCAACCGAACTTGTAGATTATCTTGTACGCAAAGATGTTCCGTTCCGCCAAGCTCATCATTTGGTTGGAGCCGTAGTTGCGTTGTGTGTAAAACAAAATAAAAAATTAAACGAACTTACCATTGATGAGTATAAAAAAGTCTCGCCGCAGTTTAACAAAGATATTTTCAAATTGTTAACCGCTCGCTCCGGTATTGAAAATAGAAAATCCTCGGGCAGCACTTCGCCAAAAGAAGTTTACGGACAAATAAAATTTTGGAAAAAGAAACTTAAATAGTTGTGACCTTTTAGATTCCACGAATAAAAATCTTTTAAAAATCGTAAACAAATTTATTGCGTATCGCGTCTAACAGATGCTAATTGTTTTTAAAAACCCTTTCTAAGAGGAAAGATATGAAACGCAGTAAAGCAGTTATCCCGCTTTTTTTTACTCTTATAATTTCAGTATTCATTTTTTCAGGATTTTCCGGCGACGATAAATCGAAAAACGATGGACTCGATATGAAGAATTTAGATCGTTCCGTTAATCCTGCTAAAGATTTTTATCAGTTTGCAGTAGGGGGATGGAGAGCAAATCATCCGATACCTGAAGATCAAGTTCGCTGGGGAACCTTTGAAATGCTTCAAGAAAAAAACAATGAAATTGTTAAAGGCATTTTGGAAAAAGCAGCGGCGGATAAAAACTGGCCTAAAGGTTCCGCCGAACAAAAAATCGGAGACTTTTACGCAACTGGCATGGACTCCGCCCGCATAGAAAGAGACGGTTACAAACCGATCTTGCCAGAATTAAAAAAAGTTGATGCAATCAGAAATAAAAACGAATTCTTCAATACCGTAGCGGAATTTCATATGAGCGGCGTTCCGGCGCTTTTTGGTTTTTATGTTTCCGTTGACGCTAAGAAAAGTTCTTTAATGGCTCCTTATCTTTCTCAAGGCGGTTTGGGTTTGCCGGATGTAGAATATTACACCAAAGATGACACCCGTTCTAAAGAAATTAGAGAGAAATATGTTCAGCACGTAGCAAATATGTTCAAACTGATTAACGTTGATGCGGCAACCGCAGAAAAAGATGCGCAGATTGTAATGAACGTCGAAACACAACTCGCAAAAATTTCCAATACCCGTCTTGAAAATAGAGATCCCGTTAAAACCTACAATAAAATGACTGTCGATAATTTAAAAGATATTTCAAGCGCGTTCGACTGGAAATCCTACTTTGAAAATATCGGCGTTGGAAATCTTGATATTGTTATTGTAAGTCAGCCGAAATTTTTCAAAGGGATGAACGACGTACTTAATTCCGTTTCGCTCGACGATTGGAAAATTTATATGAAATGGAATGTAGTTCGAGACGCCGCGGACGCATTAAGCTCTGCTTTTGTCAACGAAGATTTTGACTTCAACGGCAAATTCATGAACGGCGCAAAAGAAATTCAACCCAGATGGAAAAGAATTCTTAGAGCCACTAACGGAGTAATGGGAGAATTGCTCGGACAGATTTATGTTAAGCAGGTATTTCCTCCGGAAGCAAAAGAACGAGCCGAGAAAATTGTAAAGACTCTTCTCGTTTCGATGGGAGAGAGCATTAAAAATAATCAGTGGATGAGCGAAGCTACAAAAGAACAGGCTCTTCATAAATTAAGTACCTTCGGCGTTAAGATCGGCTACCCGGATAAATGGAAAGACTACAGCGCGCTTGAGATTGCCCGCGACGGTTACGTTAAAAATTTGGAACGCGCAAGCATCTGGGCAAGAAAACAAAATCTTGCTAAACTCGGCAAACCGGTTGATAAAACCGAATGGGGCATGAGTCCGCAAACCGTAAATGCGTATTACAACCCTACAAGAAACGAAATTGTTTTCCCTGCGGCAATTCTTCAGCCGCCGTTTTTTAATCCCAATGCAGACGATGCAATTAATTACGGCGCAATGGGAGTTGTAATAGGCCACGAAATTTCCCACGGCTTTGACGACCAGGGAAGACAATTTGATGCCGACGGCAACATAAAAGATTGGTGGACAAAAGAAGACGCGGATAAATTTAAAGAACGCGCGCAAAAACTTGTTAACGAGTTCAATACTTTTGCTGCTATCGATACTTTCAAAGTTAACGGCGCATTAACATTAGGCGAAAATATCGGCGACCTTGGCGGCTTGAATGTTTCTTTCAACGCTTTCAAGAATACAGAAGAATACAAGAATGGTGAAAAGATAGACGGCTTTACTCCGGCTCAAAGATTCTTCCTTGGCTATGCACAAGTGTGGGCAGAAAATATTCGTCCCGAAGCGCAGAAACTTAGACTCAAAACGGATGTTCACTCGCCGGCAAGATTTAGAGTTATTGGGCCATTAATGAATATGCCGGAATTTTTCCAGGCGTTCGATGTTAAACCGGGCGACCCGATGAGAAATCCCGACGATAAACTAGTAAAGATTTGGTAATTTGAAATAGAACAAGGGCATGATCAAGATAATTAGACATTCTAATTCTTGGTCTTGCTCTTCTTCATAATCTTAACAAAAAGTTATTCTGCCTTTATTCTTTCCGTTCGTTATATTAGAAACTAATATCTATTAATAGATAAGGAAAATGAATGTACGCACTCGAAGTAAAAGATCTGACTAAACGGTTTGATAGTCTGGTCGCCGTAGATCACGCTTCATTTGAAGTGCCGGAAGGAGCAATTTTCGGTTTGATTGGCCGCAACGGCGCCGGTAAGACTACAACCATAAGAATGATGATGAACATCTATCTGCCCGACGAAGGAGAAGTCGTTTTACGAGGTGTAAAGGTCGGACAAGAATTCAAAAGTAAGGTAGGTTACCTGCCGGAAGAGCGCGGTCTTTATAAGAAAATGAAAGTAATGGAAACCCTTCTTTATTTCGCGGAGATAAAAGGAAAGTCCGGCAGGCAAATTCAAAAGAAAGCCGAGAATTACTTAAAAAGATTTGAATTGTACGATCGGCGTCTTTCCAAGATTGAAGATTTATCCAAGGGAAACCAGCAGAAGATACAATTCATTTCCACAATTCTTCACGATCCCGAATTCATTATTCTCGACGAGCCCTTTTCCGGATTAGATCCGGTCAATACGAATTTGCTGAAGGATATAATTCTGGAGATGAAGCAGCAAGGCAAGGTAATTATTTTTTCGACCCACTTAATGGATTTTGCGGAAAAGATGTGCGATCACATTGCAATGATTGATCATGGTAAAATTATTTTAAAGGGATCGCTAAGTGAAATAAAAGCAAAACACGCTCAGAGAAATGTTAGCTTAACATATGATGGAGATATTTCTTTCCTTCAGGGAAATCCGATAATAGAAAAAGTAGAAAACTACGGTAATACAACCGGTATTCGGTTAAAGCACGAAAACCAAGCTCAACAGTTGTTAAAGTTACTTGTAGAACGAAATATTTTGGTAAAGAAATTCTATGCTAACGATATATCACTCCAGGAAATTTTTATTGAATATGCCGGTAAAGAAGAGGGAGGTGTGTAATGTTTAACTACAGACTGGTTGGAATAATTAAAAGAGAACTTAGAGAAAAGCTGTTTTCAAAAGCTTTCATTACCATGACGCTGCTTGTTCCCGGATTGATAATAGTTATGCTTGGCGTTCAAACAGCGCTTATGACTAGTGAACAGAAAAACCTAAAAGTAGA
>DAIEQA010000123.1:0-2626 GCA_027348115.1 Ignavibacteriales bacterium
TGAAGGATGGTATATGGGGCAGGAAACCGGTACGGCTGCCGCAGATGTAATTTTCGGAGATGTCAATCCTTCCGGAAAACTTACTATTACAGTACCGAAATCTGTTGGTCAATTGCCATTGTATTATAATCATAAACCAGCTGCGCAATATTTGGACTATATATCCCTGGATACTAATCCTTTATTCCATTTCGGATTCGGACTTAGTTACACTACATTTCAGTTCGGCAAACTAAGCATGGAAAAAGAAAAAATTAAAGTTGGTGAATCCACCAAAGTATCGGTTGAAGTCACAAATACAGGAAAAGTTGCCGGAGATGAAATTGTTCAAATGTATATGCGTGACATGATTAGCTCCGTAACGCGACCGGTTAAAGAATCAAAAGGATTCAAGCGAATCTCGTTAAAAGCGGGCGAATCGAAAATGGTTACGTTAAATATATTACCTGAACATTTATCGTTCACGAATATTGATATGAAGGACACGATTGAGCCCGGCGAGTTTGAAATAATGGTCGGCAATTCGTCCAGAGATGAAGATCAGAAAAAAATTATTTTGCATGTGGAATAACAATTTGTCAATTCCCGTCCCGGCGACATTTAAGTTGGATTCGAATTTTAAATAAAATATCTTTTAATTATAAAAAATATACGGGGTGATTTTTGCAGAACTTTACAGAGAAGCTTTCCGTTAAAGAAAAGATTGGATTCAGCCTGGGCGATTATGCATCCAATTTATTTTTCCAGACATTCATTCTTTTTCTTTTAATATTTTATACCGATGTCTTCGGACTGCCCGCCGCCGCTGTGGGAACGATGTTTCTCGTAACCCGTATCTGGGATGCATTCTTCGATCCGATAATCGGAATAATCTCGGACAGAACGCAAACCCGCTGGGGAAAGTTCCGCCCGTTCCTTCTGTGGTTTGCTTTGCCGTTTGCAATAATCGGAGTTTTAACCTTCACAACTCCCGGTTTTAACACAACCGGCAAATTAATTTATGCCTACATCTCTTATTCTTTTATGATGATGATATACTCAGCCATCAATGTACCATATTCGGCGCTGATGGGAGTAATTACATCAAACTCAGAGCAAAGAGTTGTTCTTTCCTCATACCGTTTTGTTGCGGCATTCTCCGGCGGCTTTACTGTTCAAGGCGTTACACTTTATCTTGTAAGCTACTTTGGTCACGGCAATGTGCAGCTGGGATGGCAGCTTGCGATGGCTGCAATAGCCGGGTTAGCATTTGTCGCCTTCATGATTACTTTCTTTACAACTAAGGAAAGAGTTATGCCTCCTAAAGGTCAGAGGACTGAATTCAAAGTTGATCTAAAAGATCTATTTAAGAATAAACCATGGTTACTGATTGCAGGGGCTACAATCTTCCAGCTTATATACATTGTTATGCGCAGCTCGTCGATATCTTATTACTTTAAATATTACGTTGGAACGCAGCAGTGGGATTTATTCGGACATAATTTTAACATGTCGATTGATGACTTGACATCGACTTTTCTGATGTCCGGCACGATAGCCACTGTAGTAGGTGCAATTCTTACAAACTGGTTTTCAAAAATATTTGATAAGAAGCAGACTTACCTCGGTTTTCTGATTCTCAGCGCAATTCTTTGCGCGTCGTTCTATTTTCTTTCGCCGCAGAATATAACCTTAATGTATATTATAAATCTTTTCGTTTCATTTTTCTTTGGACCGGTTTCAGTGCTTCAATGGGCGATGTATACGGATGCGGCAGACTTTTCAGAGTGGAAGAATAACCGCCGCGCAACCGGACTAATTATGGCGGCTTCGCTGTTTGCATTGAAGTTTGGTCTTTCTCTTGGAGGTGCGTTAGTAGGATGGATTTTAGCATATCATAACTATGTTGCAAACGCAGTTCAGTCACTCGAATCGCTGAAAGGTATCCGTATGCTAATGAGCTTTTACCCGGCAGTTTTCGGAATTATCGGCGGACTGCTTATGCTTTTCTATCCTTTGACAAATAAGATGATGATAAAGATCGAAGAAGATTTGACAGGCAGGCGAAAAGAAGCCAAACCTGATTTGGTTGAAGCTTCTTAAGAAGAGTCTGACGTATGAAAAACAAAATTTTTTTTTTAATCCTTTTATTTCCGGCAGTAATTTTTGCATCGGATACTTCTTCATCCGGTTCATATTACACCGGTAAGTATTCTAATCTTTTTATCGAACTTTTGAATAAAAACAGTGGAGAAGTAAATTCGAAAATCGACAGCTCATTCAATCAATTATTCTTTGGCAATGATAAAACTGAAAGACTTTTTTATCCCGTCTGCGATGATATGGGTTATATCGAGGACATCAACAATCAAGATGTACGCACCGAAGGAATGTCGTACGGTATGATGATCGCAGTTCAGCTCGACAAAAAAGAAGTCTTCGACAAGCTCTGGAAATGGGCAAAAACTTACATGCAGTTCCAAAGCGGACAGCACAAAGAGTATTTCTCTTGGCAGTGCAAAACCGACGGAACGAAGTTGGATTCTGCTTCCGCATCAGACGGCGAGCAGTGGTATGTTATGTCTCTCTTCTTCGCTGCTGCCAGATGGGGAAGCGGTGCGGGAATCTTTAACTACAAAGCCGAAGC
>DAIEQA010000012.1:0-25503 GCA_027348115.1 Ignavibacteriales bacterium
ACTTTTTGAAGACCGCTCTTTAATCATATGGAAACGCAGAGACGGTAATTACGGGAAAGTTATTGCAGAGAAATCTGTTCAATCCAAAGCGGCGGCAATCTTAAAAATAATTGGCTCAAATATGTCCGCAATTTGGATAAGCCGCAAACAGCGCAAAGAAATGACGATCAAAAATTTAATACGCAAAAATGCGGCGTTGCAACTCGGTTTGGAATACATCCGCGATTTTACCGCACCGGATAAAGCAAATCCGGAGGCACAACTTAAATACTTACAAAACTTTGCCGGTGAATTTCTACAGAACATCGAGGAGATTTAATTATGACGCGCGAAGAAAAAGACGAAAGAAAATCTTTAGCTGGCAGAGCTAAATATTATGGTTATTATTTAGGAAACATAATTACTAGAATAGTTTTACTTGGCGATAATGGTGAATCTTACCGCGGACCCGATCACACCAAGCCGGTATCTAGACCATTAAATCTTCAATATAAAAAAACAAAAAGTGGAAGGATACTTGTTGCGCGTTAAGACTCCAGAAATACTTTATTCTATGGATCGATGCAAAGAGGAAATTGAGCGCGCGAAGCTTTCGAAGGGAATGCGGAAATCAATTTTGTTTTATTTAGAAAGCTTGAGGGAAATACAAAATATTGTGAAGGAACATTTTGATGTTGACCCAAGATAAACCTTACCAAGGTCCCTATAAACCCCACCCCCTCGGTGAAACCGGCGGATGTAGCACCCGTCCGCCGGTTCTCGCTAACAAAGGAAGGTTAGCATGAGCGAACAAATACGAAGCGCGATGAACGACACGCACTGCAGCGATGAAAAATGGGAAAGGATTTTCCCGAAGAAGAAACAGAAAAGGGAAGAACCGGATGTAACGATTACGAGTATCGATATAATTCAAAGAACTATTAATTACGAAAAAATGGGCAAGCCAAATGAACGCTAAACTATTCGAATATTTCAAAACGGCGGATGCCGGCTGGTACTTGCTGAAAAGCGAATTCTACCGCTTAAAGAAAAATATTCTTTTAAGCGAGGGCATGCCGGATGGATATGATATCGGTCTGGCTATTATAAATAATCTTCCGCGCAAAGTTGAGGAGAGATATTTCTTGCGCTACAAATTGAACGGCGAGGTTTTTCATCTTTCCGCGGGCGCAAAACCGGAAGGGCTTGAATTGAAGGAAACATTCCGCGTTGGATTTGATTTTATATCAAGCAACTCGCGCGAAAGTTACAAAGCTTTGCTGATGCTGATTCTATTTTACGAGCCGGAACGATTGGATTACATTACGCGCAATTACGGCGGTCAACAACTGACAGAAATTTTAACGAAGGAAACCGCGCACATCCAGAACGAGCTTGCGGAGATGCGGGGAGAAATGTGTTTTAAGGCAATTGCGAATTGAGAATTAATAATTGAGAATGGTCAAGGCGAAAACATATCAGCTTGGGGAAGTTTTGGAGTTCGGCAAATACGCAAATAAAGGCTGCACGGTTGAAATGATAATTGAAGTGGATCCTAAATACATACAATGGTGCGTTGATAATGTGGATGGCTTTAATCTAAGCGACGGCGCCAAACGCCGCTTGCAAGAAAGGTTTAGAGAAGATATGAGCGTAACACAAATTTTGAAACGGAATTAAAGTGACTGATCTAATTCCCGAAATAAAACGGCGGTTGAAAATTAGCGAGATTCTTGCGCGCTTGGGTTTGCACGCAAACCGCGGCGGATTTGTGAAATCAATTTACAAGCCGGATGATAACACGCCATCCATGAAAATTTATTTTGACGAGGACCGTTATCATTGTTTTGCTACTGGCAAAGGCGGGGATGTTATTCAACTCTGGCAAGATTTTTACGGCATTGATATAAAGCAAGCGGTTAAAGAATTGGCGGAGATTGCGGGGATTATTATAAGTGGAGAACGTAGAGTGGAGAGTGAAAAGCGCGCGCCGATCAAAAAGAAAATTATAGAACTGATACCCAAGAATTTAATTGACTGCCTATCGCTGAATGAGAAGGCGCTGTTCGGTATTGAATTCAATAAAATATTTGGGCTTTCGCTGGATAAAGAATTTGAAATCACGCCGGAGTTTCAGAAAAAGTTCGGTGCGGATTTGCAGAGGGCTTTGCTTCCGGTCAAGAGATCCCGGCTGGAAGTGAATAAAAGAATCTTCCGCGAATTTCATAATTACTGCGGCAATATGATTGGCGATGAACCGTTTTTCAAATATCTGGTACAGCAGCGCAAACTTCACCTCCGCAAAATCGTTAATCATAAAATATTTTTTGTAATCGATTACCAGAAAGCAAACAATCATCTTAAAAAAGTTTTCCCGCTTGCCGATCTGAAGCGTTCCGGTTTGTTCAACGAGAACGGCAATCTGGTTTTCTTCAAGCACCGCATAATCATTCCGTACATGCACAAAGGCGAAATTGTTTATATGCGTGCGCGGTTTTTTGATGAAAAGAATTGCGCTAAACCGGGCGAGGGGCAATCGAAATACATTGGGCTTTCTAACGACTCGCTGAACGTAAACACCGCCAAGCGTTTTTACAATCTTGATATTACCGAAAAAATGTTGAAGGATGAGCGGCTGATGATTGTAGAAGGCGAACTAGACGCAGTTGCCGGTGAATGTTTGGGCGTGAACACGATTGCGATACCGGGCGCGAATAACATTCCGGAGGAGCGGCGTTTTGCAAAGTTGATTGCTTTTGATATTGTGCTATGCGGCGATAACGACACCGCGGGGAATGAAATGGTAAAGAAACTTTCTGAATTGATGACGCGGTTTAACAAGGATTTTTCAATTAAAGAAATACAAAGTAAAGATGTTAATGATTTTCTTGCAGCGTAACTATGTCCGAAACCAAAGAGAAAGAATTTCACGACGCGCCGGAGAAGAAGGTAAGGCAGCATAAGCTTGACCAAGAGGTTAAGAACAATAAAAAGAATAAGCTGATATATGTTTTGGAATACCTTCAACAGAAATATGAGTTTCAGTTCAATCTATTTGCGGCGCGGACCGAATACAAGCAGAAAGATAATAACGAGGAGTTCCGGTTTTTTGATGAAAGGGCTTACAATAACATGATCATGGATATCAAACTCGATGCCGGAATAGACGTCGCCGAGACAGATTTCAAATCTTTGATTGGCAGCAATAGACTTAGCCGGAATTATGATCCAATTAAAGAATATCTTTTCTCGGTTCCGGTTTGGGATGAAACTACCGATTACATTGAAAATTTTCTTAAACAAATTCAGTTGCTGGATGAAAATCAACGCCCGATGCTGAATAAAACATTCAAGAAATGGTTTGTCATGCTAGTTGCGAGTTTGATAGATGACCGGGTGATTAATGATACGTGTTTTGTATTGTCCGGTAAACAAGGGCGCGGCAAAACACGTTTTCTGGAAACATTAGTCCCGCGGCGGCTAAGGTTTTGGTACACATACTCCGGCACTTTCGATCCGCACGACAAGGACCATAAGGAAATGATAGGTACGAAGATCCAGATTATTCTTGATGAGATGGAAACACTCACGCGGGTCGAACAAGGTACGCTCAAAACTACGATGAGCGCAAAGACTGTTGGAGAATTGCGCCGCGCATACGGGAAGGAACGCATTAATTTATTTAGAAGGGCTTCTTTCTGCGGCAGTATTAACTTTGACGATTTTCTAACTGATCCAACTGGTAGTAGAAGATGGCTGCCGTTTTCTATTTACAATATCGATGTGAATGAAGAATTAAACATTGATTATCTCTATGCTCAAGCCTTATCGCTTTACAAAAACAATTATCAAACATGGTTCGATCAATCGGAAATTGCTGAGCTGGAAAAACATAACGATCAGTTTAGAAAATTGTCTCCGGAAGAAGAATTATTGTTGATTCATTTCCGCAAACCAACTAAGGAAGAAAAAGAGAACGGGCAATATATGCTTATGCCGGCAACCTTAATTATGCACGATCTAGCCAGTCGGGACGAATATCGTAAGATGAATACCAACGATACGATTGCGGCGCGTTTTGGTCGGTTAATGGTAAAGTTGGGATACGAGTTTATTCAGAAACGCATTAGTGATTCGGCCTCTCCTTCTAAATGTTATTTAGTTGTTCGCAACGACAAAATTACAATTGAGAATGAATTGAAACCGGAAAAGATGCAAGAGGAATTTCCGATTTAATTGTAGTGGGTATGTATAAGGATATTTTGAATATCCCACTACACTTTTAATTAATAAAATTGCGGGTGAAATATGTTTGTAGTAGGTGTTTGGATAAAATCGGTGTCAAAACTTCTATTAGTTTATAATCACCGTAAATTTATAGAATACCTTATAAACCCTATACACCCACTACAAAGGGTAAAATGTTTAGAATATTAACTTGAATCAAAAGAAAAATGTATAGGGATATTTTTATTTTCTTTTTAATACCCCATACAAAGAGGCGAGACATGGAAGGAAATGAGGTAATTGGGCACATCAAGAATAGAATTCTTTATAATGGCATGATTGCTTTGAATAAAACAGCTGCTCATTTGGCAATTTTCAGTTATCCCAACATAGTGCAAGAAGTGTTCGATAGACCGACACCATTCATCCAACGCGGGTTCAAATACCGCAAAGCTGCTTGGGATAATCTAACAGCCGAAGTATATGCCGATGATTATATGGGACCAGCGCCGCAAAAAACATTAGCATCAGAAGTATTTGGTGGCGCACGTAAACCCAAACGATTTGAATTAGCATTGCGCGCCAAAGGTATCTTGCCCGCCGATCAGTTCGCTGTTCCCGGACGTGATGCAAGGTTAGATGCATATGGCAACATGAGCAATGGACAGATAGTGCAGATACTATCTGCATTGGGCGCTTACGCTGAGTCGGGGTTCATCGCTAATAAGAAGACAGTACATAAATCCGTTGGCTCGCGACCAAATAGAAAGACTGATAATATCTTTGTTATCAACACAATTGGACGTAAAAGTACCGCATTCCTAAACCAAGAATCTTTGTCTGGCTTATCAAATAGACTGCCTGGTTTGCCAATGGGTATTTATCAACGTATCGGCGCACATGGATTGAAACAGTTGATGAAGTTCGTTAAACAACCAAGTTACAGTAAGCGGTTCAACTTTTTCCAGGAAGGCGAACGCATTGCCTTCGTGGTATTTAATAATGAGTTCAACCATGCATTCGACAAGTATCTCAATGGCTAAGGTACTTCCGGCGGCTTCCGGGAGCGATGCTATTAGCACCCCGACTTCTCAATTTATGCAGATATTAATTAGGGATATTTCGTTTCGGATAAGATTATTAAAATGATGAAAGAAAAAAGTTTACTGAAATTTTATTTGTTAAAGGTTGAATGTGGAGTAAGCAAAGCCTTTGTTTTTATGTTTTGCAAATTTTTTGCATAACGTAGTGCGGCTTAAACTGCCGAGTGAAAATAACAGGAGATTTTGATTATGAGTAAAATAAAAAATTTGCCGCAAAAGATTTATTTACAGATAGGCGAAGATTGCGATTGCGAAGATTGGAATAAAATACGTTCTTCTCACGAAGTTAGTTGGTGCGAAGTTGGGCTGCCGTTTTATGAAGATGATTACTGCCAAATTTATAATTGTGATAGCTTAACGGCAATGGTTGCTTTACGCCCCAGCAGTGAAAATATTGTTATAGTTACTGACCCGCCTTATGGTATTGGTGCAGATAGCAAGGCGGCGGCAGTAGGCGGTAAGCGAGGTAAGTGTGCTATTAAAACTGTTTATGATAAAACAAATTGGGATGATAAAAGACCGAGTAGAATATTTTTTGAAATGATGAAAGAAATAAGCAAAGAACAAATAATATTTGGTGGAAATTATTTTGCAGATCAATTAGAGCCGAGCAAAGGATGGATTTATTGGCGTAAAAATATAAATGGAACTTTTGCAGATGGAGAGCTGGCGTGGACTTCTTTTGACAAACCGTTAAGAGAATATGAACACACTTGGAACGGAATGATACAACAGAATATGAAAGAGAAGGAAGAAAGATTCCACCCAACACAAAAACCATTACCTTTAATGATAAAAATACTTGAAGATTATACCACGCCAGCGGACATAATAGTTGATCCTTTTATGGGTAGTGGAACAACCTTGGCCGCTGCCAAATCGCTGGGGCGTAAAGCTATTGGTATGGAGATTAACAAAGCATATTGTGAAATTGCCGTTAAGCGGTTACTTACAACGCAAATTAGAATGGCGATGTAAGGTCAGCCCAACGAAGTGGCACTTGGCTTGCCGCCGGGATAAAAAATAAATGAGGTATAAAATGTTATTAGATGAAATTAAAACAAAATATGATGAACTTGAAAAACTTTTCAACGGCGGAACGATGTGTGATTTTTCTGAAAAGTTTAATGAGTTTGGTGATTTTATTTCGGCGCAGACCGCTAAAGGCGGTCAAGCCGAAGTGCGAGTTATAAAGCCGAATATATCTGAAGAACAAACGAATGAATTACTTGCTGATATTGATGATATAGCAAGAACTTATGACCATTATGAATACGGATTGCCTTTGGGAGAAAGAAGTGAAGCAGAAAAGATGCAACTAAAAATAAGGGACTGGTATGAGGCTTTATAACAGAGCGCGGGCTTACCCGTTGCGGGCTAAATAACGAAAACTAATTTTGAGGAAGAAATGATTACTGAAAAAGAAGAAATAGAATTAGAACGCCAGGCAAAAAGAATTACAGATAGGTTTTATAATAATTTAGGAATCGATGTAAACGATCCTAATTGGGGCGGATTATATCACTATGTTTTACAAACTCTTTTGAATGTAAGCAATCGGGTACAGCCCGAAGTTAGCGGGAAACTTGCGGACAGATATTACAAAGAAGGATTGAGAATATTACTTTACCACAAACAAACATTTTTAGAAACTTGCAAGAAAAATGAAACACCAGCAACTTATGAATCTGTTGAGCAGGAAATAAAGGATATAAAAAAAATATTAAAAAATTATGCAAACAATTGATAGCAAGTTTTCACGCTAACGGAGTGGCAATTGTGCTGCACGCAAAAGCTTAACATACTAAATGAAAGGTGATAATTTGAAAGGTTCGGTTAACATACAAAATATTTCGACTGCTGATAAGTGTCAGCACGAATTGCTTGTTAAGCCGAAACTTTTGGTGAGACCAATTACGCTGCGCATTGCGAATAAATTTGTGGCGGAGAATCATAGACATTATAAGCCGGTAGTTGGACATAAATATTCAATTGGTTGTTACTTAGCGAACGAACTAGTAGGTGTTGCAATAGTTGGCAGACCGATAAGTCGAAAATTAGATGATGGATTAACCGCAGAGGTAACTCGACTTTGCACAAAGGGAACTAAAATGGCTGCAAGTAAACTCTATGCAGCTTGCTGGCGCATTGCTAAGGAGATGGGCTACACAAAAATTATTACTTACATCCTTGAAAGCGAACCGGGAATAAGTTTGAGAGCGAGCGGGTGGATATGTGAAGATGAGAAATGTGGCGGACTTACTTGGAATAGCAGTAAAGGAATTACGAGAACAGATGAAGCCACAAATTTATTTGGCTCAATAAAAAAATACCCAAATGAATACAAGAAACGATATGCGAAAAAGTTTTCGGATTAATGGCGCCTTCGATTGAGCCGACGCTGGTTTTCGCGTCCGGCTCCAATCGAGAGTTCATCGGCACGCCGGAGGCGTGACGTGAACCAAGGCGCCATTCATCGGACGCTTACGCCGAAGGCGTGTCCGATGAACTATACATTAACCATAATTACTTCTTGATAAAACTTTTTTAGAACAAAATAAGGAATTGAACATTTTGAGGATAGCATCTTAATGGAGAATCGAATATGAGTGACACAAAAATTGAATGGGCAACAAAAGTCTGGAACCCGGTAACCGGCTGCAGCAAAGTTTCTGCCGGTTGTAAAAACTGTTATGCGGAAACCAACGCGAAAAGATTCTGGGGTAAAAGAAAATTTACAGACGTTCAATGCCACGAGGACCGCTTAATGGATCCGCTGCACTGGAAGAAACCGCAACGCATATTTGTTAACAGCATGAGCGATCTGTTTCATCCGGATGTGCCTTTTGAATTTATTTATAGAGTATATCATTTTATGATGGGAATTCCACGCCATACATATATGATCTTGACAAAACGGCCGGAACGTGCCATAGAATTTTTTGAATGGTGGACGAAACCGAATCGACCAATGGGAGTACAGCCCATTTGGGAATATAAAAACATTTGGCTCGGCGTTTCGGTTGAGGACCAGAAAACTGCTGATGAAAGAATTCCATTACTCTTACAAACACCCGCCGCGCTTGTTTTTGTTTTTAACTCCGAGTACGCAAAAATCGAAGAAGAAGAAGCCGCAAAATTTATTATGCAGTTTAACCTAGACCTTACAGTAATTAATAAAACAACTATTTTGCCTAAATTAGATTTGAGCGAAGCACTAAAAAAATATCGCGAGGAAAAGAAAGACGATATCCGAAAAGAATTAAATCATCTTTATGAAGTTATCATTGAGTGTGAATCGGAATACGAACAAGAAAATATTTTTAATCAAATAAACAACATGGGTCTAAAATGCCGAGTTTTAACATTATAAAAGAAATTAATCCGTCAAAAACCTTTAGGGTTGCTTCAATTATGGGTAAATTCGATTTGCAGAGCGAACATATTAAAGAAAGCTTTAACGGTGAAATTGATTTAGCAAAAGAATGGCAGATTGGGATAATCGTCGGCGCGAGCGGCACGGGTAAATCTACAATTGCAAAAGAATTGTTTACAAAAGAATATATAAGAGGATTTGAATATAATTCGGAATCTTTTATTGATGATTTTCCTAAAAATTTATCAATTGAAGAAATTACACGAACTCTAAATTCAGTTGGATTTAGCTCGCCCCCGTCTTTTATCAAACCATATTCTGTACTGAGCAATGGCGAAAAAATGCGCGTTGATTTAGCGCGCGCACTCTTAAATGAAAATGATATTATCGTTTTTGATGAATTTACATCCGTCGTAGATAGAAATATTGCACAAATCGGAAGCATTGCAGTCGCAAAATCAATTCGTAGAACTAACAAAAAATTTATTGCGGTTGCATGTCACTACGATATTATTGAGTGGTTGGAGCCGGATTGGATATTCGACACAAATGAAATGCAGTATAAATATACGCGGGGGTTTCTTCGGCGTCCTCAAATTGAATTCAAAATTTATGAGCGAAAAGGAATGTGGAATATTTTTAGAAAATATCATTATCTAAACAATGAATTAAACGAACACGCAAAACAATTCGTAGGATTTATCAACAATGTACCAGTTGCTTTCTGTGCCTCTTTGCATTTCCCGCATCCAAATGTTATAAACATTTGGAAATGCACGAGATTGGTTGTTTTGCCGGATTATCAAGGCGTTGGTATTGGAAATAGATTATTGGAATTTGCGGCACAATTTTACAAAAAGAAAAATAAAAGATATCTTATAACAACAAGCACGTCTTCGTTAATTAATAGCTTTCAACAAAATAAAAATTGGAAATTAATTCGATATGGAAGAACACGACAGCAATCCGAGAAATCTTCCATAAAAGATATGAAGATATCCTTAAAAAGATTTACAACTACTTGGGAATATATATGCAGTTGAATTTAACTCTCTATAAAAAATGGTTTTATCAAATATTGGACGGTAAAAAGAAAATCGAATATCGAGAGAACAAAAAATATTGGCAAAATCGATTTAGAGATAGACAAAAATATGATAAAGTTTTATTTACAAATGGCTACGGTAAAGATAAACCGTTTATGCTGGTAGAGTTGAAGAAAATTAACGAAACAAAAAATTTTTTTGAATTACACTTAGGTAAAATATTGAAAAGTGGAAACATTGCATGAGCACCATCTCCGGAAATATTGTTGATGTAGCGGTCCTTGCTGAATTTTTAGAACTTACTCCGCGGCGGATTCAGCAATTTGTCAGCGAACTCGGCGCGCCGCGTCTTGAACGCGGGGAATATGATTTTGTCCAGTTTGTCAAATGGTACATTACTCATTTGCGCAACGAAAACGAAAAACTTAAAATGGGCGATGAAACCTTATACAAGCTTGAACAAGAAGATAAAAAAGTTGTCACCGCGTTCCGCAAAATAAAATTGATGAAGGAACTTAAGAAACTTGTTGATCTCGACATGGCAAACGACGCCTATGCGCGGGATATGATCGCGTTCAAAAGCGAAATTGAAAACTTCCGCGCGTTTGTAAATGTAAGTATGGGCTTAACCGATGAGCAAAAAGAAAATATCAATAAAAAAATAGATGAAATACTAACCCGTCTCGGTACGGAACTGAAGCTTGATGAGGGACCGGAAGACGATATGCCGGAAGAAATTGACGAACTGGAAGTTGAACAATGATGGAACGCCTTCAAAATATTGAAATGAATGACGATTACATCCGCAAGGTGTTCTTGTTCAATATAAATAAAATTAGAACGGAGAACCGCCGTTTATTAATGCCGCCGCCGGATATTTCGGTCTGGCAGCTTGCCGATCAAGAAAGAATTCTCCCATCCGACGCGCCGCGTCCGGGCAAATGGTCTACGCCGGAAATACCGCACACGCGCGGAATGATGGAATCATTTTCGGATCCCAAAGTGCGCCGCATTAGCTGTATGGGTTCATCACAAATATTAAAAACCGAATCGCTTATTCTCAATCCCATCCTTTGGTACATCTTAACGCGCCCATGCAATATTATGATAATGTTCCCGACCGATAACGACATACGCGCGTTTTCCAAAGAACGTTTAATGCCGATGATAAACGGATGCCGCGCGCTCCGCCAAAAAGTTCATTCGCAAAAAAAAGAAAGCGGAGAAAGAAATACGTCGGTAAGAATTAGTTTCCCCGGCGGACATCTGGAAATTATTTCCGGTTCGTCTGCGGCGGGTACGCGCCAGCGGTCCGAACAAATTACAATGGCTGATGATATCGATAAACTTACCATTGGTCAACAGCGCGAAGGCGATCCGTTAACCCGTCTGCGTAAACGCACGACGGCTTACAAAAAGTTCGGCAAAGATTTGAACGTTGCTATCAGCACTCCTACGCGCGTTAAGCAATCTAGAATTGCGCTTGAATATGAAAAAAGCAACATGCTGAAATACCATGTTACTTGTCCGCACTGCGGAACGCAATTTTATTTTAAGCATGAGCGGCTGGTGTGGCAAAAAGAAAAAGACATGTTCGGAAAGGTGATTAAACAATTCCCGGAAACCGCTGTTTATCCTTGCGATGGATGCGGCGCGGAAATTAACGAAGCTGAAAGATTAAATATGCTGGAAAACGGAATATGGATTGCTGAACGTCCGGAAATTAAAAAGCATGTTGGATTTTGGATTAACGAACTTAGCTCAACACTTTCATCCTTCGCGGAAGTTGCCGAACAGATTATTGACGCCGGAGATAATCCCGAAAAACTTGAACCGCTTTATAATACTGTTTTCGGTTTGCCTTACGAAGCCGGTGAAGGCGAGAAGGCGGATATTGACGATCTCAAAACTCATGTTGAATCTTTTATCGATATCAATAATCCGTTTGTTGTGCCGAATGAAATTTTATACGCGGTGCAAACAACGGACGTTCAGAAAGACCGATTAGAAACTATGGTCATCGGCGTTGGGATGGAGAAAGAACTTTGGGTTTTGCTTTATCAAAAAATTTATGGTGATACTTTACGCGCTAACGATCAATGCTGGAAAACAGACGATGGAATTTTCTTTGCGGATTGGCGGCGGAAGGATGGAGTTAAAATTCCGCTTCTCCGGCATTTCAAAGATACCGGCTACTTCGCGCCGACTGTTTATAAAAATGTTGCGGGCAAACATCAGAACGGAATTTACCCGGTGAAAGGTAAAGGCGGAATCGGCGTTCCTATCATTCCGCATAAATGGCAGCCCGCCGGAGAATTTGGAAGATGCAGATTATTGCATCTCGGCAGTAACGCCGCAAAGCAAGAACTTTTCAAGATGCTCTCCATAAAGCGACCGGAAGGAATTGCGCCGGATGAGCCGGTCCCAAACTATATCCACTTCCCGGATTGTTATTGCGATGATGAATTCTTTGAACAGTTTCAAAGTGAAGTTGCAATAAAAAAACTGGTCGGCAATCTGGAATATTACGTTTATGTAAAACCGGACCGTCATACATCGAATGAGGTTATTGATTTAATGTACATGGGAATTGCGGCAATATATCATATCCATCCCAACGAAAAAGCGATTAAAAGAAATATGGATAAACAAGCAGAGAGATTGAGAAATCAGAAATCAGAAATCGGAAATCAGAATGAAATAGGAAAAACGGAAAGTCAAACTCAAAATTCAAAACTCAAAATTCAAAACTCACGAAAACATAGACGCACACAAGCGAGGAGAAGGTGAAAAGCAGTATGCAGTATTTAGAAATTAGTAATTAGAATAAAGGATTATTTTTCTAAAAAAAGCGAGGGAGAAATGAACCTATACAAAGTGATATTAAAATTTGCTTACAACCACAGCAGAGAATTTACATTTTACGTGATTGCTAAAAACTTACAAGATGCTGGAGATTTAGCAATAGAAACATTTAAGAAATATGATTATGGCGATTGCCATTTACACGCAACCGAGCTAATTGCAAGCGAAGGACAATATGCGAAGCCATACATATTGCTAATTGCGAATGAAGCGGAGGCGCGAAAATGAATTGGTGTAAAATAAAACATAATTGGTTTAGAGTGCCGGAGCCGAATAAGTTTGGTTTCTCGGTTAGAATTTGCAAAAGATGCAAAACCGTTCAAAGATTTTCCGGTCGTAGTGGAAGTTGGTTTACGATTACCGAATACAAAGAACAATATCTTGCATCTCTGCCAACAACCAACAACCAACCGTCAACTAAATGAAAACTAAAGCAGCTATGTAGCTAGGAGGACGTGATGGACGATAAGACGAAATTAGAAATATTATCACGAGAAATTAAATTGCTTGAGAAGTTGTTGGATACAATTAACCCAAATTGGCATTTGGAAATATTGCACGAATTAGCTGATGATGGAAATTGTATAATAGAAGATGGCTGCATACAAATAAGAGCAGCAATAAAATATTTGCAAGAATCCAACAACCAACAACGAACCGCCAACTAAATGAAAACCAAAGCAATCATGTTGGCGGCGGAACACGCGCGGCTATACGGTATCTGCGATGAAACCGCGTACCGCAACCGGCTCATCAAATTGGAATTTGAGCAATTGAAAATTGATTGTCCCGGTGAAATTGTAGAAACGTTAATTCAGCGCCTTGCCGAAAAAAAATGGAACGGAATATTTTTAAGTCCCGGGAGAATCCGCGAGATTTGTTATCCGGAAGGTGAGCAGAAAAAAAGCATAGAACTCGCAATTCAACTTGCGACTGATGAAATAACTATAAATCCAACATCAACCATCCAACATCAACCATCTAAGAAGCGCCGCACATACGCCCGCCGAAAGTAAAATTAAGCGGGGAAAAACCGGAATGATTCCCTCCACGCACCGCGCGATATTTAAGCAGACTAAAAAAGGATTTTGTAAATGTCCCTTTGCTCTGCGATCACTAACAATAAAAGTTTGCTGAAATTCAGAATCCCTTTACCCGAAACGACTTCTAAGAGAAGTCATTATTCTTATCAGCAATTATTATTAGCCTCTGCAGAAACTTATCTAAAACGGAATCACCCAAATGCCAAACATCCGAATAAAACTTTAATACGATTTCAAGAAATCTATGATGGACGGAAGTATTTGCAATTCACAATTCCCGTTTTCAATCATAAAAATGAAACGAAGATAATTGAAGTTGAGAATTAGAGACTAAGAATGAATTTAACATCGTTAAAACTTATCGCCAAAACTAATTGGTCGTGGCTCGAAGCGCCGACCGGTTATTTGAATTCCAACGGTTATACTTTCAAAATTAATTTTTACAAGAATGCTACCAACAGTTTTTCCATCACCGGCGTTAATGAATCCGATCAATGGCGCATGGCAATTACTTCCGCCGTTAATATTTACGCGAGCGGATTATATCAATGGCAAGCGATTGCAACCAAAGACGGTTTAGACACTCCCGTTGCAAGCGGAACAATCACAACTCAACCCAACCTTGCCGATGAAACCGATCCGCGCGGAGTTTGGACCCGTATTTACCAAAATTTAATGGACGCTTACGAAAAACTCTCTACAAAAATTGCAAGTGAAGTAACGCTTTATGACAACACCCACGTTACTTATGCCGACCTTCCGGATTTGATAAGACGAATAAAGTTTGCAGAATCAAAAATGAATGAAGAAGCCGGAAGAAGAATAAGCAGAAAAATTCTAGGACGATTTTATTAATAAAAAATAATAGAGGCTCGCAATGAAGAAGTTCAAAATATTTATCGCATTAATACTTATACTTTTGCCGCTTCAAGGCGTTTTTGCGCAAACGGCATTCGCTTCTAAGACGGAGGATTTGACATTTTTCTCCGCAGTTTTCCCCAGCACTAATATCAATAGCACCGCGACCGTTTATTCCGAATGGTTTACTCTGCGCGGCTATGATTCTGAATCAATGTCAACTTATCCGTTACTGGCAACTTATAATCTTTCGAGCACGGCCGGCAAACCAAGAATACTTTGGGTAATTGAAGGCTCAAACAATCTTGCGGATGCTAACGAACTTTATACGGTTGATACATTAAGCGCAAACGCAGATTCGCTGGAAACGTATCAATCCAGTTCGATGAGTTTTAACGGCAAAAAGTTTCTCAATTACAGATTTAAGATAACCGGCACTGCGGGCAACCAGAGCGATACTTATGCTAAAGCAGAGCTTTATTATCCGAGAAAAAAACTTCAATAATGCCGCTTGTAAAAAACATATTGAATCGGTTTGGTCTAACCACAAAACGCGAAGCGCAAATTGAAATTAAAAAAAGTGTGCAACGTGGTATTGATGCGGCACGCACCACACGTTTTAGAGTTGGCTGGACTACGCGCCCGGAGGAAGTAAACCGGCTTATCCAAAGCGATCTTCCGACTCTCCGCGCGCGAACTCAAGATATGCTTTTCAACAACGCGTTTGTTGCCGCGGAAGATTTTGACGACAGATATTTTGTTATCGGTCCCAATGGAATTGATTTGCAGCCGCAAGCGAAATTTCCAAGCGGCGTGCTTGATGATTTTGCCAACGGCGTAATTAAAAAAGCATTTGATAAATGGTGCAAGAAACAATTTTGCACCGTAAGCCGCCGCCATTCTTTTGTGATGGTTCAGTATCTCATCCGCACAATGCTACGCACCGATGGTGAAGTAATTCTACGCCAATATACAAAAGGCGCCGCCGTTAAAGATAATCTGTTCGGTTATACTCTGGATTTCATAGACCCAAACGACATCGATCATAATTACAACATGAAGATTGATGACAACACGTTCATTATCACCGGCGTGCAAGTTGATTCTTTCCGCCGGTTGCAAGGTATTTGGATAAAAAAGAAAAATATTCAGCAAGAACTTACGGTTGGATATTATTCTACAATGGAACGCGAATTCATACCCGCCGATGAATTGATTTATGGATTTGATCCGAAACACTTTAAGCAAGTTCACGGCATTACTTCCTTGGCTGCCGTATTAATAACGCTGAAAGATACGGACATGTGGAAGTTCTATTCAATGCAAAATGCAAAAGGCGCATCGGCAAAAATGGGATTTCTCAAAGATACTCAACCGGATTCACATCCTTATACCGGCGATAAACTTATTACCGAAGCCGATTCGGAAACTTCCGACGGCGAAGGAACCGGCACTGAAGATTTTGGAAAATATATGGATATGGAAGCCGCATCAATTGAGGAATTGCCATGGGGCAAAGAATTTGTTCCGTTCGATCCTAAATTTCCATCCGATCAGCATGAACCTTATATGCGTTCAAATTTGCAAGAAGCTTCCTACGGTTCCGGAAAAGATTATGCTGTATTAACCGGCGATAGGCAAGGGGAAAGTTTCGCGAGCGGACGCGGTGGAGAAATGAAAGCTATCGGCGCAATTGCCTATGATCAAACAATCACCATCGAAAACTGGCTGGTTGATATATACGAAAATTGGGTCAAAGCTGCACTTCGAACCGGCGCACTCTATCCATTGGTTTACGGCAACCTTGAAAAATATCTTGAGCATTACTGGCAAGGATTTAAGAAAGGTTGGCTGGACCCTTATAAAAAAGCTCTCGCAGATCAAATCGATGAGCAGATGGGCTGGAAGTCTAAGATTGATAATCAATCCGAACGCGGCAGGCGTCCCGAAGATATTATTAGAGATAAGGCAACGGTAAAGAAATTAGAAGTTGCCGCCGGTGTTGAATTTGAAAGTTTACAGAAAACGCAAGTTGCGGCTCCCGATCCAAATCAGCCGGATAATACTAATCCTACAGACGGACAGCCAAAAAGAAATTTAGAAAATGTTATTCAACTGCACGAGGTAAGTCATGCATAAAATTTCAATCGATGAACTGATTCAAAAAATAAATAACCGTGATATTGACAAAAATTTACCCGGGACCGCTTATGTATTTAAGAGGGATTTGCCGGAAGGCGGTGAAAGAGCCGCGGCGGATGAACCGAATAACTCCAATGATGAGAAACAATATCTCGAAATGACAATTTCCTCCGAGACACCTATAGAGGATTGGTTTGGTTATCTAATTCTTGATCATTCCGATCAAGCTCTGGTGACCGACCGGTTGAAAACCGGCGCGTCATTTCGCGATATGCATTACGGCGATCAAGTCGGAATTATTTCGAGTTATTCTATTACCGATACGCGCAAGCTGAAAATAGGAATAAATTTTTCTCCTCACAATCCGCGCGCAGTTATGCTTTATAAAGAATATCGCGACCGGCTAAGAAAAAATTCATCGGTAAGATTTTTAATCCACGAATTGAAGTTAGAACGCACTGTTGATAATACGGATTATTACCGCGCAACCAAATGGGAGTTTATCCACGGCGCTGCTGTTCCGGACGGTGGCGATAATAATGTTGGCATGGATAGAAATTTGAATAACAAAATTATCAATCTAAATCAAAGGAGTAATACCATGACACCAGAAGAAGTTGCTGCTAAGGAAAAGGCGGATAGAGAACTCGCTGAAAAAGCAGCCAAAGAACTTGCCGTAAAGCAAGAGCGGGACCAAGAAGTTAAGATAGCAATGGCCCGCGCAAAAGTTAACCTAAAACCGGAACAAGAAAATCTTCTTGACCGCGTTTTTGAGAAAGGCGGACCAGACCAAGCGTTAAGCGCAATTTCTATTTTTGCCATGGCGAGCGATTATCAGAAAGAATTTGGCGATGAAGTCAATCTTGTTGAAGTAGCCGAAAAATATGTTTCTATCGGTACAAGTGATAGAAAATTCGGCGATATGATCACCGATCTTTTGGCGCTGAAATCTCAGCGTGCCGTTTCAAATACGCTGGATGGTTTGGATAAAAAAGATCGCGCCAGTTTTTCAATTGCAAAACTAGTCGATTCTTGCGCTCCGGATAGCAAAGTTGATATTAACCGCGAACTCGGAATGATTAAAGAATACGAACAGCAAAACAATATCTCGCTTATTGGTAAAAGAGGCGGAAGGGTCATTCCTTACGCGATGCTTTACGATAAAGCGAGAACTCTCATTACCAGCACGCCGACTAGCGCCGGTAATTTGGTTGCCACAAATTTAATTGCAAGTGAATTTATTCCGCTTGCAAGAAATAAAGCTATTGTAGATCAATTAGGCATAAGAATATTCCCGAACTTGGTCGGTAATCAAGCAATCCCAACACAAACAGCAGCGGCAAGCGGTTCATGGATGACTGATGAAGTTACACCTCCATCTGCAAGTGATTTGACAACCGGACAAAAAACTTTAGCTCCAAGAACGTATAAAATTAAAGCCGCATTCTCAAGGCTGGCTTCGATGAATACAACCCCGGGAATAGAACAAATTGCCGTTGATGACCTTCTGAATGTAGTCGCTTTGGCGCGTGATAAATCGGTTCATCATGGCGCCGGCGCCGCTTCATTCGAACCAACCGGAATAATTGCCACCTCTGGAGTTGGTCTGGGAACGGTAAAAACATCTTGGACTTGGGCGGATATAATTGCGATGGAAACAACTGCCGCCGCCGCCAATCTTGACGTTGCAACCGCCGCTTACGTAACAACCCCTACCATCCGCGGTACGTTGAAGGGAACCGAGAAGGCAACTAATTACCCGGTTTATTTGTGGGACAATAATCAAATGAACGGTTATAAGGCGATGGTCACAAACCAAATCACCGCCGGTCATCTTTTCTTTGGAGATTATTCGCAAGTTGTTCTTGGCGAATGGGGCGGCGTTGAACTGGTTTATAACCCTTATACCTATGACGGCGCGATCATGCAAGTTAGCGCGTACTTAACCATGGACGTTGTGGTTAGATACGCTCTCGCTTTCTCGTATTACAAACCGATCTAGTAGAATGACTTTGACGACAATTAATAGCTCCGCTTTAATTAGCGGAGCTCCTTTATTAAACAAAAATAATGGTGATGCAATGGCAGCAAAGAAAAAATATTTGAACGTTAGCGAATTCCCATACGTAATCGATGGTGAATCGAAAGCACCCGGTGATTTCTTCGAAACGGAACCATCGGTGAATATTCTTCAACTAATTGGCGCTGAGCCAAGCCGCGCGGTTGAAGTTACGAAGGAAAATGAAAAATCTTTGAACGAGCAAGCGCCGAAAATTAAAGCGGCTTATGTTGAACGCACAACTCCAAAGAAGAAATCCTAAAAAGAAATGACCGATCTGATCGACATATCGGACGCGCTATTTGATTCCGGATTAGAGAAGGACGCCGTTATTACACACGGCGCCGCTTCTTATTCCGGTAAATGTATTTTTAGAAATCCATCTCAGCGCTCCGGACTTATGGGTATCGATTATGAAGGTTCCAACCCAATCGCAATCTGTGAATTTTCTATGATAGACGATTGGGACGCACTTGTTAACGGGACAGATACAATTATAATAGATGGAGAAAACGGCGGCGCGGCGTTTAAGATACGCGAGAAAAAACCGAATGGACCGAGCTACACAATTCTTGAATTGAGTTATGACTAGAAGAAAACAAATAACCGATAAGCTGAAACTTTTGCTTGACGCAATTACAATTGCGGGCGGGTACAAAACAAATTTTCCGGCGGCTAAAATTTGGTCGCCTTATGTAGAAAACCCATCCGATGGGTTTCTGCTAGTTTCAATTAAAGACACCGTTAATAATTTTTCGGATCAAGATGACGCTACAATCCAAACGCTGAATGTTGAAGTAACGTTGCAGTGCTGCGTTAAAGACGTAAACTATACAACCATACTCAATATGGTTGACGATGTTTATAAGTGTATCTACGCCAACAAACACACAATTCAAAAAGACCTTAACATAATTGATATAAATCCGGTAAGCGATGAAGTGGGGCTGATGGCAAACGAGAGGGAGTTTGCCGCGGCTAAAATTATTTTTTCAATCGTTCACGCAAAACATTATGAATGGATTTATGAGGCGGTAAGTTAAAAATGAAAATTGGCGAAAAAGGTTTGCAGATAATAAAAGATTCCGAAGGGCTTGCGCTTAAAGTATATAAATGCCCCGCCGGAAAATTAACGGTTGGCTACGGTCATACCGGCGTTGATGTTTTGCCGGGCATGTCGATTAATGAAACTGCCGCAACCGTATATCTAAGAATGGATGTTAAAACCGCCGAAGATGCGGTAAGCAAATTTGTAAAAGTTCCCGTTAACCAAAATCAATTTGACGCATTGGTTTCATTCACTTTCAATTGCGGCGCGGGACGTTTACAGAAATCCAATCTATTGAAATTAATTAACGAAAATAAATTTGATGAAGCCGCAGAAGAATTTCTAAAATATAATCATGCGGCGGGGAAAGAATTGCCGGGCTTAACCATACGCCGGCAAAAAGAAAAAGAATTGTTCTTAACAAAAGTTGAAATGTAAAATGAATATTGACCTTGACCCGGAAGAAATACCGAATGTTGATGATCTCGAAATAAAAGATGAACAGTTAACCAAACCAAAATTGGAGAATAAAATGTCAGAAGTAAACGGAACACCAGTATTAACCGATAAACCGGGACTGCAGTTCGGCATCGAAGAAACCAAAGACGTTGTAAAGTTCGGAACGTCTTTAGCAAATGCAATTATCACTGCGCTTAAAGACGGCAAGATTGGCTTAACCGATCTTCCGGCTTTTGTTGCGCCGTTAACAAAACTGCCCGCGGCTTTAAGCGGTATTGCAAATGTTCCGGCGGAGCTTAGCGACTTAACGGAACTTGAAATGCAAGAACTGCGCGAGGCGGTCCAGAATGATCTTGAAGTTGACGATGCAAAGGCAAAAGTAATTGTTGATAAATCTATCAACGTGCTCTATGCTATTTACGGATTAGTAAAAGAAGTTCAACAATAATTGTTGGGGCTGGGCATGTCCAGCCCTTACGGAAAAGCAATGGGAGATTGAGATGCAAAACGAAATTTACATAAGTAAAAAAGTTAAGGCACTTAGAACTGCCAATCCGAAAATGACGGATGAAGTTGCTTGCGTTTTATTAGGTGTTACGCAAGAGCAATTACGGAATGATAGACGCAAAGAGGCGGACGCAGCGGGAAAATTTTTCTCCGATATGTTCGCATTTAACAGTTTTATGAATCAATAATTGTCGGGGCTGGACGTGTCCAGCCCTTACGCGGTGACAGAAATGCCGGAAGAGAAGAAAAAAAATATTTGGTATTGGCTGGGTAACGCGGCGGTGGGTTTAACCGGCATCGCGATTACTTATTCCGATAAAATTCTTCCAAAAGTTTTTCCAGACCATACCGTTGTAAGCCAACTCGCAATTCCGATATCCGTCGGATTAAAATTTTTATGGGATAGCTGGAAATACCGGAAGGGAACAATTTCTCCGCAAGGCAAAACGTTATTGGATAAAGTTTCCGATAAAATAACCGGGACGTACAATTCAAAAAATAAAGATTTACCAAGCGGTCTATCCGCAAAAGAGAATTCTATTAACGAAAATGCGGAATAATAATGGGATTGCTGGATATTCTCGGAGGACTTGTTGTGATTTTGGTTTCTGCAATTGGGTGGTTTTTCAAGGAAAAGATGAAACATATAAAAGAAGATATTGCCGAATTAAATGAGAAAAATGAAGCGCGGGATAAAAAGATTAATGAAGTGCAATTTAATTATTTGAATCGTTTCGAGGAGGTAAAAGATTTGATAAGCGGCAATCATATAAAAACGCTGGAAGCAATTAACTCTATCAAAGTTTCAATCGCTTCCTCCGCTCCAAAGACAAGAATGAAATTCAAAAAATAAAAAGGTGAAATTATGGCATTCCGAAGAGTGGGCATTGACCAAATAGTCTTTTGCAAAAAAGGCACATTGCTGGCCGTATTGCCGGCCACGCCGACAAACGTTATCGCGGGCGGGTTAAGAGGCAAAACTAAACTAACAATTAAGGATGTCGGTAATAATGATGAATCGCGCGGGCGGTTTATGGAAATCGGCAAACTATTCACGTTAGACGAGACTCCGCTTTACCAGCCGAGTCTGTTGAATTTAATGAACATCATTTCTCAATACTTACCGGATGGCGGCGCCGACGCGGAAATTAAAATGCGCCCGCAATCCAGCGGCGTGGATGGCGGATGTTTCCAATTCAGCGGCGCGGGAACGACAAATCAGCATCTTGGAATTGGTTTTAAGTACGAACTCAGCAAGAAGCGGCGCGCGCTGTTGATTAAAGGAATGCTGCAGCTTAATCCAACTCTTGCGGCAGCGTTAGTTAATGCTGCTGATAGCAACACGCCGGTAACATTCAGCGGCGTTACAAATTACGGAATTGATGAGACCAAGCGCAGATTTCCTTGGATCAATTTCACGAACAGCATTTTCGGCTATAATGAAATACTCGATTACTCTCTTATACTCGAATCCGTTAAAGACAGCGAAAACGATTTGAACGAGAGAGAAATTTCTCAAATGGTCAAAGCGACTTTGACTTACAAATTTAATTCCGCAACAATTGCGAATCTAGTTTCAAGAATGGCGGAAGCCGAAGGTCTCGCGATAAATTTCCAAGAAGACACGTCCGCGGCAAGCGCTACTTACGAAAAATTTGTATTCAATCAGTACGTGCTTCATAAAGAAGCCACGGCGGAATTGGGTGATGACGTTGGTAATGACACGCTGGTTTATTCCGGTTTAATCCCGATTGGAAATATTTCTGCGGCTTACACGGCGTTAGTCGGCGGCGGTACAAGCGCGGATGGAACTGAAGGCGGAACGATAACTTTTAGTAATTAGCTTTCAGCAGTCGGCGTTCAGCTTTCAGTTAAACTGATTGCTGAATGCTGACGGCTGATTGCCCAAAATGGAGTTTTGAAATGGAATATGCTTTAAGAATCTACAAAGACAACGGCGAGTTGAAAACTGTTTTAACTACGCGCCTCGGTTTGAAATGTAATGAAGGGGGAGTGTTTGAAACGGATTTAAGTCAATACAACGGGTTGAAATTCACGCTTTACAATATTACAACGCAGAAAGAAGTAAAGAGCGGAATCATTGGCGAACAAAAATCGGAGCCAGCAGATGCCGGAGAATGAAAAAATTTACGAAATCGGCGGGAAGAAGTTTAAGCTGAAAGAAACTCTAACTGCCCGCGACAAATATTCGAATGCGGAATTGTTTAAGAAATTCCAGATGCAAGACGGGACTTTGGAAGTGACGGCGGCGAACCGCGCAGAAATAAATCATTTTCTAAATACCATTTTAATTCAACTTGACGGTGAAAAAGTTGAAGATTCGTTTTTTGATGATACGGACGAGTTTCTTGAATTGGAGATAACCGGCAATTTTTTTTTGAAACGATTAGAGTTGAGAGGAAATACCGGGGAATATTTGAACGGCTTAATGAAGAAAGCGAGCGCGTATTTGGCGAACTAGAGAATCTGGACGCGCCGATTGAAGAATTCTTCAAATCCGAACTTGAAACGGAAAACGTAAATCAGATTTTATTTTTTATTTCGAACAATCCATTGGAGCGTGAACAATTGTTGGAGTTACCGTTAAATATTTTTTACGACTACCTCTATATGAAACGTGTTAAGCAATTAAACGAAGCAATTGGCAGTCTGAACTCATTAAAGAAGATAGAAGATGCAAAACGAAATTAGAATAAAGTTAACAATCGATAATAAAGAAACGACGGCATCGTTGGCATTAACCGACGAGCAAGTGCGCCGCATTTATTCCTCGGTAGAAACATTAAGCTCTTCTCCGCTTCTCAAACAATTCGCGCAAGATTTATTGGGCATCGGGACCGTAAGCGATGAAGCCGCGCAAGGCATTCAAGATTTTATAAAATACAATCAGCTTTCCGAAAAACAAATTCAATCCGTTATCCGCGCACTGGAACAAGAGAAACAAACTTTGGCGGTCGGCTCTGCCGAATACGCAAAGAGCGTGGCGGCAATTCAAAATGTTACAAACGCATACACGCGGATGAACCCGAATATAGCGAGCGGGACAACTGCCTTAATGTCCCAAGGCAAAGGTTTAAGCGGCTTTAACATGATGATCGGGCAAACGGGATTCTTGCTTTCGGATATGGACATGTTCTTCGTCAATTTCCGTATGGGATTATTATCGGTCGGTAATAATATTTCAATGGTCGCCTCTACAATCGGCGTGGCAATGAACCAAGCTGCTATGCAAGGGATGTCTTTCGGCGCCGCGCTGAAACAATCTTTGAGCGGTTTTAATTTGTGGTTACTGGGCATCAACGCCGGCATGTTTATCATTCAAATGCTGACAAGATTATTCTCATCCCAGACGGAAGAAGTTAAAAAGCAGAGAGATGAAGTCGCAAATTTGCGGAAAGAATATTCTCAATTATCTACCGAGCAAGCGGTTTATGAACGGAGTAAACTCATTCAGCAATTGGGAATGAAAGGCGCTTATTTCGATTCGAAGGGCGCGCTTGATACGAGTAAGGTAGCAAAGGATAACAAAGAGGAAGTTGAAAGACTTATTAAATCTTTGCAAGCGCTGAATACTGAAGCCGCCGCAACCGCAGAAAAAATAAATAATATTTTATTGGGTAACTGGAATTTCAAATCTATCGCAAGTATTAATGAAGCGGTCGCGTTATTGCGGAAAGAATATGATAATGCCGAAAGTGACGCCTCGAGACAATTTTTGAAAAGATATATAGATGTTCTGGAAAAAAAGGCGAAAGAATTAGGACTGGATTCTAAAACTCCGAAAGAAGAAAAGTTTATAACCACAACCGCCCAAATTGAAAAAGAAATTACTCAATTAAAGCAAAAGGCGGCCGCAACCAAAGATTTAGCGGAACAGATTTTATATCTACAAGAAATTGAGAAACGCGAGGCGGAATTAAAATTTCGGCAAGGCATTGGTAGAACGGCAGTTAATGCGGAAGCATTTATGGGCGATCCCATTAAGTTCCGCGGGGGCGACCACGCAAAAGGCGGCTCGCTGATAAAATTAATTGACGACGATGAAATTAAAAACTCGAAAGAAAGGGTTGATCAATTCAACTCCGGTTTAATTGATGAGACTGTCCGCGCCGATCAAGCTTGGCGGCGGTTAGGGCAAGCCATGAGTCAGAGTTTGAGCAACGCAATTATGCGCGGAGAGAAACTAGAAGACGTTCTTTCTAACATGCTCGGAATGTTTTTAGAGATGGGGCTGCAAGCAACTTTTATGGGTTTGATTTCTATGCTTCTTCCGGGCGGTTCTTTCTTGAAGGGTTTCGGCGCGATGTTCGGACTTGCTAACGGTGGAATAATCAACGAACCGATTGTAGGAATGGGTTTGAGCTCCGGCAAATCTTATGCTTTTGGCGAGGGCGGCATACCGGAAATGGTTATGCCGATGAATAGAATTTACAACAGTAATGCCGCTGCGCCGCAAAGATTGCAGATAGAACTTATCGGCGAGGTGGGCGTTGGGCAGCGCGGCACGGATTTATACGGCACAATGAACAAGAGAAACATAATTCTAAAAAAATATTATTAAGAGCAGATCATGAGCATGAACATGAGCATGAACATGAATATAAAAATATAAATGTACACAAAGAGTTACATATTCGGGGATACAACTTCTATCGGCACGTTGATAAAAAACGGCGATAGGATTTTAGTTACATGCACGTTTACGATTGACGATGTTGGAAGCAACGTTGCTTATCTGGCTTCCAGCAAGGGTTTATACATTACGAAATA
>DAIEQA010000140.1:0-10163 GCA_027348115.1 Ignavibacteriales bacterium
ATCTATTACATTATCGTCGAACTCGTAACTATTATCCCAGCTAAAGCTACCGGTGTTTAAGCGCTGCGTCATATAATCCGCAAGATGAATTAACGATGCAAGCACTTTACGATCTTCCGCCAAAGACGGTTTGTGATGATACAGAATTGCCTGCCCGATATATGGAGGAAAATTCCATTTCTCTAAAAGATATTCCGCTATATCCTGGTGAGTATAACCAAGAACCAATTCCTCGGCATTTAAATGACGCATCTGCTCTTCATCGACCAGCTTTACAATTTTGTTAAAGTCGCCGTTGAGATATCGCTGGTAAACAACAAGTCCGAGATCATGCAGCAAGCCGGCGGTAAATACTTCGCCGGATTTAGGATAGTGCAAATCGTCTGCAATTCTTTTAGCGGCTGTGGCTGTTAATAAAGAATGAGTCCAGTAAGCATTCTGGTTCCAGTTAGGGGTATTTCTTGTCTTAAACACATCAACAAGCGAGAGTGCAACTAAAATATTTTTTATGTGTTCAAAACCAATTATTACAACTGCAAACTCTATAGTTGAAACCCTTCTTGGGAGTCCGTACAACGGCGAATTAGCAACGGCTAAAATTTTTGTTACAATGCCCTGATCCCGTGAAATAATTTTACATAAATCCGCTGCGCTTGTTCTATCGCTGTCTAATAATGCAGAAACTTCGGTAATGATATGCGGAATCGACGGAACAGTGCCTATGCTGCTCAGCTGTCTTTTAATTTGTTCCTTTAATTCGGGAGTTCGTACTTCATGCATTATATTCAGCCAATTTTAGTTTAAGAGAGTTGAGAATTCTTGAATGGATTTGCGATACTCTGGAAACAGTAATATTCAGCACCTGGGCTATTTCTTTGTAATTAAGCTCTTCATAATAATATAAACTCAGGATGGTCCTTTCTCTTTCGTTAAGTTCTTTAATCATTTCTAAAAGATGTTGTTTCAGTTCTTTCTTTTCAAGAATGGCATCGGGAACTTCGCTGCTTCCGGAAACCATTTCATGGAACTGCATGCTGTCCTCATCATTTATGTTGTGATTTAACGATATATCGGACGTACCGTAACTGGAGTTATTTCCAACTTCCCCGGCGTACTCATGTTTATTCGAATACTTTCGCAGTTCATCGTAAATTTTTCCGCGAATTCTTTGGATTGCATAGGTTTCAAATTTTGTCCCGTAATCCGGATCAAAACGATCGATAGCTTCGCTCAATCCTTCAATTCCAAATTGAAAAAAATCACGCCTGTCCAAAAGTCCGTTCTGCACCAGACTGGTTTTAGTAATAACGTAATGAACCAGATTAACGTATGTCATTACAATCTGTCTTTTCAGTTCAGGGGAAGGATTTTGTTTATACGATGCCCAAAGAGTTGCGTTACTCATGTTTCTTATTCCCTGCTAAATGGTCGGAAATTTCATTTAGTTTATTGAAAGAGTTACGGTTTATAGCTTTTATTAAACCGATTACCAGAATACTCAGCATGATTGTGAGAAGTATGAAGATGGCAAAAGAGTTGAGTAGAATTTTTTCGAAACCCATGCCGCGTTGAGTAAAATAGATGACGGAGAACAAGAAGACTAAAATTCCAAACTGTAAGATTATTTTATTCATGACGGCCTTGTTTTTACATACCAAATTGCAAACACTATACCACCGGCATGCTCTTCTTTTGTACAAAATTCGTTGGATTTGAAAGGGATTTTATTAGGAGCCGAAAGATGATTGGTTATTATTAGCCATCTGAATGTTTTTTATAAATTGCATCGCGATAGCGAATATATCTTTGCCGGCTTCGCTTTCCATATAGTAGCGGCAAAGCAATTCCTGGTTGATTATCGATTTGTGAGCGTAAGCGTCGAAACCGATTTTGCCGAGGTAATTTATTTCATCCTTTAAAAAATGCTGAACCGCCACTTGAAGATTACCGAATGAACCCGCGCCTTCTTCTTTATCCATGCACTTGTTTACAACTACGTACTTTTTCAGGTCTGCCCGCATTTCTTTAAGAAGCTTGATTACAACGTAAGAATCCATTATTGCGGTCGGTTCCGGAGATATAACAAATATTGCAAAATCGGATTTTGTAAGTTGATGGAGTAAAAGCTCGCCGCCGCCGGCAGAGGAATCGATAATAATATAATCATAGCGGTCGTATACCTTTATCAGCGATACAAAAAAATAATCGAGCACTTCCCTGCTCACCCGCGGAAAGTTACCTTTGCCTGAATCGCCGAATATTAAATCAAGATTGGAGGAGTAGTTGAAAATTATTTCATCGAGAGTTTTAGTCTGTTCAAAAAAATGCGATAAGGAATTGCCGGACGCCTGGTTCAAAAGAATATTAATGTTCGAAAAGTTTAGATCGAGATCCACAAGCAATATTCTCTTGTTCAAGCGAGAAAGCTGATAAGCAAAGTTCGAAGAAAAGAATGTTTTGCCCGTTCCCCCTTTGCCGGAACAAACAGAGATAATTTTTGCAGATGAGCCGCGTTTAACTCCACCTGCAAGCTGTTTTAATTCTATTAGTCTTGATGCCTGACCAATCATTTATAAAGTTTACCCGAAAAAATCATATTCGCCAAGAATGACGGATTTACCGAAATTATATCATCCGGTATAACCTGCCCGTTAGTTAAAAACATTACCGGCACTTCATGATTAACAACAAGGTTTAGAATATTCCCGTAGGCAACCGCTTCGTCAATTTTTGAGAAGATAACCGAATTATAATCCATGACTTTAAATCGTTCGGCTACATCATTAAGCGTACGCGTCGAGCTGGTAGAACTTACAACAAGAATAGTATCATCAACCTTAGCCATGTCCAAATACTTTTTAATGGCTTCCAAATTCTCCTTGTTTTTCTGGCTCCGTCCAACGGTATCTATAAAAACTAGATCCTTATCCTTAAACTTTTTAACTAATTTTGGAATGTCTTCCGGTTCATAAGCAACCGCCATTTCAATATCGCTTATTTCGGAAAAAATTCTTAGCTGGTCTATTGCGCCTAAGCGGTATGTATCTATAGAGATAAGTCCTACCTTTAGCTTATGAATGATCTTCGAGATGACAGCAAGTTTTGCTATGCACGTAGTTTTGCCAACGCCGGTGGGTCCAACCAGAGCAATTCTTTTGGGCTTCCCTTTTGTTACTTTAAATTCCTTTGTATGAATCATCGCAGCCATGCTTGAGATCAGATAATTCTCAAGACTCGAACTCTCCATGAAGGAGGACGAATTAGACAAATGTTTAATCAGCGTAGCCGTAATATTCTTCTGCACCTCATGCATTTGAAGCTTTTCGGCAATGGCTTTAATTTCTTTTTCGAAGGACTTAGTTACGGCTTCTTTTTTTACCGGCTTTGTTTCCGCGTTTTTGCTAGCAGCTATATCAAAAATTTTTTTAGTTAGTTCTTTTACCTCGGTTTCATAAGTCTTTTTGTTCTCGACCGGCTCAGGCGTAGCAGTATTATCTGCCGGATTTGCAGGATGATCCAGCCCCGCAGTAATCTCGTACATCTTCTTCATTTCAAATCTTTTGTCGGCTTCAATTACTCTTGTACCGAGAATAATAGCTTCCATTCCCAGTTCTTCTTTCATTTGCTGTGTTGCTTCTTTTAATGACGGCGCAAGAAATTTTTTAATTTGCATTTTGTACCTCTAACTTCCCGAGAAATTCCAATTCCACATTTGCCGGCAACTCCGTATAAGATAATACCGACAAATCCGGAAAACTACTGTTGATTAAACGATAAAAGTAAGGACGGATTGTCGCCGATGTTAACAGTATCGGCGGGTAACCCAACTTTAGAAAATTATCCATAACTTCGACTAATTGCTGATTGAGTTCGCGTAAAACATTTGGAGACAAACCAAGAGTAACCACGCTGTCTTTTTGCGCCTGAAGCGATTTTGTAATCATTGCTTCCAAATTTTCGCTTAGTGTGGCTACGTGCAGAATGCCGTTCATATCTTTGTAAAGATTGGCCACTGTATCGCCGATTGTATGACGCACATATTCGGTAAGCACGTCTACATTCTTAGTAGTCTTCGAATAATCGATTAGCGCTTCGAGAATTCTAACAAAATCTTTAATCGGAATTCCTTCCTTCAAAAGATTCTGCAAAACTTTCTGGATCATACCTAAATTCAGCGTTTCCGGATTTACTTCTTCTACTACAGCAGGGTAATCTTTTTTGATATTTTCGAGCAATTGTTTTACTTCCTGACGGGAAAGAATTTTCTCGAAATTCCGCTTCAGCACTTCCTGCAGATGAGTAGAAAGCAC
This sequence comes from Ignavibacteriales bacterium, assembly GCA_027348115.1. Taxonomy (GTDB): domain Bacteria; phylum Bacteroidota; class Ignavibacteria; order Ignavibacteriales; family Melioribacteraceae; genus Fen-1258. The sequence goes on from DAIEQA010000140.1 coordinate 4,311, forward strand.
GGAAATACAATCCACAACCGTATAGCCAAGCAATTCCGCTTTTTCTTTTTCTTCGCTCAATATCCAGAAACTTTGAAGATTAAATGCCGGATCGGTAGTTGGAAGTCCGTTTAGCGTCTCTGTAATGTTACCTGGGTTCATTGCCAAAAATCGATCCGGGTAAATTTCGTTTTGAGAGACAACATTTCCTTTAATTTTTATTATGTACTCATTCGGAGAGAGCTGCAAATTATCTCTAACCCGAACCGGAGGAATCAGAACGCCGTATTCGAGAGCAATTAATTTTCTGGTTGAAGAAATTTTTTGGAATAGATTTCCTCCCTGCTTTTCATCCACCAGGCTGATTAAACCATAACCGATTTCAACTTCGATCGGATCAACCTGCAAATATTGTTCAACTTTTTCTTCGGAAGGCGCGGGAGTAATCACCTCTTCGGCAGCGTTAACATCGTTAACTGTTTTCACATTTTTCTTTGTCAAATACGAAGTCGTTCCGAGCAATCCGCTTATTATCATGAACGGAATGGTTGGCATACCCGGAATCAGTGCAAAGAGAAAAATAGCCCCGGAAACTGTTCCTAAAACACGCGGATTGGAAAAGAGCTGGGTCTTCATTTGGAAGTCGAGCGCGGTTCCCGCGGCGCTTCTGGTTACAACTAAACCTGCAGCGGTAGCAATAATTAGCGCCGGAATTTGAGAGACAAGGCCGTCACCGATAGTTAAAATTGTATAAGTCTGAAGCGAATCCTGAAACGTCATTCCCTTTTGAGCAACGCCGATAATAAATCCGCCGATAATGTTGATGCCGTTAATTACCAATCCGGCAATAGCATCTCCTTTAACAAATTTACTCGCGCCGTCCATAGCGCCGTAAAATTCTGCTTCACGAGAAATCTGATCGCGTCTCTTCCGCGCTTCCGATTCGTTAATTAACCCGGTGTTGAGGTCCGCATCAATTGCCATTTGCTTACCCGGCATTGCATCCAACGTAAAACGCGCGGCCACTTCCGAAATTCTTCCCGATCCTTTTACTATAACTATGAATTGAATAACTACAAGAATTAAAAACACAATGAAACCGACAACATAGTTGCCTTCAACAACGAACGAACCAAACGACTCGATAACTTTACCTGCATAACCGTCAATCAAAATTAAACGCGTAGAGCTGATGTTTAGTCCAAGACGGAAAAGCGTTGTAACCAAAAGCAAGCCCGGGAATACGGATATATCAAGTGGCGATTGAATATAGAGCGATACGATGAGCACAAGCACGGCCAACGTAATATTCAGCGACAAAAGAAAATCCAGTATTGTTGGAGGAAGCGGTATCAACATTAATCCCAACATCAGGATTAATCCGAAAGCCAATAAAATATCCGAATGCTTCAGTAAGCTTTTCAATTTAGACTATGCTCCTTCGCTTTCTAAGATTTTTCATCTGGTAGATATAAGCCAAAATTTGAGCCACGGCTTTAAATAGCTGGGTTGGTATTAAATCGCCGACTTCGGAGGATTTATATAATGCACGGGCTAATTCCCTATCCTCGTAAAGAGGCACATTGTTTTCAAGTGCTATTTTTTTGATTCGCTGCGCTAACTCGTCCATACCTTTGGCAAGAACGCGCGGCGCCGCATCTTTATTCATTTCGTACTTAAGAGCTATGGCAAAGTGAGTAGGGTTTGTAATAACTACATCGGCTTTGGGAATATCCTGCATCATTCTTTTCTTAGCCATTGCCATCATCTGTTTCCGTATTCGGGATTTTATCTGCGGGTCGCCTTCCTGCTGCTTGTATTCTTCTTTAACTTCCTGTTTAGTCATCATCATTTCTTTTTTGAATTTGAATTTCTGGAATATAAAATCGACTGAGGCAATAGCAACAAAGAGCAGCGTAACTTTCCATATCAAGGAAAATGCGGAGGTCGTCATAAAATCGAGAATTTCCTGAACGCTTAACTGCATCAGAAGCGTAGTATCTTTAATCATTTTAGAAATGATTAGATAAACGAATAAGCCAACAATAACCAGCTTAACCAGCGATTTTAGAATTTCTACAAATGACGAAGCCGAGAAAAAAATTCTCTTTAAGCCGCTGATAAAATTAAACTTTCCAAATTTCGGCTTGAGTGATTCCGAAGAAAATTTGAAACCTACTTGAGCAATATTGGTAACGACTGCAACCACCAGTACACCGATGAGTACGGGTGAAACAGCTACAAAAAAAAAGATTGCCCACTTAATAAAATATGTCTGTACAATTGTTTTATTAAGACTCATTTTATCGAGCGAACCAAGAAGTCCAACACTGAATTTTGAAATCTCTTCTCCCAAAAAACCTTTGGCAAGAAACAGCAATATTAATCCGCTGCCGAATACGGCAAGCGAGTTGAGCTCCATACTTTTTGCTACCTGGCCTTTATTCCTGGCGTCGCTTAACTTTTTACCGGTAGGTTGTTCGGTTTTCTCTTGTCCGTCTACTTCTGCCATAATTATGCGCTCATAGTCATGATTAATACTTGAAGCTGCTCTTCATAATTGCCGAGCAAAATTTTAATTACATAGACATACAACGGTGTAAGTGCTGCAAGAAAAGCGACCCCTATAGCAATTTTTGCCGGCTGGGTAATGAAAAACACCTGTATGTTCGGTATTACTCTGGAAATAATTCCTTCGGCTAGATGGATCAAGAAAAACGAAACGAGAATAGGCGAAGCAATTTTTATGGCAATCACAAATACGGCAAATGAATATTTAACTATTAACTGGATCACCGGCTGAGTCAAAGTAAATTTTGCAATTGGAATTAAATTAAACGACGCTACGAGAGCGCTGATTATGTAGTGATGTCCATTAATCATTAGGAACACCATTATTGCGGCGTAATGGATCGGCTGTGTTATGCTGCTCTCGCTTATTTCAGCCATTGGATTTAGTACTTCCGAAAACATTAAGCCCATTTCAAGACCTATTAAAGCGCCTGCATAGTTTATTCCGTAAAAGACAAAGTTGAGCATGTAGCCCATTATAATTCCCGTCAGAATTTCTTTCATAGCATAGACGGCTAACGAAACAAGATTAACATCTATTTCGATGTGAGTTTTATTTATTGTGAGAAATGTTACATAAGCCAGGACGAAGGAAACAAATATTTTTGCTATAGCAGGAAACGCGTTGTGCCCAAGAACCGGCGCAACCATTATGGCAGAGATGATTCTGAGAAAAATAAAAAACACTACCAGGAAATCGCCGATTAATATATTGGTCATTTTAACACGTGCTGGAACATTGTGAACATTCTAGTTGTGATGCCGACAAGCTTATCTATTATCCAGGGAATAAGAAAAATTATAACTAAACCCGTAGCAATTAATTTCGGCACAAACGTAAGCGTCATTTCCTGAATTGATGTTGCCGCCTGGAAAATTGAAATAAAGATTCCCACCACCAAAGATACGCTGAGTATCGGCAGTAAAATCATAAATGTTGTATAGAAAACGTCTTGAAGCACTTCAATTATCAATTCTTCGGTCATTACGAAAAACTCCTGATTAATGAACCTACAATTAAATTCCAACCGTCAACCAGGACGAATAACAATATTTTGAAGGGCAGCGAAATCATCATCGGCGGCATCATCATCATGCCCATAGACATTAAAATACTCGAAACAATCATGTCGATCATTATGAACGGTATGAATAAAAAGAAACCCATTATAAATCCCGCGCGTAATTCACTTAAAACAAATGCCGGAATTAAAATGTATGTCGGAACGTCTGCTCTTGTATTGGGCCTCGGCTGGTTAGAAAGCCCAATGAAAAGCTCCATATCTTCCTGCCTGGTCTGTCTAAACATAAATTGACGGATAGGTTCAATGCCTTTATTGTACGCCTCTTCAACCGTAATTTTATTATTCATCAGAGGTTTAAGAGCGTCATCGTTAACCTTATTCCAGGTAGGCGCCATAATAAAAAAAGTGATGAAGAGCGCAACCGCAGCAAGCAGCTGGGAGGGCGGCATTTGTTGCGTGCCTAACGCGCTCTTCAAAAAGGAAAAAACAATAATTATTCTCAAATAGGCGGTAGTCAATATTATTATTGACGGGGCCAAGGAGAGAATCGTCATCAACAATAAAATTTGAAGCGTTACAGACACGTCGTTACCGTCTGTTGCAGTGCCAACACCAAGACTAATCTTCGGGAACGGAATTGTGGTGGTTGGTTTTTGCTGCGCGAAGACAGATCCTGCAAAAAATAAAAGAATGCAGCTTAAAATTATAATCGCGGATTTCTTATTCATCGGATTCCCAAATTCTGCTTAAGTATATCAACGAAATTGGGTTTACCTTCTGTCTTAACAATATCGTCAATCTCAGGCGATGTGTAATCGATTTCTTTAAGAAGCGAGATGTTGTTTTCGCTTACGCCAAGCACAAGAACTTTATTCTGTACCCGCACAACGGAAATATATTTTTTAGGAAGTATTAACTGATTGGTAAGAACATCAATGTTCAACGCGCGAGATTTTTTGCCGTGCATGGAAAAAGAATATTTTCTTACAAGAATTAATACTCCGAAGAGCAGTCCCAACAAGAGCAATAATGGGATGAAAGATTTTATGATTTCGAAGAAAGTCATTAGTTAATATCCTTTATTCTGCTAGCGGGATCTACAAGACTGGTTATACGAATGCCGAAATGCTTATCAATAACCACAACCTCGCCTTCCGCAATTTTTTTGTTGTTCACATAAACATCTACCGGTTCGCTTGCTAATTTATCTAGTTCGATAACGTAACCTCTTTCAAGTTCCAGAATATCTTTTATCTGCATCTGCGTTCTTCCTAACTCGATGTAGATATTCATCGGGAGGTCTTTGAGGAATTGCAATTTTTCATTCGCTCCGCCGCTCGAACGGGTAGAGTCGTCGAATTCTTCGAAATCAGCCAACGATCCTAATATATTTTCTTGTGGCTCAGATTCGCTTCCTTGCGGTGTCAATTCGTTTTCGTCGTTTTCCATTTAGATTCCTCAAATAGATTTTGTTTCATTTAATACTTTGTTTGTAACTTTTATTGCTTTATGATTATTCACCATGCCAAGCCGCCCCAAAAACAAAAGCTGGTTGCCGGTTCTCACTTTTTGATCGTCGTTTATTTTTGTCTCAAGGCGGATTATATCCCCGACTTCCATTTCCATTATCTCTTTCACTGAAAGTTTTGCCAAACCAAATTCAACTTTCAAAGGGAGTTTTGTTTTGGCAAGATGATGTGTTAAAACTTCTTTAGCGGTAATACCGTAATATTTTGTCGATCTGATCGACGAGAGCTTTTGAGTAGAAAGTCGCGCTAATATATTGTCGAACGCGAATGTGGCAAAACAAATATTAAGCAAATACGACTGCTCTCCTATCAAAATCTCAAAGGATATTAAGAGAACCGATTCGCTCTGTGAAGTGATCTGGGCAAAATCGATATCAGGTTCAAAACGCTCAACCTCAAATTCAAAATCGCCAACGGTCTGCCAGGCCTTTCTTAAATCGAGCATTACCCTATCCACAACAACACGGAGGACTTTTTGTTCTATCGGCGTAATTACCTTTGTTTGTTTTGTTCCCAGGCCGTTTCCGCCCAAAAGTTTATCAACAAGCGAAAGCGCCAGATCGTTGTTAAGTTCAAGAATTCCTTTTACGTCCGTGTTCTTAATATCAAACGGGAATAAACAAGCCGGGTTGGAAACCGACAGTATATATTCCGAGTAATAAATTTGATCTACCGATGTAACATTGATGTTAACCACGGTTTGTAATTTAGTAACAAGAAATGAGCTGAAGCTTTCGGCAAAATTTTCA
>DAIEQA010000150.1:0-27206 GCA_027348115.1 Ignavibacteriales bacterium
AAAATTTTGACGACCCGGTTGAAGGTAAAGTTAAAAGCGTAAAAGTCATTGGATCCGGGCCGCGTAATGCAAGCGACCGCCCGAATGAAATTTTTGTTACCGACTTTAAATTAGTCGGTAAAAGCTACCACCCTAAAGTTGTAGTAGACGATCAGAATGCTTCTCCCCTGGATAACCTAGATATGATTGACAGTGTAGATGAAAACATGCAAGCCGACAGAATGATAATAACAAAATTCAATACGTCAATAGGAATCTCCGTAGTAAAAAAAGTAAGTGTGTATACAAGTCCTAACCATGGAAGTTATTTTATCAACGACTATGTTATGACAAATACCGGCATCATAAACGCAAAGGGAGATAAAAAGGTACAGACCTTACACGACGTATTTTTCTATTGGGTGTACAGATATGCATTTGCGGGGGTCACTTCTTCGGGCTGGGGATCTACCTGGGGCGCCTTTGCATCTTGTTGGGGCAACAGCACGGTGAACCACGCGTTTGGCGATAACATGAACGCCGCCGAGTTTAAGGATCCCAACAATCCTCTGTACCAAATGAGAGGATTTTATTCGTGGTACGGCCCTTCAAAAGATAGAACAGTAACCTACGCCGAAGATTGGGGCTGCCCAAACGAATCCGATGACGGTGTTTTAGGATCTGCAAAATATGCAGGCTGCGTTACTCTTCATGCAGATGCAAGTCCGCAGAACACAGCCGATGATTTATCTCAACCGAAAACGACTTGGTTTATCGGTTCGGATATTACGGCAATGTCCGGTAATGTTAGCCAGTATGACGAAGTTTTTATGTCGGACCGATATACGATTATGAGCGAAGGTCATCCAGATAAACCGCATGATGCTTATGTCGGGGATGATTACGCAATAAATTATACGGATCCGAGAAGACAATCAGGCGGCGGAACAAGTCAGGGTCAAGGATATGGTCCATATACATTGGCGCCGGGAGAAAGCGTTCACATAGTTTTTGCGGAAAGCGTTACGGGTATTTCGTGGGAAAAATGTAGAGAGGTTGGAGCTAATTGGCTTCAGTGGTGGAAACATGCCGGTACACCTGCTTTGAAAATGCCCGACGGAAGTTCGACTACTGATTACAATCTTTATAAAAGAAGATGGTGCGAAACGGGCAAGGATTCAATTGTGCAGTTTTTCCGTAACGCGGTAAATAATTACAAAGCTGATTATAAAACGCCGGAGCCGCCCGCGCCGCCGTCAAAGTTTACTGTCTCATCGGGCGGCGATAGAATTCATCTCGAATGGTCGAACGACGCTGCGTCCGATCCGCATTTTGACGGTTATGTTATTTACCGGTCGGAAGGAAACGTGATGAATTATAAAACAAAATATGAAAAGATATTTGAGTGCAAAAAATCTGATGCGGTTAGTCAATTCGATGATATCACCGCAAAGAGAGGATTCGACTATTATTATTATATTCAATCGAAAGACGACGGTACGCAAAACGATGTTAAGCATGGCGTGCCTCTGTACAGCAGTCCTTTCTGGACTATTACAAATCAGCCTGCAACACTTCAACGGCCTGCAATATTAACCACTTTGGATTCCGTTCGCGTTGTTCCTAATCCTTACGACATTCGCAACCGGCTCTTCCAATTCGGCGATCAATCGCAATATGATAGAATTGCCTTTTATGGGCTACCCCCCGTTTGCAAAATTAAAATCTTCACCGAGCGCGGAGATTTGATCTATTCAAAAGACCACACGCGTGGAACGGGAGACGAGCTGTGGGATTCTACAACTTCATCCGGCCAGATTGTAGCAAGCGGCATTTATATTCTTTACGTGGAAGCACCGGACGGACGTAAAGTAATTCGAAAATTTGTAATCATCAGGTAAGGAGGAGATCAATGAAAAATTTGAATAAAAATATTATTGTGTTTCTCATGCTTTGCCTGATGTCGTTTACCGGCTTTGCGCAGGAGAATCAAAAATTAGCACAGACAGGATTTCAGTTCTTAAGTGTTGTTTCAGACGCGCGCGCTGCTGCAATGGGCGAGGCAATGACAAGTTTGCAGGTCGGCTCAAGCGCTTTGTTCTTCAATCCGGCAGGCATGTCGGACATGACTAATACACTTGATATTACATGTAGTACGAATAAATGGATCGCGGATATTCGTCATACAACTTTTAGCGCTGCTTACAAGCCGGCAAACGGTCAGTACGGCGTGATTGGTCTTTCCGCCCAGATAGTAAATTACGGCGACTTTTACGGAACCCGCGTTAATAAATTGGATCCGAAAGGATATGACGACACCGGGATTTTTACGCTTACATCTTTTGCATTTGGTTTGGGATACGCCAAACAGTTAACTGAACATTTCAGCGTTGGCGGCCAAATTAGATGGGTGCGACAGGATCTTGGCGAAAGTCAGATTGCAGTTATAACCACAGATACAACGCAAGCCACCGTTAAAAACAAAATGAATCCGTTTGTGTTCGACTTCGGCACGCAGTTTAGAACCGGCATTGAAAGTTTAGTCTTCGGCATGTCTATTAGAAATTTTTCGAAGGAAGTAAAATATGCGGAAGAAGGATTCCAAGCGCCGTTGGTTTTTACGCTTGGTATTTCCATGGATGTTATGGATTTGTTTAAGAATCTTCCGTTTGAACAATCTCTGATGGTCGCGGTCGATGCGAGTCACTACCGCGATCACGCCGAGCAGATCAAGGTTGGTCTCGATTACAAAGTGATGAATACAATTTCCGTACGCGGCGGCTACATTGCCAATAACGATGAGAGCGGGCTTTCATTCGGCGTAGGCGTTTCCAAATTTGGATTTTCTTTCGACTACGCCTATACGCCTTTTGGAGTGTTCGATAATGTTCAAAGGTTCACTGCAAGATTTACTTTCTAACAAAAAAGTTATGATGAAAAACATGGAAAGTGGTGAGCAAAAATCGGTGACTGCAGTAATACATTACTTTGAAAAATATAGTCTTAAGGAGATAAAATTTATGAAAGTCCAACGTTTAATGATGATTGGAATATTCATTTTACCGGCGCTGTTGGGATTGCTGACAAGTTGTAAATACGATGTTGCCGAACCGATGTGGGATAAGCCGTTTACAAGTCCGGCAGCCCCGGCAATAACACAGATAGATCCTTCGCCGGTTGCTAAAGCCGGCGCAAATACAATAACTATACACGGTCAAAATTTAGTAATTGGATCGGACACTACCGTTGTTTATTTCAACAATGTGCGCGCAGAGGTAAAATCAATTTCCTCAACGGAGATTGTTGTTTATAGGCCCAACCTGGTTATGCAATCCGGCGAGATAAAAGTTGCGCCGAATAAAGCTTTGGTAGAGGCAAAGTATACTCCGTACAACATCGATCAAGTTGTGGAAAAGTACGGCAACTTTTTAGATAATCTTCCGCTTGCTGCTGTTGTTGCGGATAAAAGCGAAAATTTGTATGTAGTTGAATCTACGGCTAGGACAATTTGGAAAGTAACGCCGGACGGTCAGAAAACAAGTTTAGGCACTGCGTCGAGGGCGCCGCTGGATGCAAAGATTGGACCCGACGGAAATATTTATATGACCGGAAATAACAGATCGATTGATAAGTTCGATATGCAGACCGGAAAAGCAGCAACATGGCTTCAGCTCGCTGCTGGTAAATTGCCCAAGGTTTGCGATTTCGACGCGAACGGAAATTTCTACGCCGCTGGTACAAAATCTGATTTGATTATTATCGCGCCGGATAAAACAGTTAAGTACGCAAATCTTTACGCAAAAGATGATATTCAAGCAATAAAAATTTCTAACGGATACATTTATTTGTTTGTTAAAACCGCTACGCCTGATGCCAACACTCCTGCCTTAGCTGTCTTCAGGCATTCAATTGGTTCGGATGGACAGCTTGGAGCTAAGGAATTGGTTTTCGACTGGACTGCTACCCCGTTTGTCGATCGATCTGTTAAAGCTCTGACGATATCGAGCGACGGAAAAATTTATCTCGCCACGGATTCAAAAGATCCTATTCTAATTGCAGATCCGGTTTCCAATACTGTCGATTATTTATATAAAGGAATACTGCCGTCGAACTGTAAACAGTTCTGCTGGGGCGCCGGAACAAACATTTATATGATTAGCGGCGACACACAGCTTTCCGTTAATTGGACTGTTTACAAAGTTGATACCGGTATTAAAAGCGGAATTAGTTTTTGATTCCGCTTTCCCAAAATCTTCTTACTGCAACATTGAAGATTGTTTGTGAGACACGATATTATTTTTTCCGGGTAGTGTTTGTTAAACGGTCGCATATAACGGTAGCTTGAAGTGAGGAAAAGTAAGACTGATTTAAAATTAATAAACAAGGGTTCACTCTGCGTTAATTTCAGGATGCAACGAAGAATAAACACGGTAACAAATGAAATACGAATTCGCTTTTTCTGTTCAAATAAATTTTCAGTTCTTTATCGCTGTTCGTGCGATAAGTAAAAAATCATTTATTAATCTTCTTCATAAAATCTTTTCTTTTGAATGCATATATTTTTGAACCTAATAGGTAGGATTATTGGAATGAAAGTATTAATACGGAATTTAGCCGCGATCATATTGTTTGGTCTTGTCGTTATGAATACTGTGTGGGCTTATGAAAAACAAAAAGACGGCGTTTTGTTTGAACTGAAAAAACAAAATGTCACCGATGTGCAGTGGCTGAAAATCCAGGTTCGCAGCGATGAGATAATCCGTGTTATTGCCTCCCCGGTAAATTCGTTTTCAAGCAGGGCAAGTTTGATGGTCGATAAGAAAGAGTGGCAACCTGTTGTATGGTCGGTTTCGAATAAAAACGGCTTTGTCGAAATTATTACTCCCAAAGTTCTCGTGCGTGTGGATTCGGTTAACGGGGCTGTTTCGTTTTACGATTCCAAAGATAAACTGCTGCTGCACGAAATTAAAAACGGCGGTAAGATTATTACACCTGCAGAGGTAATGGGCGAAAAGACTTTTCATATCAGGCAATTATTCGATTCACCGAACGATGAAGCATTCTACGGCCTGGGCGCTCATCAAAACGCTATAATGAATTATAAAAATCATGATGTCGATCTCTGGCAGTACAACATCGTCGATGTAATTCCGTTTCTTGTATCGAATAAGAATTACGGCATTCTGTGGGATAATAATTCCCGTACTAAGTTTGGCGACATCCGCGAATACGAACCGATCTCTTCATTAAAATTATTTGGGAGAGACGGAAATGAAGGCGGGCTGACTGCCGATTATTTTTATGATACAACTTTTCAAAAAATTTATACAACGCGCACCGAGCAGAGAATCAATCATGAGTTTCTGGATGTAAACGACAGCTACCCGGAAGGATTTTTAGCAAACGTAAAAGCTGTTCGGTGGAGCGGAGAAATTGAAAGCGGCGCCACCGGCATTCATAAATTTCGTCTTTATGCCTCCGGTTATATTAAAGTTTGGCTGGACAACAAACTGGTAGTTGATGCCTGGCGCCCGAATTGGCTTCCATGGACTCATCTGCCGCAGCTTAAAATGAAAGCCGGTAAAAAATACCAAATCAAAATCGAGTGGATTCATACCGGCGGATATATAGGATTGAATTATCTTCCGCCGGATTCGAGCGAGGAGAAAATAAAATTTTCACTTTACTCGGAAGTAGCCGACCAAATCGATTATTATTTTATTCATGGGGATAATTTAGATCAGGTAATCGGCGGCTACCGCGAAATAACAGGTAAGGCGCCTATGATGCCTAAATGGGCAATGGGTCTATGGCAAAGCCGCGAACGCTATAAATCCCAGGATGAAATACTTTCTATTGTAAAAGAGTTTCGAAAAAGAAATATCCCTCTTGATAATATTGTTCAGGATTGGTTCTACTGGAAGGAAGATCAGTGGGGAAGTCATGAATTTGAGGAATCAAGATATCCCGACCCTGTCGGCATGATGAATCAATTGCATAATGATCTTAACGCACATTTTATGATTTCCGTATGGCCCAAGTTTTATGTCGGCACAAAAAATTATGAAGCGTTTAGAAAAAAGGGCTGGCTGTATATGCGAAACGTAGAAAAGGGCCAGAGAGATTGGGTTGGGCCCGGTTACGTTTCAACTTTCTTCGATCCTTACAGCGATAGCGCGAGGGAATTATATTGGCGGCAAATCAATACAAAACTTTTTTCGAAAGGTATAGACGGCTGGTGGCTTGACAGTACCGAACCAGACATACAATCGGATCTCTCCAGAGAAGAAGGTATATTGCGGATGGGTCCAACTGCGCTTGGTTCTGCCTCGCGTTATTTAAACACCTATTCTTTAATGATTACAAAAGCCGTTTATGAAGGACAGCGGAAAACTAATCCCGATCAGCGTGTGTTTATTTTAACCCGCTCTGCTTTTGCCGGTCAGCAGCGATATGCCTCGGCTACATGGAGCGGTGACGTTTCGGCAAGATGGTATGATCTTAAAGCGCAAATTCCTGCGGGGCTAAATTTTGCACTGGCAGGAATTCCATACTGGACTACCGACATCGGCGGATTTTCCGTTGAACCTCGTTTTGAAAAACCAAATAGCAAAGATCTTGAAGAGTGGCGAGAACTGATGACGCGCTGGTTTCAGTACGGCACCTTCTGCCCGCTGTTCCGCGTTCACGGTCAATTTCCTTACCGGGAAATTTTTAACGTGGCTCCCGAAGATCATCCGGCATATCAAACAATGCTGGCATACGACAAACTTCGCTACAGACTGATGCCTTATATCTATTCTTTAAGCGGCATGGTAACGCAAAATGATTATACAATCATGCGGGCTCTTGTTATGGATTTCGATAATGATAAGAATGTCTTAAATATCGGCAATCAATTTATGTTTGGTCCCTCTTTGATGATTAATCCTGTTACGGATTATAAAGCACGCGAAAGGAAAGTTTACCTGCCTGCCACTGCCGGATGGTATGATTTGAAAACGGGAAAATACTTTGAAGGCGGACAGACAATTGAAGCGGACGCGCCTTACTCCGATATTCCAATATTTGTTAAGTCGGGTTCTATTCTGCCGTGCGGACCAAACATACAATATGCGATGGAAAATCCGGCAGATCCGATTCGTCTTTTTGTATATACCGGCAGCGACGGCGCATTTGAAATTTATGAGGACGAGAACGTAAACTATAATTACGAGAAAGGAAAGTTTTCAATCATACCGTTAAAGTATAACGAAAAGGATCATTCGCTTACTATCGGTAAACGAAGCGGTGAGTTTGCCGGTATGCTTCAAACGCGCACTTTTGAGATAATAAAAATAAGCAGGAAGAAACCGTCGGGTTTGGATTTTAATTCTCATCCGGATTTCACAATTAAATATGACGGCAGCGAACAAACTATAAAATTAGATTGAAATCACTATTGAATGGAATGTAAAGCGCCTCTCATAATTTAATATGCAAAACAAAAAATCATGTTTACAAAGGATAGACTTTCATTAATGCGAAAATTATTTATTTGTGTCTTTATATTGACAACGATACCTGTCGCTACTGCGTTTGGGCAATTGAGTTCAAATTGTTTCCTTGATTATTCACTGCCGAAATTTGCCGAGATTCCGATTTCTAAAGATGCGGTACAGCCAACCTCAGAAGCAACTGTCTATATCAATATAAATACTTCGGATACACTCGGAAAAATTTCAAATTATATTTTTGGAAACGCTCTGCCCAGCTGGCTTGGTAATGTTACAACCGATAATGTTTTTCTTAATAATGTAAGTAAACTAGCACCTACTTTAATTCGCTATCCCGGCGGAAGCTGGTCCGATATTTTTTTCTGGAACGGTGTTCCTACCGATATTCCTGATGTCGTATGGGATGGAAATAGTAATAAATGGACAACACTCTATGCGCAGTCCGGCAAAAACAGTTGGCCAACTACATTGGATAATTATTACACGATGAGAGATAATATTGGCAGTCAGGGACTAATCACTATTAATTACGGTTATGCTCGCTATGGAACTGGTGCTGATCCGGTTGCACAAGCAGCACATCTCGCGGCAGATTGGGTTAGATATGATAATGGTCGAACGTTGTTCTGGGAAATCGGAAACGAGAACGGCGGGCCGTGGGAAGCCGGATGGAAGATTGATACGACCTTAAACAAAGATCATCAGCCCGAAATTATTTCCGGCGAATTGTATGGAAAACATTTTAAAATATTTACCGATTCAATGAGAGCGGCGGCTGCCGAATGCGGCGCGGATATTTTTATAGGCGGTCAAATAATTCACTTTGACGGATCAAATAGTTGGAATGCTGTTGATAAAAAATGGAATGAAGGATTTTTCAAGGAAGGCGCGCCGTACGCGGATTTTTATGTAATGCATAATTACTTCGGCACGAGTTCGGATCCGAGATACCTTCTTGACTGGGCATCAAGCGAGACTCAAAGAAATATTTCATTTATTCGCCAGGATATTAAAGCTAAAGGAGCGCCTGATAAGCCGGTTGCGATCACCGAGTATAACATGTCGGGTACAGATCTGGCGAAAACATCTTTTGTGAACGGCATGCAGGAGATAATTCTTTTCAGTGAATTCATAAAACAAAATTTTGGAATGTCCTGCCGATGGCTTCTTGCAACCGGAGACGGCGGAATGTTTTATGATGGTAACGATTCAAGTATCCCGGCATGGAATCCCAGACCGGAGTTCTACTATGCTTATTATATCCAGAAATTTTTCGGCGACTACTGTGTAAATACCGTCACAACGAACAATGATATTCTATCTTATGCTTCTAAGTTTGATACCGGAGAGACAGGTGTTGTGGTAGTTAATAAAGGAACGAGTGAACAGACGGTAAAACTTTTGCCAACAAAAGGTGTGGGCAATAAATTTTATGTTTACTCTTTAACCGGAGGAACTGATAACGGTCAGCTTTCGCAGTATGTTTATATTAACGGTACAGCGCCAACCGGTAAAGCGTGGGGACCGCTAGAGGGTTTGGACAAAATTCCCGCAAAGGCGTATCCTATTACAAGCGAATTAAAATATACTTGTCCACCTCGTTCAGTTCAGTTTATAATGATCGAACGCGGATCCAATATTGTCTCCGTAGAGAACAACAAGCGGAATTCGATAAGTGCCAACTTCACGCTCGAACAGAATTATCCGAACCCGTTTAATCCGGAAACAGTTATAAGATATAGTCTGCCGGCAAATGGAATTACATCACTAAAAATTTGCGATTTGCTTGGCCGACAAGTTATTGAGCTGGTTAATGAGTACCAGTCAGCGGGTGCGCATTCGATTCCATTTAATGCTCGGAAAAATCTTTTGCCGAGCGGAGTTTATTTCTACACGCTTAGTTCAGGCAATTTTATCCAAACAAAAAAAATGGTTTTAATGAAATAGATTAAATGCACTCTAGATTTTTGTCGATTTAGTGTTCGGAAATTATATTGAGTAGTATTCAGTAATATTTTTAACTTAATATGGAATTAACAATGAATGCGCGTTTTAAATTCATATTTGTATTTATAATTTTTATCAGTCTAACTGTTTGGGGACAAGAGAATAATTCGTCGAACGACGTTTCTGGTAATCTACCCGTTAGTCCTTCTTGGATAGATAGGCATTCCAAAATACAAGCCGATAGTATTGCGCCGGATCAAACCGGCATGCGCGATATTTCTTCTTTTCAATTGTCTAAAGAAATGTCTCCGGGCTGGAACGTTGGCAATTCCCTTGACGCAATCGGCGGTGAAACCGCTTGGGGAAATCCGAAAATAACACAACGGTTGATTGATTCGATAAAAGCGGCGGGATTTAAATGTGTTAGAATTCCCGTTGCGTGGAGTAAATTTATTGATGACTCTACTTTTACAATTGATCCTTCATGGCTCGATAGAGTTGAAGAAGTTGTAAACTCTGTGTTAAACGACGATATGTACGCCATAATCAACGAGCATTGGGACGGCGGATGGCAGCAGCCAACTTACAAACAACAAGACTACGTGAATAAGCGCCTTGCTGCTATGTGGGAACAAATAGCCGTGCGTTTTCGAGATTACGATGATCATCTTTTGTTTGCCGGCACCAATGAGATAATGGTAACCAACAATTATAATCCGCCTACCAAAGAATATTATACTGTTCAAAACGGATTCAACCAGGTATTTGTAAATACTGTTAGATCGACGGGCGGAAGGAATTATTATCGCTTTCTATTAGTGCAGGGATTTAACACCAATATCGATAATACAATTAACTATTTTGTTATGCCTAACGATGTTGTTCAAAACAAATTGATGGTTGAGGTGCATTACTACGATCCTTACAATTTTACAATCAATGCCAGCAGCTCTATTACACAGTGGGGAAAAAACGCGACTGATCCGAAGAAGACGGAAACATGGGCTAACGAGTCATATGCCGATAACCAGTTCAATAAGATGAAAACAAAATATATTGATAAAGGCATCGGTGTTATTTTAGGCGAGTATGGTACTATGGCAAGATTAAATCTTGGCAGCGATGCATTAAATAAAGAATATGCCGGGTACCGTCTTTATTATATGCAGTACGTCACCGGCTCTATGGCGCGGCACGGACTGGTTCCTGTTTACTGGGATAACGGCGGCACCGGAGATCACGGCATGGGAATTTTCAACCGGTCAACCGGCGCCAAAGCATACCCAGATATTGTTAACGCGATAATTACCGCAGTCGATACAATCCAAACCGACGTTAAGAAGGATGATGGAATTTTGAAACCGACAAATTTTTTGTTACAGCAAAATTTTCCAAATCCTTTTAATCCGACTACAACAATTTCGTTTAGTCTTCAATCCAGGACGATGGTGAAACTAAAAATATTTGATGTGATGGGTAATGAAGTTGTTGCAATTGTGTCGGGCGAATTATCGCCGGGAACTTATACAAAGCAATGGAATGCGGAAAATTTTTCGAGCGGAATTTATTTTTATCAATTACAGGCCGGCGCTAATACTGAAACGAGGAAGATGATTCTTCTCAAGTAAGCCAAAGGTGCATTGCGTGAAATGAAAGTTTACCATAAAAAATTTTTAATCATTTTGCTTTTTGTTTTTATCTCGAAGCTGTTCGGACAATCGAAAGTTGATTGCTTTTTGAAAGACTTCGAACCCAAACCTGCCGTGATTCCTCCCAATGCAGATGCTGAAAAAACTTTGGAAGCAGCTACGG
The DNA here is from genome assembly GCA_027348115.1 of Ignavibacteriales bacterium. Lineage (GTDB taxonomy): Bacteria > Bacteroidota > Ignavibacteria > Ignavibacteriales > Melioribacteraceae > Fen-1258. The sequence goes on from DAIEQA010000150.1 coordinate 11,235, forward strand.
TTTCGGTAACAATAAATACGACCGACACTCTGGCGCGGGTATCAAAATATATTTTTGGAAATGCGGTGGCAGTTTGGGTTAAAGCAAATGTAAATAATCCGGTTGTAGATAAGTATCTTAATTTATTGTCGCCTGCAATTCTTCGCTTTCCGGGCGGAAGCTGGTCTAATATTTATTTTTGGGATAAAGACCCCGGAGATTTGCCGTCAACTTTTTGTGACGGTACTAAGAATGGTGCGCCGGCTCAATTTTCACCAGAGCTTGGACCTAATCATGAATTGACGGCCGATCAGTATTATGACATGCGGACAAAGATCGGTAATCCGCAAGGACTGATTACGATTAACTACGGGTATGCCCGTTACGGATTGAGTAACAAACCGGCAGAACAAGCAGCCCACATGGCTGCTAATTGGGTTCGTTACGATAAAGGCCGTACAAAGTATTGGGAAATTGGAAACGAGAACGGCGGTCCGTGGGAAGTTGGGTGGCAGATTGATACAACCAAAAACAAAGATGGGCAGCCAAAAATTATTAACGGCGAGCTGTACGGCAGGCATTTTAAAATTTTTGCAGATTCGATGAGAGCTGCAGCTAAAGAGGTTGGAACTACAATTTATATTGGCGGACAGGTTCTTCACTTCGACGGTACAAATGATTGGAACGTAGTTAATCATAATTGGAACGAAGGATTTTTTAAGGAGGTTGGGGACGCGGCGGATTTTTATGTGTTCCATAATTATTTTGGAAATGCTTCCACACTTAAATCTCAAGTAGATAATGCCCGCTCGACAATTATTTCCAATATAAATTTCATCCGGTCGGATATGAAAAACAAAAATGCTTCTTTAAAGCCAATTGCATTGAGCGAATGGAATTTAACCGGAGGTCCGCCGGAAGCTTTATCTTCAATTGCCAACGGGATGCAGGCAGTTGTGCTGTTTAGTGAGATGGCAAAAAATAATGTTGGAATGTCCTGCCGCTGGCTTATTGCCAACTGGGATAGAGATGGAATGTTCTATTATAAAAATCCACCCGCCCCGGGCATACCGCTGTGGAATCCACGTCCTGACTTTTTTTACATCTACTATTTACAAAAATTCACCGGCGATCATTCTGTAAGTACGGCTCTTAGTCCGGGCGAAGCAAGTAAAGATATTATCGCTTACTCTTCAATATTTTCAAACAAACATATCGGGATAGTAATTGTTAATAGAGGAAATACAAACCAAGTTATAAAATTAATTCCACGCGGCTCCGGAGTAGGAGAAAAATATTACGTCTATTCCTTAACGGGAAGCGACAGCACGGATTTTTGCCAAACAGTAATTGTTAACGGAGTAAGTCCTTCCGCTTTGCGGTGGGGACCGATTGATAACCTGGCCGACATAAAGGCATCGGCTTATAGAATTGACAATACTGTAAAATTTGATTCGCCTGCCCGGTCCGTTCAATATGTAATCATCGAAGCAGGCCTGAATATCGTTTCCCAAAACGAAAACTAATTAGGTATGAATTTATCAAAAAAAAATTATACATCAATTAATATGAAAAGAAAATTATTTGCGTCGCGAAAATTATTATTCATAGCTGCTATGTTCTGGTGTCAGCCTAATTTATTAGCCCAAGAAAGTCTTTCCATAGATTCGGCTGAAATTACCGGCAAGTATACAATTCCCAAATGCCCGGCATGGCTGAACAATGCGGTATTCTATCAAATTTACCCGCAGACTTTTTACGATTCCAACGGCGACGGCATCGGGGACCTGGACGGAATTATTGAAAAACTCGATTATGTAAAAAGTCTCGGAGTCGACGGTATATGGATCAACCCGTTTTTCAAATCTCCGTTTCATGATGCGGGTTATGATATTTCCGATTACTACAAAGTTGCGCCGCGCTACGGAACAAATGACGACGCTAAAAGAATGTTCGCCGAAGGAAAGAAGCGTGGACTAAGAATTTTATTCGACTATGTTATAAGCTACACAAGCATTGATAATCCGTGGTTTCAAGAATCTGCAAAGCAGGAAAAAAATAAATATTCAAACTGGTATATCTGGACGAGCAACACCTGGCTGAATCCTCCTGAAGCATTTAGGGATGCGTTTATAAAAGGTTACAGCCGGCGCAACGGCCAGTTCATGCGCAATTTTTATTGGAGTCAGCCGGCGTTGAATTTTGGATTTGCAAAACCGGAAGAAGATTGGATGCTTCCGACTAATCATCCTGATGTACTTGCTTTGCGTGAAGAATTAAAAAAAGTTTTGCGCTTCTGGATGGATATGGGCGCCGGCGGCTTCAGAGCCGATATGGCAGGAGCGCTTGTTAAGAACGCCAACATTAACGGCAACGATCAATTTTATAATACCCGCGACGAAGGAACAAAAGAATTCTGGCGGGAGATACGGAATATTTTCGACAAAGAATATCCCGATGCATTTATGGTTTCCGAATGGTCGTGGCCGGAAGCTGCGCTCGACGGAGGTGGATTTCACGCAGACTTTTATCATTGGTTTGCCGGCTACAACGATCTACTTCAAAAAGAAAGCTGGAGGATTCTTAACGGCTATTCGGAAGGTCACAGCTTTTTTGATAAAGAGGGAAAAGGCGACATCGCGAATTTTCTCCGCTCATATTTAGATCAGTACAACAAAACAAAAGGGAAAGGTTACATCCTTCTTCCGCTTGGCAACCATGATTTATCAAGGTTGAATATTCAAAGAACCGATAAAGAACTGGAAATGATTTTTGCATTTTCGATTACTATGCCGGGCATACCGTTTATTTATTACGGCAATGAAATCGGTATGCGGCAGCTTTACGGAAATCCTTACGTTGAAGGCGCGTACAAACCGCGGGCCGGGGCGCGTACTCCAATGCAGTGGAGTAACACAAAAAATATGGGCTTCTCTTCCGCCGATGCTTCAAAACTTTATTTGCCGGTTGATACTTCATCGAATGCGCCGAATGTTGCCGCGGAGGAAAAGAATCCGAATTCTCTGCTCAACAAAGTTAAGTGGTTAATACAAATGAAAAAGAGTGAGCCGGCTTTGGCGGCCTACGCCGAGTTTGTGCCCGTTTACGCTAAGGAAAATTCTTACCCGTTTATTTATGCGCGGGCTGCGGGAGATGAAATTATTCTTGCAGTGTTTAATCCGGCTGCCAAGGAAGAATCGGCTAAGTTCTCGCTGAACATCGAAGCTAAAAAAATGTCTTTGCTCGCCGGAGAGGAGTCGAATATTAATACGAACGGGAATAAATACGATTTGAAAATTGCAGGTCAGTCATATTCGATCTATAAAATCACTAAGTAAAGATTAACCGGCTGCGGATCAATTTCTGCAGCCGGTAAAAAATTTTTGATTACAAAAGTCCTCTGGCTTCAAGCCATTTTTTGCACGCCTCCGGCCAATTAATTTCCGTATCCTTCGATCTTCCCATTCCGTAACCGTGTCCTCCGCTTTCATAAATATGCAGCTCGGCATGAACCCCTGCTTTTTTAAGAGCCATTAAATAGTTGATGCTGTTTTGAATCGGAACAACATCATCGTCGGTTGAACAAACCAGAAATGCCGGCGGCGTTTCTTTGGTTACCTGAAGTTCGTTTGAAAATTTTTTAACTAATTCGGGAGAAGGATTTTTTCCAAGCAAATTTTCTCTTGAACCCATATGGGTAATTGAACTATCCATCGAGATTACCGGGTAGATAAGGATTGAAAAATCCGGTCGTGCGCTGGTTGCATCTTGAACATCATAAACTTTTTCGTTGTAGTGAGTTGATACGGTTGACGCAACATGTCCTCCTGCGGAAAAGCCCATTATACCAATTTTATCCGGGTTGATATTCCACTCTTTGGCATTGCGTCTAACAATTCGAATCGCCTCCTGGGCGTCCTGCAAAGGACCGATTGTTTTATCAACCATTATTTTGTCGCTGGGAAGGCGGTACTTAAGAACGAATGCGGTTATTCCCATCGTGTTGAACCATCTGGCAATCTGAGCTCCTTCATGATCAATAGCGAGCACTGCGTATCCGCCGCCTGGACAAATTACTACTGCAGTGCCGTTTGATTTTTCTTTCGGCGCCGGATAAAAATCAAGAGTCGGATCGGCAACATGGTCAATTCTTGTCCAACCGTTATCCGTGATTGTTTGCGCTTTGTAGGAAGGATCGTCGATAGCTCCGGAAATTTTATCCGGCCAAACCTTTAATGTTTTTTCTTGTCCGAACATTGAAGAGATAAACCCGCCTGTTAATAGCATAGCAGCCAAAAGAAAATTTTTTTTCATTAGAATGCCCTCGATTTTTTTCAACCGGGGGTAATTTACAATTTTCCCTACTAAAATTTTACAGTAAGTTTTTTACCGCTGTACTTTATTGATTTGTTAGGTCGGTCGCAGATGCCAATGCTTGTTCCGTGATCTTTATCTACCAGAACGATATTAATCCTTCGGCTTTTGAGCATTCCCGGAAATTCCCCTTTGCGTTTTTCAATTGTCAGTTCGCGGGCGGCATCATCCCATTTAAAATTGATTGTGCTGTAAGTTCCTTTTTCGTAATTGTAATTATCGTTCTCGTCTTCATAAAGAGTAAAACTTCCATCCGCCCCGGGATAGACTCTAAGTTCAATCGGATCTGCCGGTTTCTCAGTAGAATATTGTAAGAATGGACCCATGGGAATAATTGATCCTGCTTTTACGAATAGAGGAATTTTTTCTATCGGCGCGTCGGCGGTAATTGTTTTACCGCTAACAAATTTCTCTCCGGTCCAGAAGTCGTACCAACCGGATTTATCTTGTGTCGAATAACCGGGCAGATAAACTTCTCTCGTTTTAGCATTTGTAATTTCCGATTTCTCCTTTGCGAATATGCTCGGGGTTTTCCAGAAGAGACGCATTTTTGCCGCGCCTGTTGAACGGTTTTCCGTTTCTACCTTAATATTATATTCTTTACCGGCTTCAAACTCTACCGGGGCAGTATACTGTTCAACACTTGTGTAAACAATTTTTAATGTGTCGCCGTTTAGGATAATTCTTTTTGGATCGTAACTGATTAAATGAAATTGGTGTTTGCCTGTTTCTTTGGGAATTAATTTTCCTTCCCATGTAACAGCGTAAGTTGAATCCGTAACATATTCAGGCCGGCCGGTATACCATGTGAAATCTATGTCGGGATCAATTTGTTCCTTGCTAAGATTTTTTCTTTGCGGATCTTTGTAATATTTAGCGAGCAATCCAGGTCCGCCGTCCGGTGTTTTAAAATATTCCGGACCGACAAGCACGCTTTGTTCTGGGGGACGATGATACATAAACTCCGTTACCGGGCAAACCATTATTGAAGGACCGAACATGTATTGGTCGTCAATCGAATATGTTTTTTTATCGATTGAAAAATCCATCGGCAATCCGCGCATAATTGTGTAATCTTGGCTTGTAACTTTCCATGCTAAAGAATAAATGTACGGCAGCAATCGGTATCTTAGATTATCGATTTCCAAAATTGGTTTAATAAACTCACCCATCTCCCAAATTTCACGCGGGGTTTCGGAACCGTGAGATCGGAAGATCGGACAGAAGGCGCCGAACTGGAACATGCGCGCGTACAATTCCTGATAAGCCGGATCTTTGCCTCCCTGCATAAACAAACCACCGTAAGCGCCAAGAACAAACGCGCCGATGTCGAAAGTCCAGTATGGAATTCCGGACATGCAATGATTAACTCCGGCAGAAATTTGATCACGGTAAATTTTCCAGCTCGCACCTATATCGCCGGACCATGTAGTTGCGGCATTGCGCTGCTGCCCTGCAAAAGTAGATCTTGTTAAAATATACGCTCGCCGCTTCGATGTTTCCTTTCTCCAATCTTTATAAATGTCGTCTGTCATCGCCAGCGAAAAAGCATTCAAGTATCTTGCCCACGAACCGAGAAAATTTCTTCCCATTTTTTTCAACTCATACTCGCTCGATTCTTTCGTCATGGCGTTAACAACATCCGGTTCGGTCGAATCGATCCACCATCCGTCAAGTCCCTTTGAATAAAGTCCCTTCTTTAAATATTTCCAGTAAAGAGCGTTTGCCGAAGGGTTGAATGCGTCGTAATATTTGAAACCCGCCCATCCGACAGGTTTATATAGATATCCATGCTTCATCATATCTTTATAAATTTCCGTGTTAGGTCCAAGCGCCGGCCAAATTGAAATGATTATGTGGAAGTGCAGCGAGTGTAAACTGTCGCACATTTCTTTGGGACGGGGGAATAATGTTTTGTCGAAAAACATTCCGCCCCAGTTCTGCGCACCGTTCCAGTAATCCCAATCCTGAATTATGTTATCGATAGGATATTTTAACCGGCGATATTTTTCGGCAACGCTCATCAACTCGGCTTGCGTTTGATAATGTTCCTTGCTTTGCCAGTAGCCGAATGCCCATTTGCCGTACATCGGCGCTTTGCCGGTCAGATTGCGATAGCCGGAAATAATGTCATCCATATTTTTTCCGTAGACAAAATAATAATCTATGTTGCTGCCGATGTCCGACCAAATTTTCAAGCCGTCTTCGTCATCGGAAAAAATTGTCTTGGAATAATTATCCCATAGAATTCCGTAATTATTAGTTGAAACGAGAAACGAATTTGCGGCGCCGACATTAGCCTGCGCCAACTCAATTTTCTTACCCCGGAAATTAAAATATCCTTCTTCCTGTTCGCCGAGTCCGTAAATACCTTCATCGGAAGTTAATTGAAAACTTTGTTGAATAGTAAAGCCGGAATCATTGTAGTAAACTACTGGCTTAAATATGGGAGCGTCTTTCTCTTTTAATATTTCGGAATTATCCTTTGTCGCAAACTCAACATTGCCGTCTTTCTTCGAAATCTTTAGAGTTAGCGATAGTGAAGAGAGGTAAATAAAATCTCCTTTCCGTTCCGAGCTTATTTTCAACTTTGGTAAATCCTTTTTAATAACGGAGAGACTTAACTTTTCGGGCGTACCTTTGAAATTCCACTTTGTCACCCGCACAATATTGTCTTCAATAAACTGAACTTTTACGTTATATCCGGCCGCGCTTAATTCTATACCGTTCTTAATTTCTTTTGATTGTGGAAAAAGCGTTGATGGTATACCGGTAAAAATTAGAATTGAAAGAGCGATTAAAATTCGTACATGTGTTTTCATTGTTATATCCCGTTGTTTGCTCAGCGTCATTTTCTTTGTTAAGGAATAATTACCATCAGTTAATTTATAAAAATATCTGCCAGACGGTAAAACGTTTTAAGTCGGTATCCATAAATATGAAGAAGGAAAATACAAAATGTAACTTCATGGATGCATAGAAAATAAAAACACGCCTGCTTCAGAAATAAATTGCAGCAGGCGTGTCGAAAGCAGTATGAAAAATAAATTACAACTTATTTCAGCAGCAACATTTTCTTTGTCATAACATTACTGTTTGCCTGGAGTCTGTAGAAATAAATGCCGCTCGAAAGATTATTGGCGATAAACGGGATTTGGTAAGATCCCGGACCTTGCACCTCGTTTACCAGAACCGCTATTTCGCGACCCAGAACATCATATACGGACAGCCGAACAATGCCGGCTTTGTTTAACGTGTAGGAAATATTTGTGCTGGGGTTGAACGGATTAGGATAATTTTGCGAAAGTGAAAATTGCGTTGGTATTTGATTTAATTGTTCTACAGCTGTTACTAGCGGCGAAGAGACATCATTGAAAGAAGTTCCGAGACGAATTTCATCGTAAGCAAGTTTCATAGTATCGGCACCTCCGAACTCAATAGCTACTCTGTTGAAACCTGTACTCATATCGGTATTTCGTTTAACATCGGCAAGACTTGTATCTGGAGCTGCTGATGGATCGGGATTTATCCACATATAAGTTTTTGCATTAGCATCTTTGGATGCATCACCGGTTAAGTTTATCATAGAGACTATCCAAATCGGGCCACCTTCGGCTGTAATTTTGGAAACATCACTACCTGAACCTCCCGGCCAACCGCTGCCGCAAGTATAGGTTGTTCCACCGCCACCCTTTCCAAAGGCAATACGTTCTTTGCTGTCGGAGTATAATTTAAGTAGATAATAAGTGTTGCCGGTAGGAGCTTTTTCAGTTTGGAAAAGATAACTTACCCAATATTGACCTTGAACATCCGGCCAAGCTTTATCGAGTGGACGGAAATAGCGGGCCGATGCCCAACTGCCTGGAGCGCTTGCTTCTAAACTATTGCCTACATGGGGGTAGTTATAGTTTAAGTCACCATACTTAAAGGCAGTTTCGGAAACTAATGAGAGATTATAGTTCTTTGCGTTAGATGTGTCAATAGCCCAAGGCCCACCCCATCCATCATTTGTGCCTCCGGTACCAGCATCAATTGAAGCACCTTTTGAGTACTCAAACGATTCTCTCGCTAAGTAGCCGCTGCTTACCAACGGTGAAGAAACATCGGCGAAGGATTCTCCCAATCTGATTTCATCAAAAGCTACTTCCATTCCAACCGTTTCACCTCCGAATTCAATTTTAATATACTGGAATCCATCATTCATACCCGGGTTCGATTTCGCGTCGGCTGTTGCCGTGTCGGGTTCGGCAGAAGGATCCGGTGTTATCCACATATAAGCTTTTTCATTTTGCGAATCTCCTGACATAATAATTTTTCCTACTAACCATACCGGTCCCACATCCCAGTTGGTAGTGGAAGTTTCTTGATCGGCAGCACCGTGATATCCGCTTCCAACAGTATATACAGTCATACCCCATCCTTTACCAAACATCATGTATTCGGAACCTTGATCTTTACAAAGTTTGACCCCTAACCAGCAGTTTGCCGTTGGAGCATTTTGAATTTCCATCAGCATACTAAACCAATAAACTTTACCAGCTTGATCAGGCCAAACTTTATCAAGCGAACGACCGTAACGATGTGAATCCCATGCGTTCTGATTAACGCATACAAGTTGATGTCCGGTTCTCGGAACAGCATAATTAAGATCGTTATAGTGGAATCCTGTATCGGCAATTACAGCCGCTCCTTTGGGGCCGTCGTAAAGATCCCATGATCCTGTCCAACCATTTCCGGTAGTGCCTGCCAGTGTATCAAAATTCGTCCCCGGGGCGTAATTGAAAGACTCAATAGCAGAATATTGAGCCGAACTCTTTGAGGTAAAGAAAGCCATAATTATTAAAACAAAGAATAAAAGATGTAGCGCTTTTTTACATATCATTTTTTGCCTCCTTACTATTAATTAAAAAATGAATTATCATTTTCTTTCATTTAACATTTATACGTCGTTCTTAATGTAAGTTGTCTTTAGATGCTTCATTATGAGTTGAAAAAAATTATTTCCAAATTGTTATATGGATTTATTCGAAAACGCTAATAATTTTTAGTAAAGAATTTACCCTTCTAAATTATTGATGGTGCATGGCGTATTTAAATGTTGCAAGGTTTATACCGATTGTTGCCGCTGCCCATGAACATTAAATTAACAGTAGAATAAGGGGATTGGACTCGGGATTATATCATTAAGATAAAAATTGCCAACACTTATTTATATCAAAATGATATAGACATAAAGGTCTGGAAACGATTTTTGATTTATTTTTTACGATAAAGATGGAGTAAATGTTTTGCCGGTTTCCATCAGGAAAATAAAATCAGTACAGTATTAAAAGTCGGTATAAGGTAATTATCATAGAGCGGATTTATGTTGTTAATGTTGGAAAATATAACTGAGAGTAAAACAATCTAAAAGTTATTAACCGACCGTAAGGCAAGCAATCGGCAAGTTTCAAAAAAATCTTGCCCATCTTGATTTTCTATGAAGTAAAAAATGTGTTTGAAGAACTACCAACCGTTACTTAATGATTTGGATGTACTCAGTTTATATCATTTCGATATAAATGAAATATATGAATCGCTATCTTTTTGATATAAAAGAATCGTTTGCCGATTCGTCGTTGGCGCAAAAGCCGCAATAGCAAATCAAATTATGCGTGGTACAATGGTTGTACATTAAAAAAGCGATTAACTGATTACCGAGGATAAAGTATTGATTGATGTATCGACAGTCGGGCTCTTTTTATATTTTACATATCCAATTGTACTTATATCAATTTCGATCTACATAACTCTTACAAACGAAGCAACCGCCGAGAGTTTTTTCTTTGCCAATAAAAATGTTTCCTACGTTGTGCTTGGAATCTCATTTTTTTCGACCGCTATAATAAGTCCTTATTTATTCGGATTAACACAGCGCGGTCATAACTTAGGCGTACCATACATTTATGGTGTAACCTCAATTGCAGCGATTCTAATAATGAGGCAATGGATAGCGCCTAAATTTTTAGAACTCGGAATTAAAACGCTTCCGGAATTTTTTGAACTAAGGTTTGGAAAAGCAAACAGACTTTTCGTATCGATTCTATATTTAATAGCAAATGTTTTTATACGAATGTTGATTATACTTATCATTGGAAATTTATTTATAAACATGATTTCCAATCTCGACTCGTATTATTCCATATTGTTTTTCATAATCATTACCTGTCTTTATTTGTTAATAGGCGGCATGCAAACGGAAATTTATTTAAACTCCATCCACGCGATATTTATCACTCTTGCAGTAGCCGGTCTTACATCATGGATTTTTCTTCAGGGAGCGGAATATCCGCATGAATTGAGCAAGGTAATAGCCACATCAACTTTATCCAATGTAACCGTCGATAAATTAACCTGGCTTGAGTTCGGTCTCGGGTTACCCATTATGGGATTTTGGTTCTGGACCGCCGATCAAATTGTTGTTCAAAAAATTCTTTGCGCGCCAAATACCGCTGTAATAAAAAAAGCGTCTTTATTCACAATTTTTTTCCAGGCAGTCCCGATATTAATTTCGATATTACCCGGCTTATTAGTAATGAATATTGTGCCGCCGACTTCTTCGGAAAATGTTTTGAAAATTTTTCTAAGCGAAGATACTCTACCGGTTGGCTTGCGCGGCGGTATCCTTATAGCGCTTGCTGCAATTTTAATGTCTTCGGTGGCCGGCGTTTTTATTAGCACTACTTCAATTATTACTTATGATTTTTACAGTCCGCGACATCCCAATGCCTCCGGCAGAAAACTTGTTTTAGTAGGTCGTTTAACAATTATAGCGCTGTTAATCTGTTCTATAATAGTGACTCCTATCGCACAGACGCTTGATTTCAATTTTTGCTGTAAACTTTTTGGCGCTTTTGTTTACATATTTACAATAGTTTCGGCTCTATTTTTAGCCGGACTGCTTAGAATCGATATAAAACCTCTAAGCGCGTTATTGACTTTAACATTGGCTACTTCTTTGGCGCTGATTAAATTTTTGATTGAATTGTTTTCATCGGATAATTCTGCCGGCAGTGAAGTATTATACTTAATTGCCCGTTTTGATTTTTTAGAATTTTCGATTTTTATATTTCTATTTTCATTTGCCGCTGTGTTCGTCTTCAATAAGATTCAATGGATTCACCACGCTTCCGGGAGAATCAGGAAATTTGCCCAAACTTTTTTGCTTAAAGCAGGCTACAAAAAAACTTTTACCAATCACCAGCTTTAAACATTCTTATTTTCATTTTGCCGCAAGAAATTTATTTCCTTATTTTTGGTTATGGAACTGGTACCCATTGTAATAACGTCGCTGGAAATTGTTTTAGCCCTTGCAATAATTACTTTTGTTGTCTCTTACATTTCGTACAAGATTAAATCAAAAGTATCGCCGGAACAATTTGAACCCGGGCAAGATATGAAACCCCGGTTTGCTACGCGTCGTTTTAACAGGTTGACTTATATAACAAAAGAAATTATTCACGTCTCAAAACCTAAAGAAGCTCCTCCTGTAAAAATGGAAAAACAGCCAAAGCCGCAGCCACCGGCTGAAAAAATTACACCGAAAAAAGAAACAGCTCCATCAGCCAAACGAACAAAAACTGCAAATGAGTCGAAGCAAAACCGATTGGAAATTGTGCGCAATTTATCTCCGGAAAAAGATAACGGGAATGACAAAAAAAATGGAAAACCGGAAACATCCAGGGACAATTTAAAATCTCTGGACGACGATATCTTGAATAAATATGTTGATGATGAAAATCATCCGCTTTTTAGTCTGAAGACGAATAAAAACGAATCAAAAGAATAGCTGGTTTAGAAGGGCTAAAAGCACATTAAAATATAGCGGTACCAGCTTTACAATCCATTAAAAATTTCGATAATAATTTATCTAACAATGATACGGGATAGAGTATATCCGATCCGCAAAATTCAAATTCAATTTGGAGATGTTTGCATGATAACTTTTGAAAGATCGCTCCGTACAATTTTAATTATTCTTTTTTCCGTTGCCGTTTTTGCCAATACTTCATTCGGAAGTATAAAAGAAGGCAGCGGGAAAAATGCACCTCAGGTTAATTCGTTTACCAGGGTTGTAAACGGCACGTCGGTTGCCAAAATTCTTGGTATCGATAAGACTGTTAACATTAAGTTTGTCAATCCATCGGATAATTCCAAATATATTTCAACATCGGCAGGAACATTCAAAGCCGACGTTGACGGCACGACGGCAAACTTTTACTGTATTGATCTTTTTCATTATCTCCAACTATATACTCCTTCGCAGCCGAATACCTATACGGATCAGGGCACAGTCGATTCAAAATCGATTTACATACTAAATAATTATTATCCATTCAAAAGTTTTCCTTACTCGGGTTCTGCGTCCTCAGTGCAGGTAGAAGCCGCTGCAGTACAGGTTGCCCTTTGGCATTACAGCGATAATCTCGATGCATCGACTGTAGACAATATCAATGTTAGATCGAGAGCGCAGGAAATAATTAACGATGCGGAGGCAAATGTCGGTTCATTCTACCCGGTTCAAACCTTGTTGATAACGCCGTCGAATCAGTCTGCGGCAATCGGTTCGCAAGCGTCATTTTTTGTTTCGGCGTTTGATAAAAATGGAAATCCCCTCAGCGGAATAAGTATTAATCTTTCGGTTTCTGCCGGAACGTTAAGCAGCTTAACCGTTACTACCGGCGCCGATGGAAATTCTCCATCCGTTACTGTAACTCAAGGCGGGGATGTTAAGTCAATAGTAACAGCATCGGCGGGTGTTAATCAAAGCGTAGGAATTAGATATGTTCATTTTTCGGAACCGGATATATGGCAGAAGCTGGTACTCGCTACTACATGCGGAAATTCTCAGTCTGTTACCGCAACTATCGATTGGTACAGTCCCGGCGGATGCGATACCAAAGGTTTTACCACTTTTACACAGGGGGGATGGGGAAGCCCTTCATCAAGCACGCCCGGAAAAATTAGAGATACGTATTTCAAAACCGTTTTCCCGTTGGGACTCAACATTGGCATTGGACACATTTTAACTCTTACTTCCGCCGGAGCCGTGAAGGATTACTTACCCGACGGCGGCACCGTATCATTGTACTCAAAAGATTACACAAATCCTTCTTCCAAAATCAGCGTGTTGTCCGGTCAACTTGTTGCGCTAAAATTAAATGTTGAATTCAGCTCTGCCGGATATTTAGGAACTAACTCGTCATCGCTTGGACATTTACAAATAGCTGCCGGACCTTTTTCGGGAAAAACTGTAAATGATTTTCTTGCGCTTGCCGAACAAGCTATTGGAGGCGGATCTTTAAACGGATTTACCTTATCCCAGTATAACGACGCAGCTACCTCCATTAATGAAAATTTTGATAACGGTACAACAGATAACGGATTTTTAACTTGCGCCACTGCTGTTGTAAAAGCGTCTATTGGAGATAAAGTATGGCTCGATGCAAATCAAAACGGAATTCAAGATTCCGGAGAAACGGGAGTGCCGAATGTTACCGTTAAGTTATATGACTGCAGTGATAATTTAATCGGCACTACCACAACCGACGGCAATGGAAATTATTTATTCACCAATCTCAACCCGGCTAATTATTATGTAATGTTTGTTCTACCATCCGGGTATTTATTCACGGTTAAAAACTCCGGCACTGATAACGGAAAAGATTCCGACGCAGATATTTCTTCCGGTAAAACTACTTGCACTACATTAACCGCCGGAGAAAATGATCTAACCTGGGATGCCGGGATTTACGCGGTGAGCTGTAAAAGTAAAATCGGAGATTATGTTTGGCACGATACCAATGTAAACGGAATTCAAGATTCCGGCGAAGCGGGAATTAGAAATGTATTCGTCGAGCTGCTTCAAAATAATTCCGTGATCGCGACAACGACAACGGACGCCGACGGCAAATACGAATTTGATAACCTTGCAAACGGAAATTACGCAGTTAGAGTTGCGTCAAGTAATTTTAATTCGGGTGGCGTTCTCTACAGCTCGGATCAGACTAAATGGTATGCAAGCCCCAAGAATAAAGGCGGCGACGATTCCAAAGACAGCGATGCCGGAGTTAATGAATCGGTAAGCGTTAGTCTTAATTGCGCGGATAACGTAACCGTTGATTTCGGATTTTACAAAACATGCATCTCGGTAACCAAGACAGCGAATAGAACAACCGCCAAACCGGGCGACAAAATAACTTATACATTTAGCGTTGAAAATTGCGGCGATGTTCAGCATCACGGCGGCATAGATGTGTTCGATAAAATATTAAATCCCGTTTCGCCTTTTAAGATTAAACATATCGATATGCTCAATCCAGGGGGTTCAACATCGTTTACGTTTGATTATACAGTAAAAAATTCCGACTGCGGCGATTTAATTAACGAAGTAACCGCGGAAGGACATCCGGTAGACGGCTCTGCCTATGTTAGAGACAAAGCTACGGCAAAAGTTACTGTCGATTGCGGCGCGTCTTGTTCTACAGATTGGAGCGTGGATATGCCCGGCGATCAAGCCGAATGCGAATACTTGCCGAAAGAATTTACAGTCAACGGAAAAGTAAGTCTCACTCCAAATCCAAGCAGCGGGTACCTTGTAACATCATGGCGTGTTTTATTTCCAAACGACGGCAGTGTAGATAATTCCACAAAGACTACAACAACGGAAATTACCGGCGATACAAATTTCCAAATTAATGTAAGCTGGCCGGGTGTTCGTTCAACAGACCAGTTGGTTGAGGTTCAATATTCCGTACTTGTTCTCGACTGCAATAAAAATCCTCTCGGCAAAGAAGTAAGTCATAAGTTTTATTGGAATCCGCAAGTCTGCGCGCCGCCTCCGCCGAAAAAGGCAGATTTGAAAATTGAAAAGTCATCGAGCAACTCAAATCCGATGTGCGGAAATAATATTACATTCACTATAAAGGTTACCAATCAAGGACCTGCGGATGCATCGGCAGTTCAAGTAAACGATGTTCTTCCAGGCGGATTAGCTTACCAGGCAAGTTCAACTACTCAGGGAAGCTATGATCAAAACACCGGGTATTGGAATGTAGGCGATCTTTCCAACGGTAGTTCCGCTGTGCTTACAATTACAGTCAAAGTTGATTGCAATTTAATTAACAACTCGGTTTTCGATTTGGGACCGGCCAAGGGTTTTAATCTTTTTGTATTGCAGGATCTTAACCAACCGTCTTCCGATGCCGAAGGAAAAGTTGCGGTGGGAAGAGACGCTTCACTTGCAAACTATAGTGTAGGCGATAAACTTTCTTCCGATGCCGGCGATGTTTTGATAGTAGGCCGGGACCTTACGTATACAAGCGGAAGAGTTTACAACGGCAATGTGGTGTACGGAGACACAACCAATCTTCCTATAAATCAAACGTCGGTTGACGGGTTAGTTCGTCATGACAGCCCGATTAATTTTGCTTCTGCTAAAACCTACTTGGAAAATTTATCGACAACCCTGAGTACCTACTCCGTTAACGGAACAACAAAGCTGGAGTATAGTCAACTAACATTTACCGGCAGCGATCCGCACTTAAATGTGTTCTATGTTAACGCTACCGATCTTGATAA
>DAIEQA010000156.1:0-15857 GCA_027348115.1 Ignavibacteriales bacterium
AAGAAGCTTGTTAAAATCCATCGGCCATACCGTATAAACGCCTACATTTTTATCGAGCAATTTTTCGTCAACAGTCTTTATTAATTTCTTGGTCCGAGCAGAATCTATAAGACCGTAGTGAGCGGCAAGCAGCGAGCCCATATAGAAATGTTCGTCCCGCTTTCCGTCTTCATAAAAATTCATCAAGTAGTTTACATCGTCAGCCCATAATTTTTTGTTTAGACCCTCATCCAGTTTATCCGCAAGTTCTTCATTATTCTTCAGATGATCTAAATTCCGGTTGAGCATAGCCGAGATATAATTAAACGATCGCAAAGTTTTTACAGCAAGTATCGTCATATAAGCCCGCGGTCCGTATTTTCTTCCTATATCCCACCAGTCTGGACGGTATGACCTAATTAAATCGTCTTTATCTTTATTCTTTAATCCCGTCTCCAGACTTTTTTCTAAGTACGGATAAATCCGGTTAAGAAAAGTCGTATCGGAAGAGTGCATTAAATATTTCGCCGAAAGAATTATGAACCAGTAGTTATTCCAATTATCGGCGTCGGCATACTCTGTTTTAAATGTGCTGTCCTTCCAATAATACGCGTGAGGAATCACAAAATTTTTATCGGCATGATTGGTTATGAATGTAAGATCATCTTTTACTCTCTTCAGATCGAAATTAACGTTGGCTAAATCCGTTAACAAAACATCGTGTGTAAAGAAAAAATTATACTCTGCCGGGCACGGCATCGGCTCGAATGCGCCGTCAATGTAATGAGTATTTGCAGCGAGAATTGCCTTTGCCCAATAAACGGAATGATCCATAACCGGGTTGTTCAATTTTATTTCGTTTTCTTTTTTATTCTTGCTTAAAACATAATCCGAATAATCCTTGATTTCCCTTTCGTAGTTATGAGCCATGTACTTCGAAACTTTTTGCTCTTCGCCCGGTTTTACAGAACCGATGATTTGCACAATCGTCATTTTACCGTAAGGGGCCAAATCTTTTTTGAACGAATATTTGATCGAAGGATTTTCAACTTTGCGATTATCAACTTGAATTCCGGTCGGCTCATTCAATAGCTCACACTTCTCGTCGCGTTCACCTGCATTGGCAATAAATATTCGCGCGTTGCCGGTGCCTCTATTTTCATATTCGACAAACAACGCGGACTTATCTTGGTTGAACCCGGGTTTTATTTTATCTGCATAATCATATGTATGGCATGTCCTAAGAGTTAAAAAATATTGTGTCAAGAATTCAAATCTGTTTGAATGATTGTCCAGATTGGTTAATTCGTAAGTTACAATCGCCGCGGATTGATTCCTGGAGAAATTGTACGATATCTTTACGGAGTAGTCCTTAAATATTTTTGAAAACACCGCATAGTACGGAGCCACCTCAAGTTTGAACGGTTCAGCGCCTATTTTATGTTCTTCTCCGTTATTAATTTTTAATCTCAAGGAAGAGATAAATGTTGTATCACGTTTCCAGTAATCCGTGCTGAGATCAAAACTGTTGGCTATCGGGTAATAAAAACTTATTCGCTGGGGAACGGGCATACTATGGTGGAACTCAACGCCGACAAACGGGCTTCCCACTTCTACTTTTGCATTGCCGTTGTACTTAACGGCTATATCCTTGTTGGTTATTTTCTGAGAAAATAATCGGGGCTGTATAGCCAGGAGAACAACCAATAAAAAAAATATTTTCGGTTTGAGAAAGCTGTTGTTTTCTAAATTCACTTATGCTCCAAGTATTTTTCCACAATAGAAAACGCCGCTTTGTTATTCTGCACTGCCGATAGACTAAGCAGCGCTTCTATTGTCGATTCCGCTCCGGAATTTTTATTTAAACTATTCTGATTATTTATTCCGTCGAAACAAATGCCGGTTGTAATGTCATACATTTTTTCACCGGAAATATTTTTCCCGAAGAACCAGAGACTCAACTTGCCGGCCAGGTTGGAGTAGAATTTCTTTTTGGTAATCTTAGCCGCTTCAAGCGACGCAAATATCATTGGCCTTAAGCAGTAGGCAATTTGCGAGAACTGATTCATTTCATCGGCAATAATATTACCGCCCTCTTTTCTGATTGAGAAATAATTGAGATAATTTTTTTTAATGATGTACGGGTAAAAATTATCAATCTCCTTAAGCGCGGCATGTAAATATTTTTTGTTGTGTGTAACTTCGTAAGTTTTTAAGAGCGCGTATGATTGCGAATTGCCGTACGCATGCCAGAGATTTTCCCAGCTCATAAAAGCGCAGTAAGGAAAATTAGTTTCGCTTCCTTCCTGCATTTTCAGAATGCCGTCGCATAGATCGTTTAAATACGTTAGTAGTGACGGTTCCTTACTAATTTTTAAATAATTTGTCAAAGCTAATATTAGTATGGAAGTTTGATCCGCGCCGGTTTCTCCCTGCAGCCACAGCGGTCTTTCGAATCCGGCAATCTCTTTTACATTCTTTTTAACAGGCAAGTTTTTCTTAATTGTGTTAAAGAGCTTATCCATGCTTTTCTTTATTTGATCTGCAAAAGCCGGGTCGCTTTGAGCAAATAAATTATATGTTTCCGAGAGAGCCCAAGCAGCGCGCCAGCTCCACCAATTCGGTTCGGCAACGCTCGTCTTGTAAGTTTTATTTATTGAATAATCCACCTCAATAAAATTATAGAAATAACCATTCTGCGCTTGCATAAACAAAATGAATTCGGTTAACATTTTAACCTTGTGCAGATAAATTCTTTCATGGTTAGAACTATAGTATTGAGAATAGAATATCGCCGCGCGGGCTACATCATCTATACAGGCAATTCCTTCGCCTTTTGCTTCGATCCATTTGTAATCGGGGTAGTCGCTGTAGATATGAATTATGCCTAACTTTTTTCCGCCGACTTCAATTTCCTCGTATAGATTATCAAGATGGGAAGGATAAACAAGAACGAGTTTGTTGTCGGTTGCTTCTTGTTTATCCTTCCCGCAGGAATCTATATAGGAGGCAGCAACTAGAAGAGCAACGACAATAACAAGATTAAAAAAATTTAGCTGCGGTTTTTTCATAGCTTACATGCAGATAAAAGATAATTTATTGTTGTCTCTGCCAAACAAATATTTGTATCGGCGCCGGAATAATAAATCTTTACGGAGCCGTCGTCTTCAACTATCCACCCGTTGGAAAATACAACATTCATCACATCGCCGATTCTTTCGTAATCAAGATCAGGACTGAGTATGGGTTCCATACTTCTTCCTTTTAAAATCCACGGCCGTTCCAAATCCATTAACATAACACCGAGTCTGTAAGTGGTGGTTATGCCGAATCCCCTAACGCCGTGGTAAAGCATTAGCCAGCCCTCTTTTGTTTTTACCGGAGTGCTTGAGTTTCCAATCTTATCGGATTCCCATGTACCCGGCAGCGGCCCGGTAAGACATTTATAATTTCCCCAGTGAATTAAATCCGGGCTTTGGCTAATCCAAATTTCTCTTTTCGCTTCGGCGGCAGGTCTGTCAACTTTCCAATAGTAGCCGTTAATTTTTTCAGGGAACAAAGCCGCGTCTTTGTTCGACGGCTCGCTTATAGGACCATGTATTTCGAAGTTTATGAAATCTTTAGTCTCCGACATTATTACGAGAGGCATGTGTTCTGAATAACCGGTATAGACAATAAAATATTTGTCGCCGATTTTTGTTATGCGCGGATCTTCAATGCCCCATTTCACATATTCAAAACAGTTTTTATGATCTTCCGGAGTTAATGCCGGTTGTTGGTTCACCTTGAAATTAATTCCGTCCTTGCTTTCCGCCAGCACAAAGGAAGAACGGCCGTTCGGCATTTCCACCCGGCAGAGAAGAATATATTTATCGCCGTGCTTTACCGCGCCGGGGTTAAAAATGCTATTCACTTTAAAAGGCACATCTTCTTTTATAAGTACAGGATTCTCAGAATATTTTTTTATTTCCATGCTTATCACCCATATTAATTTTCAGTTTATCGGGAATTATCTATTCATTTTCTTAATTAGTTCTTCCAAACGAATTCTTGCAAAGCCGCAAGATGAATCCGACATGGCAAAAGGAATTATTAAATTATCTTTGTGAAGCAATGATCCGCACGAGTAAACAACATTCGGAACGTAACCTTCTCTTTCCGCTTCAACCGGTTCGATGAGCGGCTCATTCATAACGCCGATTACCTTGGACGGATCATCGACATCCAACAACATTGCACTGATGGAATAACGGCGGAAATATCCTACAGCGTGAGTTATTAAAAGCCAGCCGTACTTTGTTTCTATCGGCGAGCCGCAATTGCCGACCTGAATAAGCTCAAAAGGATTGCGCGGTTCATACAAAATTTTCTTTTCATTCCAGTTGTATAGATCGTCGGAGAACATTATGTAAAGGTTTTCGCCGTCGTTGCGTGATGTGATAACATACTTGCCGTTAACTTTTCTCGGGAAGAGAGCCATTCCTTTATCCTGAATTTGGCTGCCGTGAAGAGTGCGGATTTTAAATTTTTTAAAATCCGTTGTCTCCAAAAGCTGAACGCGGAAAGATTTTCCGTTGTACGCGGTGTATGTTCCGTAATAACAAATAGAGCTATCATCGTTATGAAATTTTACAAACCTAACATCCTCCATTCCTACAGATTCGCTTTTAGCCGATGGGAAAATCACTCTTTCATTTAACTCGGCGGATAGATCAAATTCAATTTCATAGTTGGATTCAAGAATGTCCAATATCTTGTTATACAACTCGTTATCTTCGGTAAAATTTCTCTTTCCCGAGGAAGCCTCTTTAAATTCTTCGGTTGTGAATTCTTCATTCAAATCGTTTAGAAATTTTTCCGTAAGGTTCTCATTTCCGATTAGTCTGCGCTTCACAAATTCTTTATCGAATTTTTTATTTTCAATTCTCACGGGCAATTCGCAAAATCCAGATGGAGTCATCAATGTAATTTCGTTGTTCGTGATTTTTCCGTCTCTGAATTCCACAGACGAGATGTGTCCTTCGCCGGCAGCTCTCAGACTCATTACAAATTTTATTTCATCAAAGTTTGTTTCTCTTTGATCCGGGTGAATAACGATTGACGGATTAAACAATGCGGCGGCTTCTACCGAATACTCTTTGGAAAAGTAAGCTCCGATTAAAAATTTTCTACCTTGCGATATTTGAGAATC
This sequence comes from Ignavibacteriales bacterium, assembly GCA_027348115.1. Taxonomy (GTDB): domain Bacteria; phylum Bacteroidota; class Ignavibacteria; order Ignavibacteriales; family Melioribacteraceae; genus Fen-1258. The sequence goes on from DAIEQA010000156.1 coordinate 5,171, forward strand.
ATCCTTGATTATCTCTCTCAAACTCATGTAATTAGATTGAACTATTCCCTCAAAATTTTTATGTCTATATCCAAACTGAAGTTTGATTTTTTTGATTTGGCGGGAGACTTCTTCTTCCGAAAGAGCAAGTATCTTTTCTATAACACGCCGCGTTCTTTCTTCCCCCATCATAAAAAATTGCGCTATTATTCTTTTGGAATCCGGTAAAATATTTATTGGTAATCTTTCTAAAGGCATTTTGTCTCCATTATCAACTATTCCTTTAATCCCGATGAAGCCATGCTTTGTATAAAATATTTTTGGAAGAAGAGATAGGCCGCAACAATCGGCAACGCAAGAACTACTGAGGATGCAAGCTTAACACCGAGCTGCGATTCTGCTCTTCCGCCAACGGCAAAAAGTGTAACGAGCTGCGGCATTGTCATCATATCTTCCTGCCGAATTACAATCAACGGCCACAACACTTCATTCCATGAAGCCATGAAAGTAATTATACCGACGGTAACGAGAGCCGGAACGGAATTAGGCCATAAAACTTTAAAGATGATTTCAAGTTCGTTGCATCCGTCGATGCGCGCTGCATCAATTAAATCTTGCGGCAAGGAATTGAAATACTGCCTGAACATAATTATCGCGAATGAGTTCATAAGGTACGGAACGATTAATGCCCAGTAAGTATCCACCCAGCCGAGTTTTACCATTATTATATATTGAGGAATGAGAGTTATCTGGAACGGAAGCGTCATAGTAAAAATGATTACGTAGAAAATTAAATTCCTTCCTCTGAAATGCAATCTCGATAGCGCGTATCCAACCATCGAACCGAAAACGAGCACACCGAATGTTACGGAGAGAGCAACGAGAAGACTATTAACGAACGCGCGGCCAATCGGTATTTTGCTAAACATCTGAGTGAAGCTGCCAAACGTAAAATTGGTTGGCAAAAATGTTAATCCGCCAATTTGATTCTCCGGCGCAAAAGAAGCGCTTACCATCCATATGAACGGGTAAATGAACATAATCGCAAAGACGGTCAGACATATGTAGAAAAATATTTTCTTCATCTAATTCTCTTTCTCCACAAATTTTTTCTGAATGATAATAACTCCGAGAATTATCAAAGCGAAGAAGAGGCCGAGTGTTGCCGCATATCCCATGTGGTAATAGAAAAATCCCTGCTTGTAAATGTAAAGCACAGCGGAGATTGTACTGTTCAACGGACCACCCCCGGTCATCACGTAAGGTTCAATGAAAAGTGAGAAGCCGCCGATTGTCGAAAGAATGACAACCATTAAAATTGTCGGGTTGATGAGAGGTAGCGTTATCTTAAAAAACTTTTGAAGATGTGTGGCTCCTTCCAGATCGGCGGCTTCGTAATACTGCGGCGGAACAGTTTGTAAGCCTACAAGAAAAAGCACAACGTACAATCCTACATTTTTCCACGTTGCCATCACGGCTATTGAAGGCATTGCCCAGGCCGGGTCGTTCAGCCAGCCAACTTTACCCAATCCTATTTTAACAAGCATACGATTCAGCAGTCCGGTATCGAACCCGTAAAGCTGCTGCCATAAAATTGTAACCACAACGCCGGAAACTATAACCGGCAGGAAAAACGCTCCTCTGAAGAATGCCTTGAACTTTATATTCTGGTTGAGCACTTCAGCCAATGTAAGCGCGACGATAATTTGAAGCGGTATATGTATCACGAGAAAAACAAGTGTGTTGAGCATTGACTTCCAAAAGACCGCATCGCTGAACAATCTTTTGTAGTTTGCCAAACCCGTGTACTGCATCGGCGAGATAATATTCCAGCTGTGAAAAGTAAGTACAATTGAAAACACTACCGGGAATGCGACGAACACCGCAAAATGAATTATGTACGGCGACACAAGTAAATATGGAGTGTATTTTTTCATCATAACAATCACTTCAGGAATAAAAGATTAACCGCTTTAGCCGCGTCCGCTACCGCTTCTTCCGGCGTCTTCTTTCCATAAATTACGCAAGCCTCGTACTCTTGAGATATTAAATCAAAAACTTCTTTCAACACGGGGGACTGATCCGTTCCCTTGACATACTTTGCCTGCTCGGCAAATTTTCTCATCATCGGATTTTTTTGAAAGTAATCTTCGAAGAGCGGATTTGTCTCAAGATTTTTTCTGCGCGGTAATTGATTTGTCATTTCTAAAAATTTTAAATCGCTCTTTTCCTCAATCATGTACTTCAGAAAATTCCATGCTAACTGCGGATTAGGACATGTTTTGAAAATCACAATATTTTTCGGATCGCCGTAAGTGTAAACCGATCCCTGGTGGTTATCAGGCACAGGCATTGTTGAAAAATTATATTTGAATCCCTTCGGCTTGAACATTTCCGAGTGAGCGATTTCCCACGGCCCGGTAAATCGCGTAGCAATAATTCCGGAAAGAAAAACATCCTGGCGGGCCGATAGCCGTTCTTTTGAAAAATAATTTTTTTCGTACAGTGCCCGCAGAAATCTAAAAACTTCAACCGCATATTTATTATTGAAAGCTGCCCGGTCGTTTTTAACAAGAGGCGCCCCGCCGGACGCGGCAAGATACAAAGGATAGAAATCAAAAAATCTCTGCCACCAGGTAACCAATACTTCAGCGTAACCAAACCAGCGGTCAACATAGCCGTCGCCATCGGTATCTTTTTGAAATTTCTTTGATGCGTCAAAGAATTCCGAATACGTTCTTGGTGCATTGGTATATCCCAAATCATGAATAATATTTTGATTATAGATCAACATGATGGGATTTATCTTCCATGGGATTTGATATATGTGACCATCCCCGGAAGTAATCTCGGCGATCACGCTGCTGTCGCATCTTTCTTTCAGAAAATCGGTAAATCCCTTCAACGTGTCCAGCGCAACCAAGGTATTGGCGCGTGCGTAGGATTCAACATCGCCTTCCCACATGTTCGAGTAAATATCCGGCGTAGTTTTTCCAACCACGGCAGCAAGAATTACTTCTTCGCTCGACTGCCCCTCCGGCACCGGCTGAAAACTTACTTTTGAGTTTGGATGTTCTTTATTCCAGCCATCTGTAATGTACTTTGCGAATTCAATTTCGTAACTGTTGTTGGAAGACCAATATGTTAAATGATTAGGATTGTGATTTCCTTTACCGCATGAAGCAAATGCGAATAATGAAATTGCAAATGCAAAACATAAAATTATATACTGCCGCAACTGTTTAGCTTTCATTTTACTCCCAGCTGCGCCAATCATTATCTATTGTTGGGTACGGCGTCCGCGGAATCAATCCGCCTTTCTTCACCGTGTAAAGTTCAATCGCCTTGGGATCGTTCTCGTCGGTAACCTTAATCGAATTGAGAATATCTTTATTGATTGAAATTTTTTCTCTCTGCTTAAGCCAATTTATCTTATGTAGAATTTTTTTTGAAAGCTCGGCGCTTAATTTATCGGCATTGCTTTGACTCGGAGGATCCTTTTCGTTCGGAGCTATTTCTTTATTCTCAAGCATGACAGAATTAATCAGCTCATTTTTAACGTAGCTAAAAACAATTTTATCTTTCCACCATCTTCCCTGTTCTTTCACGCTTGCTCTATGGGAAAGATTTCTTTTGTTAGCTTCGTCAACAAGTAGTTTGTCGCGCACCATTCTCCAAATCATTTCTTTGAGAGAGATTGAGTAGGAAGTAAAATCATTCTCGTTCAATTTGATGTACTGATCGCGCGTCCAGTACCAGTTCAACAGATCGGCCAGACTTACCGAGCCGTTCTTCAAATCAACAAGCGTAAGCGCGGGTATACCGGATTTATCTTTTACTTTAAGAGAAGCTAAAGTCGAATCCAATTTATCAGCCATTTTCCAGTCATCAAATTTTTTCTTCGGAAGAATATAATTTCCTATGTAAGAAAGAAGAATACCGAACTCCTCTTTACGAATTACCGGTTTAGCTTTCTCCATTAGATCAATAACATATTTTCCCGAAGCGGCTTCCATCTTTCTCATCTTAACCGCTTCAACGGCTTCACTCCTAAGATTATCCTCTTCGGATTCCGTCGCGATCAAATTTCTTGAAATGTTTTCCAACTTTACCAGGTACCAGCCGTCCTGGACATGAATGGGCAGCGATACGTTTCCGGCTTTCAATGTATCAAGTATCTTAGCTATGATCGGATTTTTCAGCTTGAGTTCATAAAAATTTGTCTTCAGCTGCCTATCATTCAAAACCGAACTATCCGTACATTCTTTTTTAAATAGTGAGTCGAACGTAACTCCGCTTTTCATATCGGCCATATAAATCATGGCGGAGTCTTTATCCGGCGTGTAAAGCCATTTAATAAACACTTCCAGTTGTTTCTCGGTTATTACGGAATCAACTTCGGGCTTGGTATATTTAATCTTGTTGAAGATTTCATCGTTGAACAATTCGCCGGTAATCAGATCGTCATGGAAAGCGCGGAACATATCTCTTACTTGCTTTACCGTATCAACTTTTCGATTGTAACCATCCAATGCAAGAAGTTTTTCATTGATAAGAAATTTAAGATATACGTCTTTAGAATTTCTTTCTCTCTTGTAAAACGCCGGCCCATAATCATACCCTTTCCTAAATTCACCGGCGGTGATTTTTAGTTTTCCCACGGAGGCAATAACTTTGCCGTTGTCATCGGCATAACCTTTCGATTGCTGCTGCGCATATAAAGAGTTGGAAGCTAAGACCGATATGCTTAAAAGAAGAATGAATATGAATTTTACGTATAAATTTTTACTCATTGTACCCGGATTTGTTTTACCTAAAATTTCAGATCAACGGAAAAAGTATGTACGCCTTCCAAACGACCGAAATCCCTGTAAGCGTAATCAAAACTAACAATAGTGTTGGAGAATAGCATCTTTGTATTTACGCCGACTCCCAATGTTAAACCGCCTTCGGAATCTTTAAGAAATAACGATTGGTACCCGCCTCTGATAAATAAAAAGTCTTTGAAGGAAAACTCGGTGCCTACATTCATGCTTTCGAAATCGTTGTTGGGATGAATAGCGTCGACCGCTACGGTTAATTTATAATCCGGCGTGTTGATTGCTTTGGTCGAAATTCCTATTTGGAAATACAGCGGCAGATCCCACGAGTCCATTTCAATATCTGTTGGAATTTGATCGTTGGAACCGAGCTTTGTATCGTCCACACGTATAAACTGCCGCGCGTCTTTGCCGGCAAGCTGCATTGGCGTTCCGAAATTCGAAATCGAAGCGCCGATAACCATTCCTCCGAGTAAATCCGTACGGAATAAAGTTCCGGCGTCAAAGGCAAAACCGGTCGCGCTCATATGCCAAATTTTTTGCTGAATGAACTTGGCGGAGAAGCCGATTGAAAATCGATCGGTGAGATTTCTCGCGTACGACATTCCCACGGCCAAATCTCCCGCGCTGAAATATTCTCCCGTTCCTTCCGGCTGATCAACCGTTCTCACCTTCATATCTTCCATGCTCAAAGAAGTAAAGCTAAAACCAAGATTGCCGAAATTTCCGAGTGGAAGTACAAGTCCTGCGTAGTCAAAAGATGTTTGCGCAATCCAGTTTGTATGAACGACCAATGCTTCGTTTTGAGTAATGTTTGCAATACCGCTGGCGTTCCAATACATAGCCGAAGCGTTGTTTGCAATACTTACAAACGCGCCGCCCATAGCGCCGGCATTAGCCCCGACTCCAATTTCCAAAAAACTGGCTGCGGTTGTTCCTGTTTTAGAAACTCTTTGAGCGGAAACATCAACGGTGAAAAGTATAATTATGATAGCCGATAAAATATATTTTGCGAGCAGATTACAGTGCATATTTTTCCTCGCCGTAATTTTTATTTTCTTATTTAATGACTGCGAACTTTCCAATTTTCTCTCCTATTCCAGGTGCGGTTACGTGAAAGACATAAACACCAAAAGCTATATCCATTCCGTCCTGGGAAATCAAATTCCACGGTTCCTGCCCGTTGGAAATGTTGCTGCTGTGTTCCAGCGTCTTCACGAGTTTTCCGCTGATAGTATAAATCCTGATAGTACATTCTGCCGGAAGATGAATAAAGTAAATCAACCTGTCGCCTCTTCCAACTTGAGTAGTTGCCGGCTCCCACGATGCCGCGCCGACATAAGGATTAGGCACAACCGCAATGTTGTCCAAATCTTTTACGGCTTTGGAATCATCGAACGCTTGTGCCTGCGATTGGAACTGGAAATATTCGCCGGTTCTAAAAGGTTTCTTTGTAACAACGCGGAACACATCGCCGATCTGCGGCGGTCTCTGTTTGTTCTCCGCAATTGTTGTATCTTTAACAAGAGTTATGGACCAGCCCACGTGGAGATTTGAAAAACTAGTAGCTTTCTTTCCAACGGAATCTCCGAACGCAAGAAAAACCGCATCGTTATCGTTAAAAATTCCGTCCTTGTTTTCATCGCGGAAAATAAATTGCGCGTGATCGATCCCGTCGGTTATATCTTTGATTACAATGTTGGAAGGATTAGGACTGCTGAACGAAGTTGCGGGAAATCCTTGATCTCCATCGGAAGGGTTGACAAGCGTTATATCAAAATCTCCGGGATAGTTTATTCGCTTCGAAGTGTAAGCGCCTGCATAGCGGGAATCGAACCCGATCTTTACAATGTAATTGCTGTTGCCGATTATCCAACGCGATTTATCCTGATCAACGACAACAGAAGTATCGTTGGTCAGGTCGATCGAAAAACCGTGTTTAACCGAGGTCTGAGCTTCATTTCCCAAAATAGGAGTAAACTTAAATAATGTGTCGTTCGCCGTGTAATCTATTACACTGTATGAAGGATGTGAATCCGTGTGGAAAACGGTTTTGTCTTTGAACTCGATTCTATACGTATGAGATTTTTTTATCGAGTCCGGATCCAGGACTTGAATAGAAACAGTTCCCGTTCCCGGCCCGCTTGCAGTAAAGTTTTTTATTTCCGGTGCTATATAACCCGCAGCCGGCGCACGAGGAACAACCATTGCAGTATTAACATCCGTTTTAACTTTTCCGTTAATATCTACTTTAATAATACTCGTGCACTCTGAAGGCGGAATTCCTTCGAACGTTCCGGTGACGTTGCTGGTAGTATATCCCTGATCGTAAGATACAACAGCGTAGTAATAAGTTTGCCCGTTCTCAACAGTTGTATCGACAAATGAATGCTTGAGCCCGGTATCATTGCCCAAATAAAACAACGCGCCGTTAACGTCGATGGGATGAAGACCTTTTACCCCGTCAATCTTATCAAACTGGGCAATCGGTTTTCGGAAAGTCGCTTTGCCGTAAGCGTCGGTAATAACCTGGTCTTCCAAAAAATTTGCTTCGGTGGATCTGTAAACCCTGTATCCTTCAAAATTATATCTCTGATAAAACGCGTCGAAAGTTTTTTCCGCACGGTCATCCCAGAACAACGTAACTTTTTGATCGCCGGGAATAGCTTTTACAATCGGTTTTTCAGGCGGCTTAGCAAACCTGTAGTTGGCATTATAAATTTGCTGAACGGTTTTTTTTCTGCGGAATAAATCGCCTTGATCAATTCCGAAAATCATCGCCATAGAAAAACGTTCCATCTCACCGGTTTCTTCCAGAGTGCCGGTAGTCTGCGAATATTTATTTTTACCGTCCAGACTGAAAAGATAGCTTGAGAAATAATTAGCAAGGTTTACACCTGCAAGAGATTGCCCATGCGGCGCAGGCAAACCGGAAAGAACCTGCCAGTTTTCTTCATCCCTATTTAATTCATATTTGTGAACGGGAAAAATCGCGAAACCGGTTAGGCCCAATTGATCGGATTCGTCTTTATCCAAGATTCCAAAATTCGGTTCGCCTTGTTCAGGCTTGCCATCGGCTTCGGAACCGTCGGGATCTGGCCCGGTATAGCCAGCATCCAAAGGACCAATACCGTCCGTACCAACATCGTCATTCAAAGGTTCGCCGGGATCCCACTTGCCGTTACCGTTGACATCCGTGTAAGGACGCCAGTTAGCGTTTTCATCTGCATCCCAATGAGGTCTCCACGGATATCCGTAAAACTGGTGAAACTTTACCGTATCGCGATCGGGATTTTTTATGAATGGATCCTGATTAACATTTGTTATATAAACTTTCGCGTCGTTATCTCTGCGCTCATCTGTTAAGCCGTCGTAATCGTTATCGACTCCATCGTTTGAAACGCCGGGGCTTTCCAAAAACGCGTAACCGGCTAATCCAACAGGACTCCAGTTGCCGGGATTTCCAAACGCTACTGTAGACCACGCATACGACATAGCCAGCACTTCATTATAATCGCCGGCATTATTGGAAGAGTTATCGTGACCGCCTATGCCCCAATCGACGTACTGGGCAAATAAAGTTTTCTCGTAATCCGTTGTAGTCATGTTTGTAATTTCGTAGTACCAGAAGATTACGTCCTGCGCAAGAACCTGCGACCATTGAAATCCTCTTGCTTTAACCTGCATACCCAAACCGCCACGGGTAGGATCGTCTGCATCCGGGTGATAATTATTTTTAAGAGCATATTCTCTATCTTCGTTATCATCAAACACAAAGTATGTTTCAACGTCGGCGTTCAAAACTCCCTTGCCGAAAAATCCGTTCCAGTAACCGTTCCAATCGGAAGTTCTGTCCGGCCATGCAAACGGCCAGGTTGTATTGTCGTCGCTTCTTGCAGGCGAAGACGAATAAGGAGCGGCGTAGCCCGGCAGAGGCCACCATCCGTAGGTAATTCCTGTCGCGGGATCGTAACGGGTAAATTCGTAATAATTTGTTTCGAGAGGATGAATAACATTTCCGACAGGATCTTTTGCTTCGGCCTGAACAATGATTGCTACGCCGTCAACGTATGTATGATTCGTACCCTTGGGCCAAACTCCGCTCCGGCTCGGTTCGTTTTGCCAGTCGGCAATTTCTCCGAAGTTATAATAAACCGTAGCAGCAAGGTTGCCGTCCATAAATCCTTTGCGCGTTTGATTATGGTCGCCCTTGTTTTTATCGACAATTCTTTGAGCATAATCGTTGCCGTAGAAAATCGAAAGACAAATTAAAATGAATGATAAAAAAGTTATTCTCTTGAACAACTCAAACCTCCGTTTTAACAGTACTAAAAATTCATAGATGCGCCCAAAGTAATTTGTCTTGGCGCCGAATAAAAATCTGGACGAGTAAAATATTGCTGCAAAGTGTTAACGCCGCGCGGTGCTTCCTGAGCTCTTGTAAGCTCCAAAGTATATCCCGCTCTTCCCGTATCGCCGAATACATCGAGCTCATTCGCGGTATCAAACAGGTTGTAAACTTTTAAGAAAACGGAAAACTGCTGGCCGAACAATTCCAAATACTTGGTTAAGTAAAGATCGACATTGAAGTAAGTCGGCTTGTTCTCGCTGTTTTCCAAACCGGTCCTTTGATTTATCAACGATGGAGTATAAGGCAAACCGGAACCGAGTCTTCCGATAGCGCTCGCGATAAAATCTCCGGGTATGCCAGCGGTAACTGTAAAATTTAATGAATGCCGTCGATCCCAATTTAACGGAACAAGCTGTTTGTTCGATTCGATTGGCGGACTTGCCTGTGCCTTATTAAACGCGTCGTTCGGATCGGAAGCGTCTCCTTTTGCTACCTGGAAAGTGTAATCCAAACTTGCGCCGAAGCCGTTGGTAAATCTCTTTTCGAACGAAACGGTAAAACCTTTGACCGCGCCGTAATCCCTGTTAACCAGCTTGCTGAATTTTTTAAAATCATTTTTAATATGAATTTCCGTCGCGAGTAAATTTCTGATGTCTTTATAATAAGCCGTTAACGTAACGCCTATTTCAGGAGTCAATTCCTGCTGCAACCCTATTTCATACATTATTGTTTGCTGCGCAGCAAGATCGGCATTGCCGATTACATTACCGATATTGTTCGGGTAACTTCCGGTTAAAGGAATTCTGAAGTTAGGATTTTCATATAAGTATTCGAACGGGGGAATTTGGAAAAAATGCCCGTACGAAATATGTATAGCGCCTTTATCCGTTATAGGATAAGAGATACCGATGCGCGGGCTTACCTGATATTTTGCTTTTGCCGTTGCCATTAGTGAATCCGGGAACGGCGGCTGCAATCCGTCCAGTTGGGCAATGTTATCCGGGTTCTTTAAATATTTTCCGTCGGGTTCAAAATAATCCAGGCGCACTCCAACGTTCACAACCAAATAGTCCAACTCAATTTTATCCTGCAGGTAGTAAGCAAACTGGTACGGCTTTGTGTTGTATGAATTATAATTGAACGATCCGGGTAAAGGTAAAGTTGGTTTATACCCGTTAGTCGCGTCGATAACTATTTGATAGTCGAGATAATCGAGATTGTGAAGTTTGAGTTCGAGACCGGTTTTAAATTGATGAATATTATTTATCTGCCAAGTGAGATCCGTCTTTGCACTCCACGTTGTTGTTGTCCTGTTGAAATGCCAGTTTTCGGTTCCGCCTGTTAAGAAAGCGTTGCCGCTTACGTCGCGCATCCTTTCGGGTTTAACGTAACGGGGATCATACGGATCTTCAAAAACATATTGTTTGTACTTGCTTACAAATACCGAACCGAGAAAATCTATAAATGCCGAATTGCTGAGAACAAGAGTGAAGTTCAAACTTCCGAGATAACTTTTTTGATAGTAAGTGTAATCGCC
>DAIEQA010000163.1:0-7294 GCA_027348115.1 Ignavibacteriales bacterium
GAGACCAGAATTTCGGTTTGAGAAACATTTGCTATGCCGCTTGCATTCCAGTACAATGCCGAAGCATCATTAGCAATGCTGACAAAAGCACCACCCAGTGCATCCGCATTGGCGCCGACACCTATTTCTAAAAAACTGGCAGCTGTTGTTCCCGTTTTAGAAACTCTTTGTGCCAACATTGTTCCCGAAGTAAAAATCATGCAAAGTATCAGCACGCCATATTTTGCGAGTTGCCTACTGAACATTGTCTTCCTTGCTTTAATATTTATTTTCTTATTTGATGATTCCAAACTTTCCAATTTTGTCTCCTATTCCAGGTGCGGATACTTGAAAGATATAAATGCCGTATGCTATATCCATACCGTCCTGAGAAATTAGATTCCACGGTTCCTGTCCGTTAGAAATACTGCTGTTGTGTTCCAATGTCTTTACAAGTTTACCGCTGAGAGTGTATATTCTAATTGTACATTGCGCCGGAAGATGAATAAAATAAATTAGTCTATCCCCGCGGCCCACTTGAGTTGTAGCCGGTTCCCATGAAGCAGCACCAACGTAAGGATTCGGTACGACTGCAATATTATCCAAATCTTTTACAGCTTTTGCACTTTCAAATGATTGAGCTTGAGACTGAAATTGAAAATACTCTCCCGTTCTGAAAGGTTTTTTTGTTATGACACGGAAAATGTCTCCCGTCTGCGGCGGTTTCTGTTTATCCGGGGCAATTGTAGTATCTTTTGTCAGCGTAATCGACCATCCAACTCTCAAGTTTGAAAAATCCGTCGCTTTCTTTCCGGTTGAATCTCCGAACGCAAGAAATATTGCATCGTCATCGTTGAATAATCCGTCCTTGTTTATATCTCTAAAAATAAATTGATTGTGATCTATGCCGTCAGTAAGATTTTTAATTACGATGTTGGAAGGATTGGGGCTGCTGAATGAAGTTGCAGGAAATCCTAGATCGCCTTCGGATGAATTCACAAAATAAATGTCGAAATCGCCGGGATAGTTTATTCGTTTTGAGTTGTACGCACCGGCATACCGCGAATCGAACCCGAGCTTCACAATGTAGTTGCTGCCTCCAATTCTCCATCCGGATTTTTCTTGATCAACAACAACGGAAGTATCGTTATTGATCTCAACTGTAAAACCGTGTTTGACGGAGGTCTGGGCTTTATTCCCGATTATACGAGTGTAATTAAACAATGTATCATTAGTAGTATAATCAATTAAACTGAATGAAGGATGCGGGTTGGTATGAAAAACCGTGTTGTCTTTGAATTCAATTCTGTAAGTATGAGATTTTTTTACCGAGTCCGGGTCAAGCACTTGAACTGAAACCGTTCCGGTTCCTGGGCCTGTGGCGGTAAAGTTTTTTATTTGTGGTGCAATATATCCTGCGGCAGGTGCGCGTGGTGTAGCGACCGCCGTGTTAACATCTGTTTTGATCTTCCCGTTAATATCAACTTTAATAATACTCGTTGTTTCCGAAGGAGGAATTCCTTCAAATTTTCCTTCAACAGTTGTAGTAGTAAATCCTTGGTCGTAAGCCACAACGGCGTAGTAATAAGTTTGTCCGTTCTCAACAGTGGTATCAATGTATGAATGCTGAAGTCCCGAATCGTCGCCTAAGTAAAACAATGCGCCGTTCACATCAATTGGGTGAAGACCTTTGACGCCGTCGATCTTGTCGAATTGTGCTATCGGTTTGCGGAATGTTGCTTTACCATAAGCATCGGTGATAACCTGATCTTCTAGAAAATTCGCTTCTGTCGATCTATAAATTCTGTAACCTTCAAAATTATATCTTTGATAAAAAGCATCGAATGTTTTTTCTGCTCTGTCATCCCAGAACAGAGTTACTTTATGATCGCCTGAAATGACTTTTACAATCGGTTTTTCCGGAGGTTTGGCAAATCTGTAATTCGCATTATAAATCTGCTGCACGGTTCTTTTTCTTCGGAACAGATCATCTTGATCGATACCGAAAATCATAGACATGGAAAATCGCTCGGTCTCACCGGTCTCTTCCATTGTGCCTGTACTTTGAGAATAAGTATTTCTTCCGTCAAGGTGGAAAAGATAACTTGAGAAATAATTCGCAAGATTAACGCCAGCCAACGATTGCCCGTGCGGTGCCGGCAGACCCGAAAGCACTTGCCAATTTTCTTCGTCTCTGTTCAATTCGTATTTGTGAACCGGATAAATTGCAAATCCGGTTAAGCCCAATTGATCGGATTCATCCTTATCTAAAATCCCGAAGTTTGGTTCTCCTTGTTCTGGTTTGCCGTCTCCTTCCGATCCATCGGCATCAGGACCGCTATATCCGGCATCCAAAGGTCCAATTCCATCGGTACCAACATCATCGTTCAACGGTTCGCCGTTATCCCATTTATCGTTGCCGTTCAAATCCGTGTAAGGACGCCAATTAGCATTTTCATCTGCATCCCAGTGCGGCCTCCACGCATAGCCGTAGAATTGGTGAAACCTAACTGTATCACGATCCGGATTTTTTATGTAAGGATCTTGATTAACATTATTGATGAAAACTTTTGCGTCGTTGTCCCTGCGTTCGTCGGTAAGACCGTCATAATCGTTATCAACTCTGTCGTTCGAAATTCCCGGGCTTTCCAGAAATGCATATCCGGCTAAACCAACCGGACTCCAATTACCAGGATTTCCAAACGCAACTGTTGACCATGCATAGGACATAGCCAAAACTTCGTTATAGTCTCCGGCATTGTTGGAAGAATTGTCATGACCTCCTATTCCCCAATCTACGTACTGAGCAAAGAGAGTCTTATCATAATCGGTGGTTGTCATATTTGTAATTTCATAATACCAGAAGATTACGTCTTGCGCTAGAACTTGCGACCATTGAAATCCTCTTGCCTTAACCTGCATTCCCAAACCGCCGCGCGTAGGATCAAAAGTATCCGGTTTAAAATTATTTTTTAGAATGTATTCTCTATCCTCATTGTCGTCAAAAACAAAGAATGTTTCCACGTCGGCATTCATTACGCCTTTACCGAAAAATCCGTTCCAGTAACCGTTCCAATCCGAAGTTCTATCGGGCCACGTCATGGGCCATGTAGAATTGTCGTCGCTTCTTGCCGGAGATGAAGAGTAAGGCGCTGCATACCCTGGCAACGGCCACCAACCATAAGTAATACCGGTTGCGGGGTTGTAGCGTGTGAACTCATAATAGTTTGTTTCGAGAGGATGGATTAAATTTCCAGCAGGATCTTTCGCTTCGGCTTGAACAATGATTGCCACACCGTCAACGTAAGTGTGATTAGTACCTTTCGGCCAAACGCCGCTTCTGCTCGGCTCATTCTGCCAGTCCGCAATCTCTCCGAAATTGTAATAAACAGTTGCGGCAAGATTGCCGTCCATGAATCCTTTTCTGGTTTGATTATGGTCCCCTTTGTTCTTATCCACTATTCTCTGAGCATAACCATAGTTGGATAAGAAAATGCAAACAAGAATTAGTGTAAAGAAAGTCATTCGCCTGAACAACTTAAACCTCCGTTTTCGCAAAACTAAAAATTGAAAGACGCACCAAGCGTAATTTGTCTCGGTGCCGAATAAAAATCTGGACGCGTAAAGTAATCTTGCAATGTATTAACACCGCGCGGAGCTTCTTGCGCACGCGTTAGTTCGAGAGTGTAACCTGCTCTTCCCGTATCGCCGAACACGTCAACTTCGTTAGCAGTGTCAAACAAATTATAAACTTTCAAGAAGACTGAAAATCGTGTCCCGAAAAGTTCCATATATTTTGTTAGATACAGATCAACATTAAAATAAGTCGGCTTGTTCTCGCTGTTTTCCAAACCGGTTCTCTGATTAATCAACGATGGAGTGTAAGGAAGTCCCGATCCAAGTCTGCCGATAGCGCTAGCAATAAAATCTCCCGGTACTCCGGCAGTAATTGTAAAATTGAGAGAGTGGCGTCTATCCCAATTCAAGGGAACCAGTTGCTTATTGATTTCAATTGGAGGACTTGCCTGAGCTTTATTAAACGCATCGTTCGGATCGGAAGCATCTCCCTTTGCAACCTGGAACGTGTAATCTAGGCTTGCACCGAATCCATCACTGAATCTTTTTTCAAATGAAATTGTAAATCCCTTTACCGCGCCGTAATCTCTATTAATCAGCTTGCTGAATTTTTTAAAATCGTTCTTAATATGAATTTCTGTTCCGAGAAGATTTCGAATATCTTTATAATACCCTGTTAAGGTAACTCCAATTTCCTGCGTTAGCTCCTGCTGCAACCCTATTTCGTACATTATTGTTTGTTGGGCAGCAAGATCAGCATTGCCGATAGTATTCCCGATATTGTTTGGATAATTTCCCGTTAACGGAATGCGGAAGTTGGGATTTTGATAAAGATATTCGAACGGCGGAATCTGGAAAAAATGGCCGTACGAAATATGTATTGCACCTTTATCCGTGATGGGATAAGAAATTCCAATGCGCGGACTAATTTGATATTTGGCTTTTGCGGTTGTCATCAATGAATCCGGGAACGGGGGCAATAATCCGTCAAGCGCCGCAATGTTATCCGGATTCTTCAAATATTTTCCGTCGGGTTCAAAATAATCCAAACGCAAACCGATATTCACGACTAAATAATCTAATTCAATTTTGTCCTGCATGTAGAAAGCAAACTGGTACGGTTTGGTATTGTACTTATTATAATTGAATGAACCAGGTGAAGGCAAAGTTGGTTTGTATTGAGTTGTTGCGTCAATTACAATCTGATAATCGAGATAATCTAGATTATGCAGCTGCAATTCCACAACGGTCTTAAACTGATGAATATTATTGATCTGCCAGGTCAGGTCTGTTTTAGCGCTCCACGTTGTTGTTGTCCTGTTGAAATGCCAGTTCTCGGTTCCGCCGGTTAAAAATGCATTGCCGCTTACGTCTCGCATCCTTTCCGGTTTAACATAACGCGGATCAAACGGATTTTCAAAAACATATTGTTTGTAGT
This sequence comes from Ignavibacteriales bacterium, assembly GCA_027348115.1. Taxonomy (GTDB): domain Bacteria; phylum Bacteroidota; class Ignavibacteria; order Ignavibacteriales; family Melioribacteraceae; genus Fen-1258. The sequence goes on from DAIEQA010000163.1 coordinate 4,994, forward strand.
CGCTAACAAAAGCAGAACCTATAAAATCTATGAACGCCGAATTACTGAGAACAAGTGTGTAGTTAAGACTTCCCAAATAACTTTTCTGGTAATATGTATAATCACCATCGGGATCTAAACGGAATTGGTGATCGTAAGTTCTGTATTGATTGTCCTGGTATAGTCCGCTTAAGACAATTCCTTTTCCACCGCCGATATTTAGCGATAACTTGCCTTGAAGTGTAAGTCTCTTGCTGTAATTCATCGGGACATATTTGTTATCGCCGGTAGCGCCTATGTGCCAATCTTTCGGATCGTTCGCAGAGAAATTTGATGAGTCCGAAGGATTGAACATGCGTCTGCCGTAAATGAATCCGTCGTCGTATAAATAACGACCGGATAGAAAAAATTTTAGAAAATTATTCGTTCCCGGAATTGGACCGCTTACGTTTCCCTGAACGTTGTAAATCTTGGAAGGATCAAATCGGTTTATGTTTGGAAATAAGCTTGAGCGCGTACTAAAATAATTTCCGGTGTACGCTGAAATGTCGCCGTCAATTTTATCACCGGCAACTTTTGTTACTTGATTAACAACGCCGGAAAGCGCCTCTCCGTACTCTGCATTGAAGGTGCCTGTCAAGACTTCAATTTCTTGAATACTATTTACTTCTGCTTCCAAAGCGGAAGCACCTGAGAATGCATCGTTAACAGAAACTCCGTCGATCAAGTACTTAACTTCGTTGCTTCGTCCGCCTCTAAAGTGCCCATCAACCACACCCGCTTGAAGATTAACAACGGATTGAACATCTTCCAAAGGCAGCATGGCAATTTTATCGCCACTCACTTTTGCTTCTGTTGAGGTTAGGTCTTTTCTGACAATCGGCTTCTCAGCTGTTACAATAATATCTGCAACTTGAAGAGCTTTTTCCACCATCTCTATATCAATTCTGGTAGTTTGATCGATGGATACCCGGACATTTTGAATAACAACAGGTGCATAGCCGATTAAGGAAGCTTTGATTTCATAAACTCCCGGCGGAATATTAATGACAAAATAATTTCCGTCGAGATCGGAAGCGGCTCCCATAGTTGTTCCTACCAGAACAACATTCACTCCAATTAAAGTTTCACCAGTTTTTTTATCTATAACTTTTCCGGCTATTTTTCCCGTCGTGCCCGCATACAAAGCGCTGCTGGAACAAATAGAAAAGCAAATAATCAAAAACAACCATTTCATCATTATTCTTTTAGCGAACATTAACTTCACCCGCGCATTTTAACTTTTTCTTTGAGTTACAAATTCGTAAAAAATAAAAATTATAAGAAATGGAGCCGGAATAATAATTTTATTCCGGCTCCGAAATGCACTACTTGAGTAAGATCATTTTTTTAGTCTGCATAAAGTTGGCACCGGCTACTATTCTATAGATATAAACACCGCTTGCAACTTTTGCCCCGTAATTATTATCGCCATTCCAATTTACTCTATATGTTCCGGCAGCTTGCTGTTCGCTAACAAGAGTCTTAACTTCTCTACCAAGTACATCATAGATTCTGAGTGTAACAATCGCTGCTTCCGGCAAAGAGTAGCTTATAATTGTGCTCGGATTAAAAGGATTGGGATAATTTTGGTTCAATGTGTAAGATACAGGAACCGCATTAGTATTGTTAACATCAGTAACGGTATTGATCACCTGAACTTCAACATCATCGAAGTATATCGTTCCCGTGAATCTTGAGTATGGATGGAGTCTTACAGATAGTGCTTTCGCATTCGGATTATTCGGCACTTGTACATCTACATAATACTTCGTCCAGCCGAACGATGTTACATTCGGAAATGTAAATACCAAATCCTTCGCTCCGATCTCATCATAAGCATCATTCGGTAAGTAGCCGCTGTGGAATATTGGGGTGATTCCTACTGACCACGTTCCTGGATATTTTGCCGCTGAATCCGGCACAAGATTATTTGCCATTATCCATACGCTGATTCTTATCATGTCCCCGGCTTTTACATCATTCAACAAGTATCTCTTCGTTCCTACCCATGCGTCGTGTGGCGCTCGTGTAAAAGGTAAATCGAACTTCAATGAATGTAAACCAGTATGCGCTTGTTCCGTCGTTACTACCGTGTTCTCAAAGCCATTACTCAACTTTCCGTCATTGCCTCCGTTCGGTGGCAACCAGTAATTCCATCCCGTCGGCATCTCTACCGATGTGTTCCAGTTCTGACCTGCCCACGCGCCGGCTCTTCCCAACAACATAAAATCATCTGCCCATACTTTTCCTGTCGCGTTCTTGCCTCCCTCAAATCTGATG
>DAIEQA010000164.1:0-1906 GCA_027348115.1 Ignavibacteriales bacterium
ACACCAAAACTTATCCGTTTACGGCATCGGAAAAGAATTCGATAAGAAGCAGTGGCATAACTTGGTCCACCAGTTAGTCAGAAAAGAAATTCTTATCAGAGATCTGGAATTCGGCAGCCTGAAGCTTGCCCCGAAAGCAAACGACGTTCTTTTTAACGGCGGAAAGGTTAAAGGATTTCTAAAAGAGTCAAAGCCGTCTTCAAAAAAAATGAGGCTTCCGAAGGGCGCCGAAGAAAATTACGACCGCGAGCTGTTCGAACTTCTTCGGAAGAAAAGGAAAGAGCTTGCGGACGACAGAAGCATTCCGCCATTTGCAATTTTTTCAGATAAAACTTTAGTACAAATGGCTGCCCTTTATCCGCAAACAGAAAACGACCTGCTCGGTATAAGCGGCATCGGGATTAACAAGCTTGAGAATTACGGAAGCATTTTTCTTACATTAATAAAAAGCTACTGCCGGAGAAAAAATATTCAGTCAAAACCATTTTCTGCGGCACCAAGCAAAAGGAAAAGACAAAAGCAAAAAGATAATCCCGATCGTCGACACATAATTATTGGAGAGGCATTTAATAAAGGGAAATCAATCGACGAACTTGCTGCAGAGTTTAATGTTAAGCCGCAGACGATCATTTCTCACTTTGCGCGGTATATAAACGAAGGCAATAAAATCCGATCAGATGGGTTAAGAGACAAAATTTCACTTCATGAAAGCGAACATCAAAAAGTTTTCGAAGCATTTAAAGAAGACGGTACAACCACGCTGTCCAATATTTTCGAAAAATTCAACAAAGAAATTTCATACGAGGATTTGCATCTGCTAAGGATTATTTATTTGGCTGCGAGAAATCCAACTTGAATTTGAAAACCGCTAATCAGAAATAACTTTCGCGAATATTTTCCATTGCGCATCGGACATTCCGTTGCCTGTAAACAACGCTAGTCCATCTGCGCCGCCGGCAAGCGCCGCTTCGACTGCCGCTTGCAATCCTTCGGGGCTGTATGAGGAAATGCTCAAGCCGCTGTACAACGGCTCAGATTTCCGCAGCGAATATTTTCCTTTCTCGGTCTGTTCTTTTATCCATTCAATCCCTTCATAATAAAAGCTGTTATAAATCATTGGAAGCACCGCATCCAGATTCCAATTGGGCCACTGCTGACGCTCAAGTATCCAGTTAAACGGCGGAAAGACCGCTGCGGTAATTTCTTTTTTATGCCGGCGCGCTATCGGGATTAGTTTGTTGTTTACGAGATTGCTTATTGTATCGTAGCGGTATTGCCTCCATTCAACATTAGCTGTAGGATCTTTTAATTCGAAAGGATCGATACCGGTCTTATCTTTAAATGTTTTGCGGCAGACATCGCAGTAGCAAAAATCATATTGCGGATATTCGCGGTCTTGAGTGATTCCGTATTTCGGCTGCAGCGACGGCGCAATAATTACATCGGGATAGCGGATATAGTCCAGATGAATTCCATCAAGCTGATCAATCTGAGCAAGCTCTTCAACCCGCCTTGCAATAAAGTCCATCGGCTCTGTACGAGAAGGGCAAAGGAATCTGTACCATTCAACGTAAGCTGGATTCACAAGACATGACTCTCCTTTTCCGTTCACCATGTACCAATCCGGATGGCTGGTATAAATCTCTTCAATGTTGCAGATCATTGTCCAAATCCACGCGTGTACTTCCAGACCTTCCGATTTTGCAATCGGCAGAATACGCTCGAGCCATTTATCTTTCACCGGTAAAAATTTGCTGTCATATAAAGCAAACCTGCTGTTGAACACTTCGGGAAGTATTGCGTGTATCCCCGACTTACACATTTTACCGAACAACGCTTTCCAATCATCGTCGGAATTTTGCGCGTTGGGAGAAATCCATGCCCAGTTTTTTAATTTTTTATTTTT
>DAIEQA010000149.1:0-6214 GCA_027348115.1 Ignavibacteriales bacterium
GTGTTGTTTAATCATGCGCCGCTGTTAAGCTCGTTTGAAACAGGAAGAATAAAACTCGAAGACACCGAAGGAAAGAAGATTGAATACGCTACAGGCGGCGGAACCGTAGAAGTAAGAAATAATTCGATTATAGTTCTTGCCGACAGCGTTGAAACCAAGGATGAAATAGATATTGATAGGGCGCGTGGTTCTTACGAACGCGCAAAAGAAAGATTATCTGTTGGTAGCAGGGGAGATGTTGATATTTTGCGCGCCGAAGCTTCTTTACAAAGAGCAATCAACCGTTTAAAGTTTACCGGTGTAGCCGTTTAATTTTATAAGATCAATCAGCTTCAATTTTAAACTGGACTGTGGCCGCTTGTAGCTCATGAGCCATTGATGTTAAATAAGCCGCGACATGCCCAAGCTCTTCAACCTCTTTTTCAGTTTCAACAGACTTTTCGGAAATAGCGTTGATTGTTGACGCATTGCTTCTGCTTATCTCCGAGATATTATTCAACGTAGAAACCGTATCTTTTATACCCGTGCTTAATTCTTCGGTTGCGCTCATATTTTGATCCACCACGCCGGAAATCTTTTCGATTGATGAAAGCAGGCGCGACATTATTGTCGATATCTTTTGATTGGCATCCGCCATTTCATTTATATGACGGCCCATGTTCTCCGAGGAACTTAGAAGTTTATCAATTGCATCGCCGGACTGCGCCGCGACAAGTGTGCCTTCCTTAACCTTTTCAACAACACTTTGAATTGACTTGCTCGAATCGTTAATATTTTGCTGAACTTTATTTATCAGGTCGGAAGTTTGTTTTGTAGCGGAAGCGGAACGTTCCGCAAGGTTTCTCACTTCATCGGCAACCACGGCGAATCCGCGCCCGTATTCGCCTGCTCTTGCCGCTTCTATTGCGGCATTCAATGCGAGCAAATTAGTTTGTTCGGCAATACTTTCAATAGTACCGATGATTTCTTCAATTTGTTCCGACTGCTGCGCCATGCCTTCAATCTTAGTAGCAAAAATATTAACTGTTTCCTGCACTAATTTCATTTGATCTAAATTTTGCATTACAGAGGCGGCGCCTTTCTTTGCAATTTCCGTTGCTTCGCCGGAAGATTTAACAACCTCTACAACTACCGAATTTGCCGAGTCAACAGCATCGGATATTTCGAAAGCAGCTGCGGAAACATCGTCGGCGGCCAATTTTTGATCGTGGGAATCGCGCGCGATATTTTCAATCGAGGCGGAAATTTGGCTCATATTAGTATTTGCAACACCGACAGAATCGGCTTCCTCGACGAGACTTTGTGCCATGTCCTGAATTGCTTTTGCGCTGTGAATCGTGGAATCGACCGAATGCCGGGATACTTGCGAAAGCCGGTTGCTGTATTCCAAAAGTTTTTTTGTTTGTTCCGAAAGAGTTTTTAATAGGCCGCGTAAATTCATGGGCTCGCTGTTAAAGGTGGCTACAGTTAAACCTTTTGCAACGGCTTTATCAATGTAGGCAACAAGGTCTTTATCGTAAATGCCTACACAAACCGCATCGTACTTTTTGTCGATGCATTCTTCTATTGCGGCGCCGTAAACTTTAGCAGTTACATCAAATCCGTTATTGGTATAGAACCCTTTCGGAATTATCCAGTCAACCGTTCCGTTGAACGAAATTAATTTGTCGCCGGCAGATTCAACGCCTTTTTTAAGCGCCATAAAAAACGCGCTTCCTTCTCTGCCCAGTACGGCAATTTTAACCTGCCTTTGAGAACACTTAATTGGTTTCGGTCTTCTTTCAGTCATCTCCTTGGATTCGATTATGCCTTTTCCTCGTTGCCAATATTTTTGATAGTTCTCTTGATTTACAAATTCCATTGTTGTTAGCATGCGCGGCTGCGGAGGATTCCATCCATCTACAATGTGATTGAAAACATGAATTACAGGATCGTGTCCCTGAGCAAGCACATCCTGGGAAAGCGTTGCAGTAATTACACCTTGCTCTACATAATACATCGTTTCGTCGCCGAGATCGTGGCAGATTATTTTAATTCGTCCTTTGCTGCCGGATTCTAAAATATATTTAGCTGCGTTTTCACCTCCGTGAGAAACGTAAATCCCTCCAAGGTCGGAATGCTTTTGTAAAAATTTCTTTGTGATATTATAACCCTCGGCCGAGGAATAATTGTCTTCTGCCGCTTCGACAATTTCTATATTTGGATATTTATCCTGGAGTAAATTCTTAAATCCTTTATATCTTAGTGCATGGCCGATAATATTAAATCTTTCCAAGATGACGGCAACTTTACCTCTGCCGTTTAGCGAAGAGGCCATTTTCTCGGCGCAGGCCCGTCCTTCCAGGTAAGAATCCGCCCCGATGTAAAGCAATCGCCGGCAAGGACTGTCTGTTGCGGAATTAAAATCTTTTGTGGCTTCATTCAAAGCCGCAATGATGGAGTTGATCCCTTTTGTTATTTCTCCAATGCTGCCGTTGTATGTAATTCCGTTAAAGCCGCCCGTTTCAATTTTCATATTGGTGGTTAAATTGCCGTGAGCCATTTCGGAAAGAGATCTCGAAACAGAAACGAAATCCTTCTCTGCCATGGATCTAATCTTTTCTTGTACGGATTTGAGCGGACTATAAAAATTAAAGAACATGTAAATGGATAAAACAACTATCGTCAGCGTTGAACCGGTCATTCCCCAAAAGAACAATTCTTTTCCAAGAGAAAAAGAATCATTGTTCGTCTGAAAATTCACATCGTTAAGAATTTTGTAGCCCCACAGTTCACCAGCGATCAATAAAATTGCAATGGTGATTCCTATGGAGAATAAATATTTTTTGAACCGCACTAATGTTTTACCGGACATTTCCATCCCTCGGTTTTAACATGGTTTACCTTAATAAAGAGAATTCCTATTTATTATCGAGCGTTCGTAATCAATTTAAAGATTGATTTTTCTTGTGCCGCTGGAGATTCTAAAATTAGAACTTAAATTGGTGTGGAGGGGAAACTTGTTAAAGTTGTGTATGCCGGGTAAACAAAACCCCGGAAGAACCGGGGATTAAATTATTCAAAACAACTCGAGTTGTAATAGGGGGTCGGGGCTTCCGAAATTTATTTAGCAGCGGCAAAATTCTTAGCAACCGAATCCCAGTTGACTACATTCCACCAGGCCGAAATATAATCCGGTCTTCTGTTCTGGTAATGTAAATAGTAGGCATGTTCCCAAACATCCAAACCAAGAATCGGCTGGCCTTTAACTTCCGAGATATCCATCAAAGGATTATCCTGATTTGGGGAAGAGGCGACAACAAGTTTTCCGCCGGAAACAACCAGCCAGGCCCAACCGGAACCGAAACGTGTAGCTGCCGCATTGCTGAATAACTCTTTAAATTTGTCAAACGATTCGAACGTGCTTTTGATTGCGTCTGCAAGCGCGCCTGTAGGTTCACCGCCTTTGTTCGGTCCCATTACGTTCCAGAACAAATCGTGATTATAAACTCCGCCGCCGTTGTTTCTAACCGCAGCTGGGGCTTTGGAAATATTCTTAAACAATTCTTCTAAAGATTTACCAGCCAGTTCTGTTCCTTCGACTGCTTTGTTTAAGTTGTTTACGTATGCCGCATGATGTTTATCGTGGTGAATTTCCATTGTGCGTGCATCTATGTATGGTTCTAAGGCATCAAACGCATATTGTAGCGGGGCCAATTCGAATTTACTCATTATATTACTCCTAATTATTGATTGATTAATTTTATTCGTTACACCTTCAATTTTTTTGAAGCTGCCGGCAACAGTAAACAATCCTATGGAACCAAGAAACTTTTTGCGATTCATTTCTATACTCCGAAAGACTCACCGCATCCGCAAGTCTTTACCGCATTAGGATTATTGAACACAAATCCCCGTCCGTTTAATCCGTCGCTGAAATCTAGAACTGTTCCGGAAAGGTAGAACAAACTTTTACCGTCAACGAATAATTTTAATCCGTCTTTTTGAATTACCGTATCTCCGTCTTTGCTGTCGGCATCGAAGCCCAATTGGTATGTTAAACCCGAACATCCGCCGCCCTTAACGCCGACGCGCAAACCGTAATCTTCGGGAATATTATTTTCTTCTTTGATCCGTTTTGCCTGTTTGATGGCTTTTTCGGTAATGTCTATTTCGGTTTTTTCAACCGAAGTGGCGTTCATTTGATCGCTCATTTGCTGCTGCCTTTCTTAGTTCTGTTGCGTTTTTTCTTCAACTACTTCCTTAACATTAGAACCGAGCGAAAAATTCACTTTCCACGCATTGGGAGCTATTTTTTTTAACTGGCCTTCATTTTCTAAAGATTTTACAAATTCGAATGCAATTTTTTCTGCAACGGCGTAAGAGATTTTTTGTTCTTTCTTTTCATAATAACTTTTTATTGCGTACTGTAGATCGCGAAAGAAGATATTCGAATTCTCAAATACTTTGTATTTCTCCTTCATAAAAGTGAAGAATATAATTTTATTAGTCAGCAGCTCTTGTGTATAGTTCATTACTATCTCCTTGAATTCAAAAGTAACTTTAATTTGTTTAAGAAGGGATTTGCCTGGAAGTAAACTATAAAAGAGGGCGGACTATTTCAAGGAAAAGAATAACTCCTAATCATTGAGGAATTTTATTTGTCTCCTATACAATGAATTTCACTTATCCTACTCACGCTTCATGGCTTTTTTCGAATTTCGAAGTGCGGCGAATCAAAAATTATTCGGCCAGTCAAGGATTAATCTAAAAAGACCAATTTATTTTTCTTTTCTTGAGTTAATATAAAAGTAATAGAAAAAATTAAATACCAGCGACAATCCTACCAGGAAACCGCTGATAAAGGAAATCATATTATTATCTTTAAAGAAGATATTGAGAAGCACACCGGCTGCCATTGCTAGTTGCCCGATCAGGAAATAGAGATTCATATTTTTCATTGAATACCTTTTTATGATTAATAATAAAAATTATATTTTATTATTCTTCCAACAGTGATCAAAATTGCTTCCGAAAAATGCTTCCCTTAAATCGACCCATAGGAAAATTAATCCGGAAAATAATTTTGTTGAATATAACTCTTCCAGTTCTTGTCAACTTCCTGACTAAAGTATATTTCAGGCTGCCTTAGCAGAACCGGTAGAATATCCTTCCCTTTTGACTTAACGATATAGTCTATAAACAAAAATGAAAATAAGTCTGGCACGGGTAAATCATAGTAATGGTTTACAAGCTGTTCAACAGAAGGTGTAAAATTCAATTGCTTCAAATATTTTTTGGTGGATGACATGTAAAAATCATAAGAGGAATAGTAGCACGCGATTCCTTCGTCAATAAATATTGGGGGCTCCGGCTTCAATTTATCGATAAGAAGATGAATGTATTCGTGAATTAGAAATAATAATCTGTCTTCATATTTTAATCCACCGCTTCTAATTTTTGCTAGGGGCGAGACAATTTGAATTTTACCATTGCCGGAAATCGCCGGACTGTTTTTTAAATCTGAGTTCATAATGTTTCTATTATATTCGTCCTGGCTCGGGTATAATTCGATTACTACAGAATTATTTATTTGTAAATTCAAATCCTTGGATATTTGCGGAAGATGAACATTGCAAGCATGTACTAAATCGGTAATCGTATTCATGTCGTTTTCCGAATAATTGAAACGGCCGAATGCCGTAGTTACCGAATGATTTAGCTCATGCGAACGGCAGCTTATCTGCAATCCTAAAAAAACAATTATACTCCACTTTAGAATCGTTTTCATGAATATTCCTTCCATAGCGCTTCTTGTTATTCAAACGGAGTCAAGATAAATCTGTACTCAATCGTTCTATTCTTTTTTAATCTTATATTTCCAGTAGAAAATTACGTTTTCGCCGGTCGTCAGCAATCCGATTCCAACGCCCACAAAGACACCCGAAATAAATGCTGGTAGGGCTTTTATATCTGGATTCAAAACAAGTATAAGTATTGTTATGATAATCAGAAATGCCCCGATTATTCTACAAGTTTTATCTCTATTCATATTTTTGCTTCCTGTTTTATGGATACGCATTTTATTTATCACCAATAAATTTATTCAAGGAAAAGGAAATTTCATTAATTCATTTGTCAACTCAAATCGGCATGTAATCTTCTCATTTTTTTACCATTTTAACAAATGTGCCTGGTCTCAACTCTTATTTACATTCGGAAGAATTAATCGCGT
>DAIEQA010000192.1:0-3550 GCA_027348115.1 Ignavibacteriales bacterium
TTGAACGCTTTTATGGAAAATATTTCCAAGCTTGAGTTGAGAAACGAACCGATCTTCGGAAGTGTCAGGAGATATGTGGATTATAGTCAGTTCAAAACGCGCGGGCATTATACGGATACAAATTTTCCTCAGCTCGAAAAATATTTTAAGGCAATGATATGGCTCGGCAGAATTGAGCTTTATTTAATTGCACCTGTATCGGAAGAAACAGATTCTGCCATTGCTGCCGATGTACGCCGACAGACAATCATTTCATTTTTAATCTCGGAATTGATTAATTCGTCGGGCGGACAAACATCATTTAGTGAAATTGAAAATACCATCCGTGCCTTTGTTGGAGAACAAGATAATGTAACTCTCGATCAGTTAAACAGTCTAGCGGAGACGATGCATATCAACAATGCTAAAGATTTTCTTGATGCGTCTTTGTTGAAAGCTTTTCAAGATTCGCTTTCGGCTAAGCACTTTGCCGGCCAAAAAATTCTTTCGCAAGTTCTTATGAGCGATCCACAAGATCCGACTCAAATAAAACCGGCCTCGGCATTTCTCCTATTCGGGCAAAGATTTGTAATCGATTCGTATGTTACAGGTAATGTTGTTTACGACCGGATAAAATACAATAACGCAAAGGTTAAAAGGATGTTACCTTCCACACTGGATATTCTTTTCGCCGTTGGAAATTCAGCTGCCGCACAATTATTGCAGCCGGAATTGGATAAGTATTTTTATTCGACGAATCTTTCTTCTCTGAGGTATTTAATCGATTCATACGATTCAAATTTTTGGAAAGCTTCGGTTTACAATTTATGGCTCAACTCAATAAGAGCATTAAATCCACCGGCGGATAAATCGAATTTGCCTGAGTTTATGCAGACTGCTGCCTGGTGGCAGCAGAAGATGAACACACAGCTTGCGTCTTGGACTGAGCTGCGCCACGACAATCTTTTGTATGCCAAGCAATCGTACACGGGCGGAATAGTTTGTTCATTTCCGTATGGTTATGTTGAACCGTTTCCGGAATTCTTTAATGCCATGAAAATTTTGGCCGAAACTACTGCGCAAAAATTTTCAGGATTATCATTTCCATTGAATGATGAAATTAATTTTTTAAACGGATTTGCCGGCGTGATGGACACGCTCGAAATTATTGCGAATAAGGAATTAAATAAATACCGGCTTACAACAGAGGAAGAAAATTTTTTGCACGCCGTATTGTACACACGCAGTGTAATTTGCGGCGACGATCCGATTGACGGCTGGTATAACAACAAGTTGATTTTCAAAACACCTTATTATACTACATCAATGGATTTGTTCGGCTTGAAATATGTTGTTGCGGATTACCATACCACTCCAACAAATGAAGTTGGCAATATTGTTGGCTGGATAAAGCACTCTGGTACAGGTCCGGTAAATCTTTGTATTGTTACGGCTGAGATTCCAAATGTCGGGCATGTTGCATTTGCCGGCCCAGTGTCGTCTTATTACGAATATACCACAACTAACTTTCGAAGACTGACCGACGAAGAGTGGCGCGAAACTTATCAGCGTGAATCGATGAGGCCGGATTGGGTCAATTCTTATCTTGCGGATTCCAAAGGTAAAACGCGCGGCTCGGGCGTCGTGTTAATTACTGATGTTAAAAATGAGAATCAGAACAGTAATTTGATAGAAGAGAATTTTATTCTGCTGCAGAATTATCCTAACCCGTTTAATCCCGAAACCACAATACGCTTTAACATTCCTACCAAGTTTGCAAACTTGTTTACCGAATTGAAAATTTACAACATCAACGGCCAGCTCGTGAAAAAAATTTTCTCGGAGGAAATTCCTGCCGGAAATTATTTTGTTAAATGGGACGGAAAAAACAGCGCCGGTCAATTTGTTTCAAGCGGAGTTTACATTTACCAGTTAAAAGTCGGAAATACAATTAAAGCCGGTAAAATGAGTTTGTTGAAGTAATCAATTTTTAAAAACAAGAAGGGCTTGATTTGCTCAAGCCCTTCTTCCGAAAACGACTGCAGAAAATTAATTTGCTTTTTCCATAACCTTAGCTTTTACTTCTGTTCTTCTGTTCTTGGCTCTGGCTTTAGCAGTCTTTGCAGGATCAACCGGATCAGCTTTTCCAAAACCTTGGGCACTAATTAACTTTTCATCAATGCCTTTCTTAACAAGATAATCCTTAACAATATTTGCTCTCTTATCGGAAAGCTTCAAGTTGTATTTGTCGCTTCCGATGTAATCCGTATAACCGCCGAGAGAAATTTTGGCATCTTTATATTTGCTTAAAGATTCAAAATTGCCGTCCAAAATTTTCTTTGCATCTTTAGTAAGATTTGATTTGTTGAATCCGAAAAGTACTGGATCGAGAGTTAATTCTTTTTCAACAAATGCCGGCGGAACATCATCGCTTGGATCGAGAGGATTGGTGCCGCGTTTAACTTCGACGCCGTCGCCAACAGTACCACCGTCTGTATCAACCTTTAAAGGATCGGTTTTATACTTCATAACTTCTTCGTAATCACTTAAACCGTCGCCGTCTGTATCAACTTTCAAAGGATCGGTATGATACTTCAAAACTTCATCACCGTCAGATAAGCCGTCGCCGTCAGTGTCAACTTTTAAAGGATCGGTATGATATTTCATTACTTCGTCATAATCGCTTAAGCCGTCGCCGTCTGTATCGGTTTTAAGAGGATTAGTTTTGTACTTGTTTACCTCTTCTCCGTCCTTCAAACCGTCGCCGTCTGTATCGGGGTTATTAGGATCTGTTCCAAGCTTTAATTCTTCTTTCTTTAGTAAACCATCTTGATCTTTGTCCGTATTCAAACTTTCGTTCGAAATCGTCAGTCCCACTCCAATGTTAATGTATCCATCGTTATATTTTTCAATTTTGTAATAATTCAAATTATCCGTAAGTGAATAATTATAACCGACGCTGAGATCGAGGAAGACTTCGTCTGCCAATTTGATTTCGGTTCCAACACCAAAAGGTATTACGCCTGTCCAACCGCTTTCATCAACAGCCAGCGGAGATTTGCTGACAGGTTTAGTATCGACGCTGTAATGAAGCGCGCCTACTCCGGCATAGAAATAAGGATTCCAATTTTCAAGTTCAAAAGGAGTGTAGAGTAATTTTAATTCAATTGGAATAACCGATGTTCCGTACTCGGAATTATTATAGTCCGGACCTTTGAATTTGCCGTAACCCAGACTTAATTCTGCGTTGAAATCATAACTGAGTTCATGTCTCACATATCCTTTAATAAGGTATGATTTGAGAGATAAGCCATTGTCGTCTGTGAATTCGTTAGTTGGAAGCACCCCGTTAAGTTGAAGTCCGCCTTTCCATCCAAAATCTTTGAAAACAGATTGCGCTTTTAGAGTGGTCATTCCTAAAATGAATACTAGGAAGAAGAGAACCGTTACCCTGAAATTGTAGATTGCTTTTGTCATTAATTTACCTATAGTTAGTTTTGAAATATGATGTAATGAGACCAAGATTAATTATAAAATTAACATCATTTTTTTTTGTAAGGTTCACGGATTA
>DAIEQA010000202.1:0-2700 GCA_027348115.1 Ignavibacteriales bacterium
AAGACAGCATTGCTATGTATGCTTCTTCGCCGGTAAGTTTTTTATGGTTATCCGCCGTAGCTATAGCAATATCCGCCAGTTGACCAGCATCCGGATTAGGATTAACGGCGCAATCCGCAAAGCTGTAAACAACATCCGGCAATGCCATCAAAAAGAAACTGGATAGGATCGACATACCTTCACCTAAACCCACGCAAAAAATTCCGGCTCTTGTTATATCGGCAGTCGTAGCTACCGAGCCGCCGACGCTTCCGTGAGCCATTCCTTCGCGTACCATCATTCCCGCAAAGAAAATATCTCTTTTAATTGTTTCTCGCGCCTGTTCAATTGTAACGCCTTTGTGCTTTCTTAGGTTGTAAAAAATATTCGCAAAGTCGCTAAGCTTATCGGACTTTTCCTGGTCGATAATTCTAATACCTTGAAGATCGATACCGAGCTTTGAAGCACCGGATCTAATTTTTTCTTCGTTGCCAAGAGTAACAATTGACGCAACTTTTTCTTTAGTTAATATTTCAGCGGCTCTCAAAACTCTTTCGTCATGCGATTCGGGTAAAACAATCGTCTTCTTCCTCTGCGAGGCCTTTGCTCTGATCTGATTTAGTAATTCAATTTCGGGCATGATAAAATCCATAATTGTTAAAAATTCTATTTCAAATATATGGAATTTCATCCACTCGAATTGTCAATCTTTTCTTTGTTTCGAAAGCTCAATTTTTTAGTGGTTTATCTTTCCGGCAGATAAATGATTGAATTGAATATCTGGCAAACTTTGAATAGTTTGGAGGCAACAAAGGAGGTTTGAATGGAAATTCAATTTGTCGGCGCGGCTCAAACCGTTAAAGGTTCAATGCATCACATAAAAACCAAGAACGCGAATTTTCTTTTGGACTGCGGCTTGTACCAGGGCAAAAGAAAGGAAGCTTATGAAATAAATAAATCTTTTAATTTGTTTAATCCATCGGAAATAGACTTTGTCATTTTATCTCACGCGCATATAGATCATTCCGGTAATCTTCCAAGTTTGGTGAAGCGCGGATTTGAAGGGAAAATTTATTCAACATTTGCTACACGGGATTTGAGCGCGATAATGCTGCTCGATACCGCGCACATTCAGCAAAAGGATGTTGAATTTGTAAACAAAAAAAGAAGCAAACAGAACAAGAATTTGTTCGAACCGCTTTACGATGAAAATGACGCGCGCAAAACGCTTGAGCAATTTGTCTGCATAAATTATCATCACGAGTATGAAATCGTTCCCGGCCTTTCCGTCACTTTTTATGATGCCGGTCACATATTGGGCTCTTCGCTTGTATTCCTGAAAATAAACGAAGACGGCAGAATTATTAATCTTGCTTTTTCCGGCGACTTAGGCAGACCAAACCTTCCAATTCTTAAAGATCCGGAAAAGATACCAAACCCGGATTATTTTATTTGCGAAAGCACTTACGGCGGAAGAACTCATCAGAATCCGGCAGATTCAGAGACACACCTGGCCGATGTTATCAAGAAAGGGATTTCGAAAAAATCAAAAATAATTATTCCGGCTTTCAGTGTTGGAAGAACGCAGGAAATAGTTTATGCGCTTCACCGGATATTCGAGAATACAGATACTCCAAGAATTCCTGTTTATGTCGATAGTCCCCTCGCTGTTAACGCTACTTCAGTCTTTCGACTGCATCCCGAATGTTTTGACACGCAGACAAGCGAATTTTTATTTAAGCATGAAGATCCGTTCGGATTTAACCGGCTCACTTATATCACCAACGTGGAAGATTCTAAAAAACTCAACTCGATTGAAGGTCCTTGCGTCATAATTTCAAGTTCGGGTATGTGCGAAGCCGGTAGGATACTTCACCATTTAGCAAACAATATCGAAAATCCCAAGAATATAATTCTTATGGTAGGTTACTCCGCAGAGAATACCCTGGGGCGAAAACTAATTGACGGCGAAAGAAAAGTTAATATATTGGGCGACGAGTATAATGTGAATGCCGAAGTAATTGTTTTGGAATCGTTCAGCGCCCACGCAGATGCCAACGAATTGATCGATTATTGTTCAAAGTTCGATAAAAGCCGTATGAATAAAATTTACTTGGTCCACGGTGAAATCGATCAACAGGAAATTTATAAAAGTCATTTGGAATCGATCGGCTTCAAAAATATTTTGATACCCGAAAAAGGATATAGCGAAAAAATTTAATAAGAGAAGATTAAAATCAATTATTCTTACTTGAGCTGTATTTATGCACGGCATGCTTGGTAATACCTGAAATCTAAAAATCGATTTAACTTTTTCCCGGGAAAATATTTGCGAAAGGTTTTTTATATACTGGCAGTTATTGTTTTGCTCTCTCAGTCAACCTTTGCCCAATTAGGCAAAGACAGTCTAAATTACTCTCTCCGTTCTTTCAGCGACCGTTCGCTTTACAACAGCTATGAAAAACAATTAAACACTCACAACTTCAATACTCTATTTAATCACTTCCTGGTTTCGGATAGATTTTTTTTCGGCATAAAGGAAAATTTTAGATCCACAATCATCAAGACTACTTCGAAAAACATTAAGGACGAGCAATATTTGTGGGCAATTGGTCAGTATAGCTTTGATGAAGCGACGAAACTGGGGATATTGATCAACAGCGACATTTATTCAGACGACCGGCAGCTCGATTTAAATAAAGCTTCGCTTTTAACATCTAC
>DAIEQA010000226.1:0-2316 GCA_027348115.1 Ignavibacteriales bacterium
GGCATGAAATCAAGCATGGAACACTGGTCAAAATCAATACAGCCGTATCAATGGAAAACTTTATTTGCCGCGCAGCTGGGCTGGATGCTCGATGCAATGGATATAATGTTCTATGCATTCGCACTTACTGCAATTCAAAAAGAATTTAAGTTAAGCTCGGCAGAAGCAGGTGCGCTTGCATCAGTTACTTTAATTGCATCTGCAATCGGGGGAATTTTCTTTGGCACTCTCGCCGATAAAATCGGAAGAGCGCGGGCATTGGTCTTTTCAATTATTAGTTATTCAATTTTTACCACTATGACTGCGACCGCACAATCTGTAGCCTGGCTTATATTATGGAGAACTCTTGTTGGATTTGGAATGGGCGGCGAATGGTCTGCCGGCTCGGTTTTAGTTTCGGAATCATGGCCATCGGAACATCGCGGCAAAGCAATAGGAATCATGCAGGCGGGCTGGGCAATCGGATATATTTTAGCAGCAATTATTTCTGCTGTAATACTTCCTCAATTTGGATGGAGAATTTTATTTGTAGTTGGAATTCTTCCGGCATTTTTAACATTATGGATTCGGCGGAACGTAAAAGAACCTGAGATATGGATTAAGAATAAGGAAAGCAATAAAATAAAAATGACCGATTCGCTTATAATTATTTTTAGAAAACCGTTACTCAAAAAAACTTTGACAGCATCATTGCTTACAACCTCTGTACTTTTTGCTTACTGGGGTTTGTTCACCTGGATGCCTTCTTTTCTTTCTAAACCGGTTGAGCAAGGCGGCGCCGGTTTAGGAATTGTAAAAAGTTCAACATGGATTGTACCAATGCAGATCGGCGCTTTCTTCGGATATTTATCATTCGGGTTTCTTGCAGATCGTTTTGGAAGGCGGCCCGTATTTCTCTCCTTCTTAATTGCAGCTGCGTTGCTTGTTCCACTCTACGGACAACTCTCACGTCATGAAATTTTGTTATTAGTGATCGGACCATTTATTGGATTTTTCGGACACGGATATTTTAGTGTCTTTGGCGCAATGCTAGCCGAACTCTTTCCGACTAACATCCGCGGTACTGCGCAAGGATTTACATATAATATTGGAAGAGCATTCAGTGCCTTGGCTCCCTTTATAATCGGCGCACTGGCAGATAATTACGGAATCGGAAGCGCGCTCGCGCTAACTGCTTTCTTCTTTTTGCTTGGCGCAGTAATTATATTTCTACTGCCTGAAACAAAGGGACAGCAACTCACTTGAGGTAATGTTTGAAAAGAGTTATTGATATTAATTCCGATGTTGGAGAACGACCGGAAGCATTGATCAGTGGGAACGAAGAAAAATTGATTGGTTTAATTTCATCTGCAAACATTGCATGCGGCGGGCATGCAGGCGATGCTCATTCCATTCTTGAAATAATGAAACTTTGTAAAAAGTATGATGTCGGAATCGGTGCCCATCCGTCATATCCCGACCGGCTAAATTTTGGAAGGGTCGAATTAAATCTTTCTGCCGAAGAGATTACACAATTTGTTTATTATCAGGTAGAATCATTTGTAAGGATTGCAGAAGCAAACGGCTTTGAAGCAAATCATATAAAACCTCACGGTGCATTATACAATGTTGCGGCTAAGGATGAGAAAACCGCAATTGCTATTTCTAATGGAATTTCTAAAATCAGTAAGAATTTTATTCTTTACGGTTTAGCTGGATCTGTAATGATTGATGTCTGGCGGGATGAAGGATTTAATGTTGCGGCAGAAGCATTTGCAGACCGGCTTTACGAAGATGACGGCTCGCTCCGCTCAAGAAAATTTTTAGATGCTGTCTATTCCGATCCTGAAGAAGCCGCACAGCAGGCTCTTCTTATTGCAAAGAAAGGAAAAGTTCTCTCAATCAACGGGCAAGAAATAATGATTGATGCCGATACAATCTGCATTCATAGCGATACCGAAAATTCAATCGAAATAATTAAAGAAATAAGAAATAAATTTTTTGAATCGGGAATTGAAATTTCTAGAATATAGTTCCAACACTTAGATTTGTAAAACCTACGGACCTTTTATGAAAAATATTTTATTTTCATTAATACTGTTATGCGCAACACTAGCGGCTCAAACTTCTAAACACACATTTTCACTCTCACCGGATAATTTTCTTCTCGATGGAAAACCGTTTCAGATAATAAGCGGTGAAATCCATCCTGCTAGAGTACCAAAAGAATATTGGCACCACCGGATTCAAATGGCTAAAGCTATGGGCTGCAATACAATTGCCGCATACATATTCTGGAATTATCACGAATCATCTTCGGGCAAATTTGATTTCAAA
>DAIEQA010000255.1:0-2001 GCA_027348115.1 Ignavibacteriales bacterium
CCATTCGAAAAATAACCATTTTAAGAATGCTTAGTCAAGGTTAAACACACCATAAATAAATGCATAGAAGCAAACTCATTCATAATGCATTGATTGATTTTAGAAACTCAAAAGAATATTTTTGACATAAAAGAGAAAAAAATGAAGACAGAAGAAATAATTCGCGGGGTTCCCAAAGTACTTCTGCATGATCACCTTGACGGCGGAGTAAGACCTCAAACCATAATCGATTTAGCCAAAGATATTAAGTATAACAAACTCCCTACATCTAACGCCGCTGAGCTGGCCGAGTGGTTTCACCGTGGCGCAAACAAAGGCAATCTTGTCGAATATCTGCAAGGATTCGAACACACCTGCGCCGTAATGCAGACCAAGGAAGGATTAATTAGAATAGCTTATGAGATGATGGAAGATATGAAAAAGGACGGCGTCTGTTATGTTGAAACAAGATTCGCACCCGTATTTCATATAACAAAAGGTCTTTACTATGAAGACGTTATCAACGCGGTACTTGAAGGACTTGAGAATGGCAAAAAAGATTTCGGCGTTGGATACGGTTTAATATTATGCGGAATGCGTAATATGAAAAATACTCTTGAGATTGCCGAACTCGCCGTTAATTTCAGAAGAGATGGGATTGTTGGCTTTGATCTTGCCGTCGAAGAAGGCGGGTATCCTCCCAAGAAACATATTGACGCGTTTCAATTTATTAAGCGGGAAAATTTTAATATTACAATCCATGCCGGAGAGGCATTCGGCAAAGAATCGATATGGCAGGCGATTCAAATTTGCGGAGCTCATAGAATCGGGCATGCAACCAGGTTAGTTGAGGATATTGTCTTTGATAAAGCCGGCAGTATTGTAGCATTGGGACCGCTGGCTCAATACATTTTGGATACGCGTCTTCCGTTGGAAATCAATTTGCTCAGCAACGTACACACAGGCGCAATAGATAAACTTGAAAATCATCCGTTCCCCAAATTATTTAAAGAAAAGTTCCGCGTATTCCTGAATACCGACGACAGACTGATGAGCGATACTACCTTAACCAAAGAGTATACGCTTGCCAGCGAACTTTACGGAATTAACCTCGACGACATCGAAAAGCTAAATATAAACGCGATGAAGTCTTCATTCATTCCCTACAAAGAACGATTACACTACATTTACAATATCATCAAACCCGGATACCAGGCTATGCGGGAAAAATTACTCTCACTAAAGGTCTAATATCTTATGGCAAAACCGTTATTCAAAAATTACTCATTCACTTTCGATAAGAATGAAAGGAAGATCCTTCTCACATTCTGCAAATCAATTATGAAACAGATGGCGAGCGAAGAAAAATTTTTCGCCGATGTTAAATCATTCAATTCTATAATAGATAAACTAAACGACCCTACTGACGAAGTTAAACTTACAAAGGATGAAAAAACCAAACTTGTTTTTCGCTTAAAAGAAAATGTTGAACACATGGGTAAGGAAGTAAAAAAAGGATTTTTCATCAAACGCTGGTTCTACAAATCTATTTTGAATCAATACAAAAGTTTATTAGAAAATCACTTTAACGATTAGGGTGATTACATGACAAATATTATTAAAGCTCCGACCGGTTCAAAAATAAGTTGTAAAGGTTGGATTCAAGAAGCGGCAATGCGGATGCTGATGAATAATCTCGACCCTGAGGTTGCCGAACGCCCTCAGGATTTAATTGTCTACGGCGGTTCCGGCAAAGCCGCCCGCAATTGGGAGGCGTACGAGGCAATTGTTTCATCGCTGAAAAATCTTGAGAACGACGAAACGCTTGTCGTACAATCCGGCAAACCGGTTGCAATTTTTAAAACACATATTAACGCTCCGCGCGTAATCATATCCAATGCGATGCTCGTGCCGGATTGGGCAACTTGGGACGAATTCCGCAGGCTCGATTCATTAGGTCTTACAATGTATGGCCAGATGACTGCCGGCAGCTGGATTTATATTGGCACGCAAGGAATTCTT
>DAIEQA010000270.1:0-5334 GCA_027348115.1 Ignavibacteriales bacterium
ACTGAAAAGCCGCTTTTAACAACAGCGGCGCCTATCAATCCTCCAATCAACGCGTGCGACGAACTTGTTGGTAAACCGAAATACCAGGTAATAATATTCCACGCCACGGCGCCAATCAAAGCAGCAAATACTACGGATGAATCGACTATGTGAATATCCACAATTCCTTTGCCGATTGTGCCGGCTACATGAAGACCAAAAAATAAGAAAGCTATAAAATTGAAAAAAGCCGCCCAGATAACGGCATATTTTGGACTGAGAACCCTTGTAGATACAACCGTAGCAACGGAATTCGCTGCATCATGAAAGCCGTTTAGGAAATCGAATAATAACGCAAGACCGATAAGAAGAAGAACCGCTATAGTCATAATTAAGCCTGTTTAACAAGAATGGATTCGACAATTTTTCCAACGTCATCGCATTGATCGAGAACTTTTTCCGCAACTTGAAAAATGTCTTTCCATTTCATGATATAGATGGCGTCGTTATGCTCGCTGAACAGTTCGGCAATAACATCGTTTCTAAGCTGGTCGCCTTCGTCTTCGATTAAATTTACTTCGTTGCAGAAGCGCTGAATCTTTTTGACGTCCTTCATATCGCGCATGCCTTTAACCGCTTTTACAAGAGCTTCAACGGATCTGTTTATAAGCTTAACTTCTTCCCTGAATTTAGGATTAATTTCCGTCACCTTATAAATTTTCATGTGGTTCGAAACTTTAAGAATATAATCTATAACGCTGTCCAACTCGTGCGCGAGCGAATGAATATCTTCTCTGTCGATTGGTGTAATAAAAGTTTTATTAAGTCTTTCTACAATGTTAAACACAACACTGTCGGCAGTGCGTTCGATTTCCTTAAGTCTCTTAACATCGTCTTCGCTAAAAACCGCTTTGCCAATCATTTCGTTAAAATGGTTTGAAGCGGCAACGCAATGCGACGCAAGCTCATCGAACATATCGAAAAATTCGTACTCTTTTGGCAGTAAGCTGAAACCCATAATATTTACCTGTTTATTAAAAATGATGAGTGCAATTTTAAAGAATTTGTTCCGCAAAAACTATTAGATTTATAAACCAGGAGCTTTGGGGCCGTCCCCATTTGTTTTTTCATTTTCAAATAACTTGATGACGGCGAAAATTACCATGATAAAAACTGCAACGAAAAATTAAATGAGAAGTGATTTATTCTTGTATTATGATTTGTGTTCTCAAAAGTCGAGCAGTCTAAGAAATCGATGCTTAAAAATGATGGGGAATTGTTTTTGCATATACCAGATTTCAAAATCAATTTAGCTTTTGGAAGGAATTGTAAAAACAAAGCGGCTGCCTGCACCTTTGGTACTGGTAACAAATATTTCTCCGCCGTTTTTATTTACAAGTTCCTTGCATAAAACAAGACCGAGTCCGGTGCCCTTTTCGGATGCAGTGCCTTCCGTTGTAGAAATATTGTTCAAAGAAAAGAGTTTCTCCATTCTATCCGATGAAATTCCGATTCCGTTATCTTCCACCGCGACTTTTATATTGCCGTTTGATTTTTCCGTAAGCACGGAAACTTTGCCGCCGGTTGGCGTAAACTTGATGCCGTTAAATACAAGATTTCTTATAACCGTTCGAATCATTTCCTCGTCGCCGTATACCTCAAAACGATTTTCGACATTCGTGTTCAATTCGATTTTTTTATTTTTGGCAACGGAATCGAAGAGGAGAAAAGTTTGTACAATTATATCCGACAGATCAAAATTCTTAGGATTGAATTCTATTCCGCCTATTTGCGAACGAGACCAGAAAAGCAAATTTTCAAGAAGTCTGTAAGTCTGCTTGCTCGCTTTATCGATCTGGTTTATAAATCCTATCTTCTCTTCCTCATCCAGGTTTTTATATTCATCAAGAAGTATTTCCGTATAACCCAAGATAACATTGAAAGGGTTTTTCAAATCGTGGGCGATGATTCCGAAAAATTTATCTTTAACTGTATTTAACTCCTGCAATTTTTTATTCGCCAATTTTTTGGAATGATACCGGCTGTAAGTAATCAACGTTAGAATTATTATCAGAATGGCTATGATGATAATGTAGTCTCTCTGCGTTTTTTCTCTTTCAATATCTTTGGTAAGCAAAGCATTTTCTCGTTCGGCTTTTTCGGCTTTATACACGGCTTCCATTTCCGTAATCATCGCAATGTTATCATGCTTGTTCACCGAGTCTTTCAGTGTCTGATATTTTTTAAGATACTCGATTGCCCGCGGATAGTCCCTTCGTATCTCGTTGTACTCGGAATAGTACTTATAACATTCCATCAAAGAATTTATTTCTTTAAGATTGGTTGTAATGTTTAACGCCATAGAAAAATTTTGATCGGCTTTCTTGAAATTTCCAAGATGGGCATAGATCAAACCGATATTGCTGTAATTGGCGACCAGTCCTTCCAGGTAATTTATTTTCTTAGACATGTCCAGCGCCCGCTCACGGTATTCGAGCGCGAGCTTATAATTTTTCTGCGCGTAGTAAACTCCGCCTATTCCGCCCCATGTTGCGGCTAAACCTTTTTCATCGTCAACTGCTTTATATTCCTTTTCGACAGCAAGGTAATATTTTAGAGCGGAATTTATGTCGCCCTGTTCAAACAAAACTTCCGCAATTAAATTCAACGCCAACGCTTTACCCGGCCGGTCGCCTATTTCTTCCCGCAACCGTAAAGTGTAATTAAGGTATTCCATTGCTTTAATAAAATTTTGCTGCCGCCGGTAAATCAACCCGATATTGATCGTGCAGAAGGACATGCCGGATTTGTTCTTCAGGTTTTCAAAAAGTTTAAGCGCGCGAAGAATATATTCCAGCGCAAGCGTGTTGTTTCCCTCCAAACGGTACAAACCGCCTATGTTATTATACGAGTAAGCAATTTGGACTGAATCGTTATTTGCCTCGGAAATTTTTAAAGCGTTTTTGTAGGAAGTAATCGACTTTTCATAAAAGCCCAAATTTCTATAAACCACGCCGACCAGATTACTCGCCTTAGCCGCCGATTTCCCGTCGTTAATGTTGCGCGCCAGCTTCAACGCTTGTTCGCCGCACTTTAACGCTTCGTGCGGATGCTTGCTTCTATTGTTCCAGCAGTATTCAAGAAGAAGCCGCACCTTAGTTGAATCCTGCTGGTTTTTAATTTTTTCAAAAATACTATCCGCGCCTAACTGGGCAATCGAAACGGCAGGAAGAAATAGTAAAGCGGCGGCAAAAGCAGCAGCAATTCTTTTCAATATGTTGAGATGATATCTATACAAATACGGTTGTCAATTAATAGTTAATAAAAATCCGAACCAGTCCAAAAAATTATAAGCCGAAATTAATTTGCAGTTGCGCCTCGGCGACTTACGGGAAATCTCGATTTCAAAAGCTGTTAGAAATCATTCAAGCGACGGCATTCCCATGGCGGCCCATTCTTCTTTAGAAGGACCGTACACACCCGGAACTTTCAAACCGGCCTGCCGCATTAGCACCGTCATCTGTCCGCGGTGATGCGATTGATGCGCAATTAAACTGGAAAGAACGTCGGCTCGTTTCCAGGTTGAGCCGTACATATTCAAATCGTCCTGCAGCATGTCGTCCTTCCAGCTATTCTGAAGTTGTATTACCATAGCGTCGGACAACTTTTCATACTCGGCTCTAATCGGTTTTGCCGAAGACGGCGCGGGAGCGTGTTCATCAAACCCGGGAAAGTTTAAACCGGTTTTAGACATCATCTCACCGATGGTTTGAGTAATATGCCATGCAAGAAAACCAAGCGAGCGTCCTTCCGGAGTAACTTTTTGCCGGAGGGATTCATCAGTCAAATTATCGAAAACTTTTAACGTCGATGCGCTTTCATACTTCCAGGCATCTAAAAAATCGTTCACCGTTTTAATCAAGCTCATAATTTCTCCTTAATTAATATTTTTTTCTTGTGATATTTGACACATTAAACATGATCGCGGTTCGAAATCATTTTACTTTCAGCTCATGAATGCCGCCAGCAAAATCTTTTTGCGATTGAATTTCTATTTTAATCGAGGGTGTTTTCACCGTCTCGAAAGTAACTGCGTTGAATTTGTCTTTTTCAACGCCGTATTTGTCTGTGGTATATACCGGAGTCCACTTATCATTTTCTTTATAAAACATTTTCCACGAAGCGGGCACGCGGCATTCTCCAACACCGGTATCGTCGAACCAATAAATTTCCGCTTGAGAAACCTCTTCGGGTTTTTGAAAATCGACTTGAACCCATTCCTTTTCGCCTTTGCTCGGCCACCAATGAAAGAAAGGAACCGACTCATCGTTAGAACTTTTCGGTTCGATTTGATCAACTATCGATTCTGGATTACTACCGTGAGAAACGGTTATCCTGGCGTTGGTAAGAATAGTAGGTCCCGCAAGCGGAAGAACTGCAGATTCTTTCCTCGCAAGCCAGACGCTCATTTCACCCCTACCCCTGTGAGCCCACGCGTAATACGGAATTGCGGTAAACTGCTGCCCGGTCTTTTCGATTTGTTCCCTTTCTTTATTCAACGAACAGCCGAAAACTTTGCCTTCAATTTCCTCGATCCCGTTTAACAAAGCCGGTTTAAATTCAGTCGTAAATTTTGAATCATCGGGGATAAGAATATTTCTAATGTAGCCGTCTTTGTTATCAACCCATTCTGCGGCGTAAACAATTGGTCCGCGCTGAAATGCAACCTTTCCCCGGTCGTCCTCAACATTTTCGTTGGCAAGAACTCTTCGAACTTCCATGGGAAGATTTAATTCGACTACATCGCCGCTCTTCCAACTTCTTTTGATTGAAGCAAAACCGTTTTCAATTTTTATTTCTGCCGGCGCGCCGTTAATTGATAATGAAATATTCTCTTTTTGTTCACCCATAAATTTGTACAGGTCGGAAGCTATCGGTTTATTCTCCGCCCAGGAGGGGATTCGTAATTTCATTTCAAAATTTTCCCCGGCCGGCTGAGTAGCTACAACTATTTTTACTTTTCCGTCCCATGGGTAATTTGTTTCTTCGTTCAATTTAACAACGAAATTATTTACGGATAGTTCCGCCTTGTTGGAGGAAAACAAATTAACATAGATCACGTTTCCGTCCACCGAATAAAATTTTTCCGGCAGCGACGCTATGAATCTTGCGACATTCGGAGGGCAGCATGCGCATGTAAACCACGGACTTCTGCCGTGTGTACCGAACGATTGCAACGGATTTGGATAGAAGAAAGATTTGCCGTCCAATCCAACACCCGAGAGGAAAGCGTTATACAAAGTTCTTTCGAGTACATCCAGATACTTGCCGTCGCCGTAAAGTTGAAACATTCTG
>DAIEQA010000273.1:0-7508 GCA_027348115.1 Ignavibacteriales bacterium
ATTTGATTTGTAGTTTCATTCGGCTATATGAGCTAAACCTTCATTTTTTATCAAAACTTAACAATTATCTCTCCGGAATTAATAGGTCTTTGGAAAGAGCAACTATCCCTCTAGTGTAAAGGAGCAACGATTGGGAATTACAATTAGAGGTTTGGCATTTGCTGGATAAGA
Organism: Ignavibacteriales bacterium; assembly: GCA_027348115.1. Lineage (GTDB taxonomy): Bacteria > Bacteroidota > Ignavibacteria > Ignavibacteriales > Melioribacteraceae > Fen-1258. The sequence goes on from DAIEQA010000273.1 coordinate 172, forward strand.
TCGGCTGAACTATAAACCCCATTTTTAATTGAATTCCGCGTTCCGTGTCCTACATTCTGCGTATTAAAATATTTATATTGTATTCAAAATAATTATGATGCTGAAAATTGTACGGATATAACCAGAATAAGAGAATAATTGTTATAGGAGGAAACGCCGCGGGTCCCGCTGCTGCCGCAAAAGCAAAAAGAACCTCTCCCGGCTGCGATGTTGTTATGATTGAGGCGGGGGAATTCATATCCACCGGCACCTGCGAACTCCCGTACGTGCTTTCCGGAGAAATTAAAAGCCATGAAAAAATTGTTTTTTATTCCGCGGAGTCCTTCGAAAAGGAAAAAGGAGTTAAAGTTTATACGCGCCACCTTGTTGAAAAGATCGACCGTGTTAAAAAAACAGTTTCTGTTCACAATCTTTCAAGCGGACATAGATTCGACCTCGATTACGATAAATTAATTTTATGTACCGGGGCAAAAGCCAAGCCGTTGCCCGCGCTTCCTCAAAATCTTACAAATGTTTTCAATCTTAAAACCGTAGCCGATCTTATAGAAATTAAAAATTACATTTCCGCCAATAGAATTTACAAAGCGCTCGTTATAGGTGCGGGGTATATAGGGTTGGAAACAGCCGACGCGCTTAAAGCTCTTAATCTTGACGTAACTTTGGTTGAAAAAGAATCTCTTCCTATGCCGGGCATTGAAGAAGAAACGCGCCGGCTCTTGATGGATTTATTAATAGAGAACAAGATTAATTTCATTGGCGGCGCGGTTAATGTAAAATTCAACAGCCAAGGAAATAAATTCGCAAGTATTAAACATGAGGGAAGAGTAATTGAGTTTGATATTGCCCTGGTTTCCGTTGGTTTCGAACCGAATAACGCTCTTGCAGTTGCCGCAAAACTGAATACCGGCGCATGGGGCGGAATAAAGGTGGACCAAAGACTTCACACTTCCGACCCGAACATTTTTGCTGCGGGGGATTGCATCGAAATTATAAATCGAATTGCAGGCAGACCGGATTACATTCCACTCGCTTCCATTGCGCATCAATGCGGACATGCGGCGGGAGAAAATGCAGCGGGAGGCAATGCCGTCATTCAGCCGTTTATAAAAAATATAGCGGTTAAAGTTTTCGATAAATCTTTTGTAAGTGTTGGATTAAGTTCGGAAGAAGCTAAACTTTACAATTTTAATTTTGGCTCCGTTCACGCTGTTACACCGAACATTATAAAAGTGATGCCCGGTTCGCAGAATGTTTTCGGTAAAATAATTTTTGATAAGAACAGTAAATTTATTTTGGGCGCAAACTTTCTCGGAGGCAGGGAAGCGGTTGGCTACGGAGATTTAATTGCGGCGCTAATTCATACAAGAACAAAAGCAGACGAGCTCGCTAATATTAATTATAATTATACTCCGCCTCTCTCACCGTTTGTAAATCTTTTATCAATTCTCGGTAGAAAAATAGAAAAGGAAATTAAATGAAAAATTTTATCCTTGTAGAAAATCCGTTGGTTAAAAGAGATGTAACGGTTTTAAGAGATGTAAATACAAACTCCGCCGGATTCCGTTCGGCGTTGAATCGTGTTTCGTATTCGCTTGCCATAGAAATTTGCAAGTCGTTTGAGATTGATGAGTTTACGGTTCAGACTCCTCTTGAAAAAACAAAAGGATTTAAATTGAAAAAAGAAATTATACTTGTGCCGGTCTTACGTGCAGGTTTAAGTATGGTTAGTTCTTTTTTGGATATGATTCCGGATGCCAATGTTGGGCATATCGGTCTGCAGCGCGACGAAAAAACTCTTCAGCCGATTGATTACTATTATAAAGCGCCGAAAAATTTAAATGACTCGGTTACAATTGTTCTGGATCCGATGCTTGCGACCGGAGGAAGCGCAGTAGCTTCTTTTAATTCTCTTAAGCAGAAAGGCGCTGCTAAATGTATACTCGCATGTTTAATTGCGGCACCGGAAGGAATTGAAAAAATGAATTCGGAACACCCTGATGTGCCGATTTATTCCGCGTCGTTGGATCGGCAATTGAATGAGAACGGTTATATTTTACCGGGATTAGGAGATGCCGGCGATAGAACTTTCGGCACAATTTAATTCTCTGTGTTTCTGTGGTTTATTTTTATCTACCTGAACACGGAGAATGTGTTTGAAACTTTATTGATTCTAAAATTGTCTATTTTAAGCAAAGATTTTAACCGTAACGGAAAATGGAAGTAACGATAAGCATAAAACATCAGCGAATGCTCGACGATCTGCTTAAAGTATGCAGAGCCACATTGCCGAGCGTGAACGAAGAGCTTCTGAAAAAAGCTTTTCAGCTGAGTTACGAATCGCACAAAAACGATTTTCGTGCTTCCGGTGAACCATACTTTAATCATCCTTACGAAGTAGCGATGATAGTTGCACGGGAAATTCCTCTTGACGACGTTTCCGTTATCAGCGCTCTTCTTCATGATGTAGTTGAGGATACCGACCTGAGTCTGGATTTTATTGCCAAAGAGTTCAGCAAAGAAATTGCGGAAATTGTAGACGGCGTTACAAAAATCGGCGGAGTGTTCAAAGGTCAGGAAATTACCCAGGCGGAAAATTACCGCAAACTTCTTCTCTCAATGGTAAAAGATGTTCGTGTTATTCTTGTAAAATTTGCCGATCGTCTTCACAACATGCGAACTTTGGAGTTTGTTCATCCGCAAAAACAAAGAAGAATTGCTAAAGAGACGCTCGAAATTTACGCCCCGTTTGCCCACCCTTTCGGGTTGGCAATTTTAAAGTGGGAATTGGAAGACCTCGCGTTTAAATATCTTAACAAAGAAGCTTACGACGACATAGCCAATAAAATTAAGAACACGCGTCGAGAAAGAGAATCTTTCATTAAAAAATTCTCCCAGCCCATAATAGAAAAACTTGACGAACATCACATGAAATATGAAATGGGAGGACGTCCGAAACATCTTTATAGTATTTATAGAAAGATGATTGTTCAGAACCGTCCCTTTGAAGATATATATGATCTGCTTGCGATAAGGATTATTTTGGAGAGTAACGATCCCAATGAATGTTATTATGTTTTGGGAATTATAAACCAGCTTTACAAACCCATCAGCGACCGCTTTAAAGATTTTATTTCTATCCCGAAGAAAAATAATTATCAGTCTATTCATACTACGGTAATAGGGCCGGAAGGAAAACTGGTTGAAGTGCAGATTCGGACGCGCAAGATGCACGAGATTGCCGAGAAAGGTGTTGCCGCTCACTGGAAGTATAAAGAAAAAGTAGTTACAACGGATTCCGAGCTGGAAGAATGGGTTAATTGGGTGCGCGATATATTTGAGAATGCTTCCAAAGACGAAGCGACCAAGGAAATACTCGCTAGCTTTAAACTAAATCTTTACCAGGACGAGATTTATATTTTTACGCCTAAGGGAGATTTGCGTCGTCTTCCGCTTAATTCAACGCCTGTCGATTTCGCCTTCGAGATTCACAGCAACGTCGGGTCGCACTGCATTGGCGCAAAAGTGAACGGAAAGATTGTTCCGCTGGATACCGTTCTTCACAGCGGCGACCAGGTTGAAATTATTACCTCCAAGAACCAGCATCCTAATAAAAGCTGGCTTCAGTTCGTTCAGACTCATAAAGCAAAGAACAGCATCAGGAAATATCTTAACCGCGAAGAAGAAAAACTTCTTGAGACTGGAAAAGATCTTTGGGAGAAGAAATTAAAGAAGCTTAAACTCTCATTCACTCCAGACGAAATGCTTAAGCTTGCAAGAAAATTAAGATACGACAACACGCGGCAGTTTATGAGAGCTATTGCCCTCGATAAAATTAACCTTGATGAAATTTTAAATCCTGTGCCGGAAGGGGAAGAGAAGACAACTAAGGAAGGTCTTTTTGAGAAGTTTGTCGATATTGCGAGAACCACCGCGGGCGGAGTTGTTGTTGAAGGAGATCAAAAAGGATTTGCCTACAGCTATGCCAAATGCTGCAATCCGATTCCGGGCGACCCGGTTGTTGGTTATGTAACAATCGGCGAAGGCATAAAAATTCACCGGCGCGACTGTAAAAATTTAATTAATATGGCTAAGACTAACGAGAGCCGTCTCGTTCCGGTTTCATGGCCAAAAACCAACGGAGCTTTCTTCGTTGCCGGTTTAATTATTCGCGGCGAAGATATGCCCGGTATATTGAAAGATATTTCCAACAGCATAACAACTTACCAGAACACAAATATTAAATCGGTTAACATTACTACCGGCGATTCTATGTTTAAAGGAACAATAACTGTTTATGTAAAAGATTTGGAACATCTGAACAAACTTATTGAGCGGCTCAAGAAAAACCGGGGAATATTTTCAGTCGAGAGATTTGACGCCGAAAATTCATAAAATTAGGTTAAGAGAGGAATTGTTGGAAGAACAAAGAATACTTGCAATTGATTACGGAGAAAAAAGAATCGGTCTTGCAGTAACCGATCCGTTAAACATGTTTGCATATCCTCTTACCACGCTTCAAAATAATTCTAAATTTTGGTCGAACTTTCTAAAGATTGTTTCCGAATACAAAGTGGTAAAAATAGTTCTGGGTTACCCCGTAAAAGAGAGCGGGGCAGCATCAACAAGCACAACGGCTGTACAAAAATTTAAAGAAGAATTATCCAAACGCGTTTCGCTGCCAATCGAATTGATTGACGAGCGTTATTCTTCCGACATAGCAAAACAAAGAATTATCGCCTCGGTAAGTTCAAAACAAAAGCGGCGGGATAAAGCTCTTGTGGATAAAAACGCCGCGGCGGTTATACTTGAAGATTATATGAACAGTTCGAACCGTTAGATAATAGTGTGCAATTGCTAATAATAAATTGACATTTTTAACTATATAAATTATTTTCGATTAGTAATAAAAACCAAAATCGGAGCACATTTATGACACTAGACGCACTCGGAATGATTGAAACCAAAGGACTCGTAGGTTCAATCGAAGCTGCGGACGCAATGGTAAAAGCCGCAAAAGTTGAATTAATCGGAAAGGAAACAATAGGCGGCGGTTATGTTACCGTAATGGTTAGAGGCGACGTTGGAGCTGTTAAAGCTGCTACGGATGCCGGTGCGGCAGCAGCGCAGAGAGTCGGCGAATTAGTTTCCGTTCATGTAATTCCTCGTCCTCATGCAGATGTTGAAATGATTCTTCCAAAGAGATCAAAATAAAACTAAAGAATGCAATTAGCTTTAGGACTCATCGAAACGAAGGGCTTAATCGGCGCTATTGAAGCCGCCGATGCTATGGTTAAAGCAGCCAATGTAAAACTTGTAAGCAAGGAAAAAATTACCGCGGCTTTGGTAACGGTTAAAGTAATTGGAGATGTTGCAGCGGTTAAATCCGCAGTAGATGCCGGAGCAGCCGCGGCTCAGCGCGTTGGACAATTGGTCGCCGCTCACGTTATTCCTCGACCCGATGATCAAATAGAAGAATTGATTTATTATTCCTCCTTGCAGCCGACTTCCGAAAACAAAGAAACACCCAAACAAAAAGTTCGGGAAGAAAAGAAAGAAGTTAAAGAGGTAAAAGAAGAAAGATCGAAGAATGAGAGCGCTGATCTATTCAGTGGCGAAGACGTTGAAGAAAAATCTGTCATCCCTCCAAAACAAGTTGAAGAGAAAGTAAAGAAAGAAAAATCGGAAACCTTTTCGCGTCTCGACTCGCTTCGCGAAGAAGCAATACGCGAAATGGAACCTGCTGAAGAAATCTCACTTTCTCCGGAAGAAATTCCATCGGCGGAATATCTTTCAACATTGAACGTTCATAAGCTGCGGCATCTTGCAAGAGCATTCGAAAATTTCCCCATCAAAGGGAGACAAATATCGAGAGCTAATAGGGAAGAATTGATTGAGCATTTCGATAAGCTTCGCTAGTTAATCTTTAAGAGAAACCGTAATGTAATCCCGCAATGCGGGATTTTTTTTATATTTCGTTATGAAGAAAAAAGTTTTATCTATTTCCTTAATTGCTTTGTTCTCAGTCGGAATGTGGGTTTCCGTAGCTCTCTCCGAAGATTACATCATTACTGAAAAAGTCCCGGTAGAGTTTGTCGATTTACCCGAAAATTATTCTGTAGGATATTCGTCGGTCGGCGAAGTGTTCATTCAAATAAAAGGAAGGGGATGGGACCTGGCTAAATTAGAACTTACACGCAAACCGACTTTCGAAATCCCTGTTCACAAAAAAATCGGTCATCATAAAAATAATTTTAGCGATTTTGTAGAAGCAAATACATGGTTGAGTTCGGTATTCCAAATAACGGATATAGCGCCCAACCAGATTGAATACGATATTGAGAAAAGCGGCAGCAAAGAAGTTAATATCGTTCCCAATTTGAAATTGGAATTCCGCGAAGGGTACGGTTTGGTTTCAAAAATTAAAGTAGAACCAGAAATTGTTTCTGTCTCTGGTTCAACCAATGTTCTAAAATTTATCGATTCCGTTAAAACAAGATTAAGAGAAATAAACGACATAAGCGAAAACATGAAATTCAATATTCCGCTGGAAGCCGTTGACGGAACTGCTCTTTCCCGAAATGAATGCAGAGTTTCATTCGAAGTGCAAAAGATTGTTGAAAAATCTTTTAACAATTTAAATGTTGAAACACAGGACGTTCCCGACACAAAAGAATTGGTTTTATTCCCTCCTAAAATAAATGTTGTATTAAGAGGTGGAATCAACCGGCTTGGAATGCTTACCAACGACAGCATCCGCGTGTATGTCGATTTTTGGTCGGCGATGAAAGAGAATTCGGGTGCAATAGAACCTGTTATTGAAATTCCGAAATTCACAAATATTATCGATGTCGAACCAAAGACACTTGAATTCATTATTAAACAACATTGAAACCTAGGGCTAATTAATATGTTCATTACTTTCGAAGGCCTGGATTTTTGCGGCAAATCCACACAAGTTCAACTCCTTGAAAAATTTTTAACGGAGAGAGGTAAAAAGCTAAAGATAATTCGCGAACCCGGCGGCACTCCTATATCTGAAAAAATAAGAAATATTTTGCTGGATAAACGAAACTCGGAAATGTCGATTCAAACGGAATTGATTTTATTCTCGGCAAGCCGATCGCAGCTTGTTAACCAGGTTATACTTCCGGCGCTCGAAGAAAATTATTTTGTAATCTCCGACCGCTTTCACGATTCTTCAATTGCCTACCAGGCTTTCGGAAGAAAAATTCCTCTGCACTTTGTTGAAGAGCTGCAAAGATTTGTAATAGATAAGGCCGTTCCGGATATTACTTTCTTTTTGGATATTCCGATTGATGAAGTTATTAAAAGGAAGT
>DAIEQA010000286.1:0-38642 GCA_027348115.1 Ignavibacteriales bacterium
ATGTAAGCCATGCCCGGTGTTCCGTTTACCTGAGACTCAATAGGCGTTGTTACCGTCTGCTCAACTGTTTGTGCGTCCGCGCCGTTGAATGCGCCGGAAATCTGCACGGTCGGCGGAGTAATATCCGGGTATTGACTTACCGGCAAAGTTGTTATGGCAATAATACCTACAAGAACTATCACAATTGAAATGACAATGGCTGTAACGGGTCTCTTAATAAAGGTATTGGCAATCATTCTAAATCCGATCGGGTTTGATGCTGATTAATTTTTCATATTAGACTGCGAAGATTTATTAACCAAAGTGTTATCCGCTATGAGGGAATTATCTCTTAGCTTTTGCAAACCCTCGATAACTATTTTATCGCCTAGCGCAAGCCCGTTCTTAACTATTACCATAGAACCGATTGTCATGCCGATTTCTATTTTTCGTTGCACGGCACGATTTCCATTTACAAGGAATACAAAATATTCTCCCATTTGCTCAACAAGTGCTTGTGCCGGAATTAGAATATCCCCGCCGGTAACTTTATTCTTTATTTGAACATTACATGTTAAGCCCGGCTTAAGTAAATTTTTCGGATTGGGAAAACTTAACCTTGCCTTAATTGTACCGGTCAAAGGATCAACAGCACGGTCTATTAGTATTAACTTTCCCGTGAACGCGTAAATTGATTGATCCGGCAGTGACAGGGTGAATGTGGAATCTTTGTCGCCGGTATTTCGATTTAAGAGATTACTGAAGCGTGCGATTTGTTTTTCATCGACCGAGAAATCAACCGCTACGGGATTATTGGAGGAGACGGTATTTACAAGAGTTTGACCGGCCGTTACCGATGAGCCGATTTTCACTTGTGAAATTCCGATTGTTCCGTCGAACGGCGAGTAGATAATTGAATTGCGGAGATTAGTCTGAACGCGATTTACATTATTTTCGGCAGCAATCACCTGCATTTTGGCGCTCTGCAAATCGGCATTGGCATGTTCTACAACCTGTTTTGCTATGGCGTCGTTCTTTGCAAGATCGTTATAACGGTCGGCATCTTGCTGTGCTTTGGCAAGATTTGCTTTCGCCACATTTAAATTTGCAACCGCTTCATCGTAGGCGGCTTTATATTGCTGCTCGTCAATTTCATACAGCTTCATGCCCTTCGATACGTTTTGCCCGTCCTGGAAAAATATTCCGGTAACGTAACCGGATACTTCTGGTCTCAACTCCACCAGGTTCAGAGCCGTAACTGTAGCGGGATATTCATCGTAATAAACGGCTGCTACGGGTTTAACCTGGTACGAATCGACCGATACAGGCATTACTTTTTGTTGCGCTGCTTGATTGCCTCCGCAACTGTTTATAATCAACGGCAGAACTGCCGCCGATACCGCTAGATAAATTTTACTTTTCATACGAGTTCAAATTTTGTTTTTAATATTTTATTTCACCCAATGCTTTTTGCAAATCCAGTTTACTGCTAAGAACCCGGTACAACGAGTCAAAAAAATTGAATTCGGTCGTTCGTAAATCGGTCTCCGCGGTTATAACTTCCAGGTAAGTCTTTATCCCCGATTTATATTGCAATTCGACCGTACTGAAGACATCCCTTGCCAGGGCTAAATTTTCTTTCATCACCCTGTATGTATTTAAATTACTTTTATAATCGGAAAGAGCTTGAACAAATTCGGTATTCAAGGAATTTCTAAGCGCCGTCAAATCATATTCGGCCCGTTCTAATTCTAATTTGGCCCGACTTATTTCCTGCAATCTCTTACCGCCTTCAAAAATCGGCAGTGAAAGCTGCAGGCCTAAATACGAACTCGGGTAATTCCTCTCGTATAATTTTTGAAAGTCATTATTCATGTAATTAAAATTGTAGTATCCAAACGCTGTTAATGATGGAATAAAACTCCATTCGTAATAATGAAGATTTGATTCCAGCAGTTGCTTCTGCGTCTCGAAAATTTGATATTCAATTCTATTGGAAAAATTCACCGCTTGATTTGTATCCGCCGCGGTTTCGTTTTCCATTCGTGTAGTATCATACATAAGTTTTAAGTTGGCGCTTGCAGGATATCCCATAACTTCTTTAAGATATGCTTCCCTGCTTTTCAACAATTCTGCATTTTGCTTTTGTTCCGCCGTAGCGTTGTTAAGAGCAATGCTCGCTCTCTTGTAATCTATTTTATCCACTATTCCGCTTTTATATTGACTGTATGCGTCGTTAAGACTTTTCTGCAGCCGAAGGATATCTTCATCGAGCAACTTTATTTGAGCGTTTGTTAAAAGCACAGAATAGAAAGCTTTGCTTACACCAACTACAACATCAATTTTGTTTTTGATTGTTAATTCTTGTGAGCGTTTTCTTACTTCGTCCGAAGTACTGCTGGCTAATAAAACATCTCTGTTAAAAATGGTTTGGCTAATCGAGAACTGCGCAGAAGAAGTATTGTTCAAGCCGAATTTTACCGGGTTGCCTTGAATGATGGATGTTGGAAGTTCCGAATTATGCTGGAAACTAAAATTTAAATTCAACTGCGGATACCAGTCGGCTAGCTTACTTTTGATTTCACGGTCGGTTATTTCTTCATCAAGTAACGACTGCTTAACCGAAGTTTGATGAGTTAACGCATATTGAATACAATTTTTAAGACTGCCTACCTGTAAAACGGAATCGGCGAAAGCTTGACAAAATATTTTTTCCGGAGCGGCCATTAGAAGCAGTAACACCGGGAAATAAATTTTTTTCATGAAAGACTAATTTCTTTCCGAACGGTTCACATAACCCGTTATCATTTGTATAGTGTTTGGGAACGCTGAGCTAGCCGAACTATTATTCTTTGAATATAATTCATTAATGTGGCAGCGATAATATATCAATCGTTTTTTTAGACAAAAAAGTTCCTTTACGATAAAAGGCAATCAATTAGTTCATTGGATATTAAATTCAGATATGCTATCCCAGAGGGAAATCTTCTTCGGATTTAGAAACCGGAAACGCGGGAAATCAATTACCGGCGACTTCTTTCCACGGGATTTATTTCAATCAGGTAAATGATTATATTACGCACGGAAATAATTATTTGTTCATGTAATAGTTGCCTTCATTAAGGAGGTTGAAATGAACGAAATCAAAATCAATCACGCTCTTCCTAAGTTAGAAGTTCCTCGTCAAATCGATGATTCAAAACCAAAAGAAAAAACGGCGCCCGAAACTGATAAAGAACAGAACCTGTTGCGGTACACAACTGAATCATCGATGGAAGACAATTACAGCATTGCATATCGCAAGTTGAATCCCCGTGCAAATAGGCAGCCGAAGTCTGCGCCTTCATCCGAAAACTGGTTGGGATGATTAAGAGTTGTTTGCGATAAAGGACATTTGCCGATCATGGACGATCTAATAATTTCGGAGAAATAATTTTCCTCCGGGGAAAATTAACGTATAAATTAAGGGCCGCATTCGCGACCCTTTTTATTAAATGTAATTTCTTACAAATTCGGATTGGTGTTTATCTCGTCGATTGTCAACGGGAAGTATTCCCATCTGCCGGGCAGATGAAATCTGTTGTATCTTCTTTGGTCCGGAAGTCTTAATCCCATGCAGTTTAGCTCCTTGTCCCTTTCCACATAAATTACATCAAGATCGACCGCGCCTAAAGGATCTATATTATGCGAAGCTCTAACTTGATTTACGAGCGCCAGAGCGTCGCCTGTTGCCTGGCCTCTTAGCGCAAGTTCGGCAAGCATAAGTGTATTTTCCTGCCATGTAGCAACAACTACAGGATCATTATCGATAAGCATCTTTGCCTGCATGTAGAAAATTTTTCCGCTGTTCCCTTCAACCGGTTCAATAATTACTCTTGAAGCTTCCTGCGGATTGGCATCAATATAATCTTTGAAGCGGAAATCCATTACAAACTGTGCTCTGTATCTTCCGGCAAAGATGTAGAATAAATTCGCGAATTCTAAACTATAGAGAGCATCAAAGTTGGCGTCGCCCTGGCTCATACCGTTTACCGCGTATTGTGCTGCGTTCGGAAAATCTCCCATGAATAAATAAGTGCGCGCAATATGAGTATTGACTATTCTCTTGGTTGCATCGTTCGGCGCCCAATCTAAAGCCGCTTTAAATTTTTCTAAAGCAAGAGCATACATTTGTGCAGAGGGAATGAACGGGCTCTTATCGATTGTAGCTCCGCCCTGAGTTAAATTTCTGCCGAAATATGTAGCGTAGTAATACCTGGCAATTCCGCCGTAAAAGTAACCGGTGAAGAGAGCATTCTTCTTCACGGCATCTGAAAGCGTTGTGTACTGTCCTACCTTGTTAACAATGTCATCCGCATAGAATCGCAGTTCACCGAGATTATTGAAGATGGAACGAACTGAATTATTATCCGTTAATATTTGGGCATTGTCAATTTCCTGGTACTGCGGAAAGGTTGCGTTGGGAACGTCGGTATCGAAAATAAACTCGTCGGATAATCCTTCCGCGCACATTAAAAGTTCTGTTGCCGTTTCCGAAAATCTAAATTGTATTCCTTTTGCCAGGAAAGTCATATCCGAAGCATTCAAATTTTTATCGTCAACTACTTGAACCGGTTTGTCAATATTGTTGACAAAATCTGTGCATGAGCTCAAAATTATAAATGCAAATAAGCCGAGTAATAAAATTATTTTTTTCATATCTCCTCCTTTAAAAACCAACATTAACCCAGAAATTGACCGTCCTGGGATTTTGTAAAGTAAGAAAATCGTTGCCTCTGGTTAATGCAGCCGAAGTAACACCGCCGCCGCTGCCGCCGGTAGAGTTTACTTCAAAGTCCGATAATTTATATGCCGATGTTCTCCAAACATTCCTTGCCGAAATTCCGACTGACAAATGTTTAACGTAAGAATTTACATCGTATAGCATTAGGATATCCGTTAAATCGTAACCAAGCGATACCTCGCGCAGAACAAAATATTGGGCATCATAAATAAAATTGCCTTGATTTACGGGATCCAGTTTGGCAATTTCATTTGCAGTGTTAATGTATTCCGAACTTCCCGGTGTTTGCGTTGCCAGTTTATCATAAAGATCGTTAAGCGGTTTGTACCCGCCAAACTGCGCCATAAAATAAAGTGTGTTGCTGAAAACTTTATTATTTAGACCCCACTCCGCCAACGCGTACAAACTAAAATTCTTTAGAAATCTAAAAGTGAAAGACAATGAACCGCTGTGATCGGGATACGGATTTCCTAAGTCCTGCCTCTCTGCCGTCATAGCCGGTCCAATATATTCTTTTGTAGTCGGATCGAATTGAGCTCCTGTGGTTTTCCAATAATAGAATTCGTGTTTTCTCATTCCTTCTTTGTAAACGTTGATATTCCATTGATCGTAAATGGGAGCTTCTCCGCCAAGACTTGTTATTTCGCTGTTCTGATAATTCCATATTAAACTGATACTCAAATCATAATCGGCGGTTCTAATTGGATTGTACTGCAGCAACGATTCAAATCCCCAGTTCTTCAACGAACCAACGTTATATGGCTGCGAAAAAGCGCCGTAGCCTGTTGAAGGCGCTAATGGTCTATCAATTATAGAACCGCTCGCGTTTTGATGGTAGTAAGTAAATTCAAGACTTACTTCGTTAAAGAGTTGTGTGTCGAAGCCAACTTCAAACTCTTTAATTCTTTCCGGTTGAAGATCGGAATTTCCAACACTGTTTATTCTTGAAGCCGGACCGTATCCGCTGTTGTTGCTGGTCCATGTTAGGGCGATTGCATCAAGCGAACCGGGCAATTGACCGTTCTCGCCGTATGAACCTCTGATTTTAAAACTATTGACAAACCACGGCACGGGCATCAATCTGTCAAGTCGAACAGCAGCACTTGCTTTGGGGTAGTATATTGAAGCATCCTGCTGGCCCAATGCGCTCGCATAATCTTTTCTTAAAGCAAGCGAAAGCATGTATGTATTTTGATAATTGAATTGATGCTCGGTAAAAATTCCGGCTTCCCTGTTATTTGAGGAGACCTCACCCTTCAACTGAACATTTACGCCGCCTGAAATATCAATGATCTTTCCGGTTCCGAAATCTTTCACCGAAATATTAGTGTTCTTCATATTGTTATCGTTTGCCTGCGCGCCTACTATCGACGTAACGTTTAGTTCGGGGAATATTGAGTAATTGTATTTCAAGTTAAAATCGTAGGTGATTAATCTCTGGTTTATATAGAATAGCGACCTTACTCCTTGAGTATCACCACCGTACTTAAATCCATAAGGATTTTGTTGTTCTTGATTCCAGCTCATCTGGTCTATACCAACCGTCATGCTTGCATCCAGGCCGTTCATAATAGTATATGTGCCCTGGAGAGAACCGACGAATTGATTTATCTTGTGAACGTCTGTCTGTGCATTGACTGCATCTTGTTTGGTGAATCTGTATGGAACAGGTAAAAGAAGTACGTTTCCGAGATAACCGAAAATACTATTGTCGTTAACCGGCCTGTTGATTCGGTTATAGATATAACTTGTTGAGGCATTTAAAGTAAGCCGGTCGTTAGGAACTGCAGTAAGATTTAAACGCAAACTGTTCTTCTTATTAGAATTATTGTTAACGATGCCGTCTTCCTGCCTATCCTGGAAACTAGCATAATATCTCAAAGCAGGCGAGCCGCCCGCAACACTCAGAAACTGATCATAAATTAATCCTCGTTTGAAAATGCCGTTTGCCGCATCGACGGCAACTACATCTTCCGGACGGTATTTTATCGAGCGCTCATTAAAGCCGTAATTAAATCTATAGTTAACACTTATTTGTGCGCCGGCACCCGGAACTAACGAACCCTTTTTTGTTTTGATAAGAACTACTCCGTTCGAACCGCTCGTTCCGTAGGTAGCTGCCGCAGCCGGACCTTTCAATATTTCTATACTCTCAATATCATTTGGATTAAGATCGGATAAAAGACTTATGTCCTGCCCGCCAACACCGAATCCTTCAACCATTGTGTTGTTTGCTCTTATTCCATCAATATAAATTACAGGCTGCTCGTTGCCGTTAAGACCGCCGCCGCCTCGAACATAAAAACGATACCCGCTGCCGATATTGCCGGATGCGGTCGACATCTGCACGCCCGCAACTTTTCCGGCAAGCAATTGATTAAGCGATCCATAGGTATTTTCTTCGGTCAACTCTTTAGCCGGTATTCTGGAAACAGAAATCTCCGCAATTTCTCTTGCAGTTTTGGATGCAATACCGGTAACTACTACTTCCTCATTCTGAAAAACATCTTCATCAAGAGCAAAATCGTGAGTTATATCCGAACCTGAAATCTGAACGGCAAAGATCTTCTTTTTGTAATTAACATAAGATGCCGTTAGTTCTCCGCTCTGATTCTTTGCAGCCGACGTAGGTACTTCAAAAGAATAAAATCCGTTAAAATCGGTAGCGGCGCCAACGTTTAGCGGTTTAAGAATAACGCTTGCACCGATTAACGGCTCTCCCGTTTTGGAATCCGTTACCTTGCCTCTAACTTTAAATGTGCCCTGTGCGTAAACCATAATAGGTATAACCGCAAGGATTAAGAAAAAGAATAGCACTTTTTTCATACTCTCCTCCTGGTTCAATGATAATAACAATTAATGGTACTTTATCTCAGCTGTATCAGATTCTATTGTAAAATTTGCGAATGAATAATTGGCACTCATTCAATTTCTTTCGCAAATTAAATTCTTGATGTGTCGTGTAAAATGAATGTTGTTTGAAAGGTAGAATGAATTGATAAACGGTTTGAATTAAGTTTTATTGAATTTGAAATTGCCTCATTCAATTTATTTAACTGTCTTTAATCGCCCATTGAAGTTTTGTCTTTGCTTTCTTTCCGATTAAAAATTGCGGTCAAATTAATCAAGCCTAGCAAAACAAGCATCGCTCCGATAATAGCAATAATTGCTGCGATAGTTAAGATGTCGATTGAATTACAAATTCGCGGGTCGTTTCTTAGACAAATAAACGAGACAAAGAACGTAACGCCTAGAACAATAATCAGGTAATTGACAGGTCTACTTTTCATCATTGCCTCTAAGTTTAGAAATGTTTTCTTTAATGTTGTTGAAAAAACGTTTCCTGTGTTCATAACCGTCGGTCTCATTCTCAAATTAAAAATTTGTCCAAAATGATTCATCTATTAAGACGCGCAAGCGCAAAAAAAGTGCGTGTCAAAATTTCTCCCCGCACAAACAGACGATATCGAGCGTCAAAATAAAAAATTTTTAGAACGGCCAATTTTTCAAACAAGGAATTTACCGTTTACGGATTAATACGACCGCTTAAAGAATTGGAGACATTTATTATGTATCCGTTTTGCGATATTTCCGTCGAATCAATAAGACTAACTCTAATTTAGGCGGACTCTTGATGTTAAAAAGTATTAAAAAATATTTCAGGAAAGAATTTGTTGAAAGTAGTTATCCCTCTTTCTACCTTGTAAACGCAATAGGGTGGACCATATTAATTATAATCGATACTCTTATTGTTAGTCCGGAATTGCTAAGTAATTTTCCAATCTTGGTGATGAATACATTGCAATGGGGATCCGGTTTTCTCGTAACGGTTTATTTGAGGAACATTTATAAACGCTATCCCTACAGGGCCAAATCGATAACAAACATTCTGCTTTTCATAGTAGTAATTTCAATTCTTGCCTCAATTTTGTTCTATATGTTAGTTTATCTAATAGGTATTCCTTTCTATTTACATATTGTTAAGAGATATCTTGAAAAATTATTCACATTCTCCAATATGATAATGTTTATGCAGCGTTATGTTTCCCTGCTTACAACCTGGAGTCTGGCTTACTTTGGAATAAAATTATGGATGGATTTAAAATCCGAGAAGGAACGCGTACGCAGCGCCGATCTTTTAGCTCAAAGCGCGCAGCTTCAAATGCTGCGCTACCAGATTAACCCCCACTTCCTTTTCAATTCGTTTAGTTCTCTCAGGGCGTTGATAAGAACAAATCCCGGCAAAGCCGAAGTGATGCTTTCCAAATTATCGGATTTCTACCGCTACACGTTGGTTACAAAAAGCAATATTGAAGTGCCGTTGATTGATGAAATTGACGCGCTTTCAAATTACGCCGAGATTGAAAAAATACGGTTCGAAGATAAGATTGAATTTAAATTCGATATTGATTCGTTGGCTGAAGATTATCCGATTCCCAGTTTTTTAATTCATCCTCTTGTTGAAAACGCAATTAAGTACGGAATGAAAACAAGTGAAATGCCGCTCAGGATTATTATCGCTGCAAAGGTTGAAGATAAATGGCTTGTTATCATGGTAATGAATTCCGGCAGATTGATTGACGGCAAAAAAAATGTCGATCAGGGCACCGGAACCGGACTTACGAACGTCAAACATAGGCTGGAATACAGCCATCCTCACAAAAATAAATTCGAAATCGTTGAAGAGGACGGCATGGTCAAAGCTACAATTAAAATATTAAAGGAGTTCAGATAAAATGAAAACCTTTAGATCAATTGTTATCGACGATGAAAAATTAGCAAGGGAAGACTTAAAAGCCGTACTCAAAGAGTTTCCCGAAATTGAACTGATAGGCGAAGCCGGCACCGCCAACGAAGCAATAAAACTTATTGAAAGTTCTAATCCGGATGTTGTCTTCCTCGACATACAAATGCCCGGGAAATCCGGTTTTGATATACTCGGTGAAGTTCAAACAGATGCGCAAATTATTTTTGTTACCGCCTACGATGAATACGCAATAAAGGCATTCGAAGTCAGCGCGCAGGATTATTTATTGAAACCTGTAAATAAAGATCGGCTCCACCTTGCCATCGAACATCTTCGGATCGGCAATGACGAGGAAGCCCTTAACTTGAAAAAGCTTGATTACAACGACAGCATCTTTTTAATGGTGAACAACACATATCAATTTGTAAAGGTAAGTTCAATCATAAATATTACCTCGGCAGGCAACTATTCCGAAATTCATACAAACATAAAAGTAAAAGGGCTTGTACTTAAATCGATGCGCGAATGGGAATCGAGACTTCCTCAAAATAATTTTGTTCGAATTCACCGCAACGCAATTGTAAATCTTGAATTTATGGATCATATAGAGGAATGGTTCAACTATTCCTACCAGGTATATTTAAAAGGTTTGGATAAACCTCTTGTAATGAGCAGGCGATTCGCTACAAAACTTAAAGAGAAAATGGCGTAAAGAATTACAGATCAGAAATTATTAACGCGGTTGCTCTTCCGCAGCTATTTAGAGCAAGAATAATCTCAAACCAAATCAGATACATCAGCCGCCAAATTCAAAGCCGCCGTCTATTCAACCTTTATGGAAACTTCTTCCTTCGCCAATCCTTTTGAACTTACCGTAACTTTAACATCTCCTTTCTCGAATCCCGATTTGATAATTAGCATTGCCTTGCCGTAAAACAAATTCACCGAATCCGCTTGAAAAGGATTATATGATTGAGGATTTCCATTCCCAATCCCCGCAATGGTTGCCGGACCGTTTAATTTTATCTCAATCTTGTTTTTCGCCAGGGGACAAAGGTTTCCGTCTTTATCATACGCTTCGATTAAGATGTAAGATAAATCCATACCGCCGGAAGAAATAGTATTGCGATCCGGCGTTAATTTTATTTTGTATGGTTCGCCGGCGGTTTTCATTACGCTTTCGCCGATCTTTTCCCCTTCTTTATAAGCCACGGCTTTTAATTCGCCCGGTTGATATACAACATCATTCCACATTAATCTAAACCGCTCAATAGATTTTTGCGATTTCGGATTTTTATATTTCATTCCTAAAGATTTTCCGTTGAGAAAAAGTTCGGCGCAGTCGCCGTTGGTATAAACAAACACGGGAATTTTCTGTCCTTCCATTCCATTCCAAGTCCAATGAGGAAGAATGTGAACTGTTGTTTCATCCTGCTTCCAATAACTTTTGTAAAGATAGTATCTGTCCTTAGGTATACCGCATAAATCGACAATGCCGAAATACGTGCTGTGCGAAGCGTCTTTATCGGTCATACCGAGAGCTCTAACCTCGTCGTTGGTGTATGGCGTCGGCTCTCCCAAATAATCAAAACCGCTCCATACGAATTCTCCCGCAATATAATTTTCTTCCTGCTGCCACATAAAATCATCATCGCTTATTTCAGCCCACCAGGGGGCGTTCAAATCGTAAGAACTTACCTGGAGAGATTTTGTAAAATCGGTTTTCTTTTCGGGAAGAGGCAATTCATAAAATCCCCGCGTGCTTTCCGTAGAAGCGGATTCGCTTATTATAACCGACTTATTCGGCTCAAGCTCGCGCGCCAAACTATACCGCCTGCCATAATTCCAACTGTGCACATCATAATAATCGAAGTGTCGCAGCGCAGCACTTTTCTGATCGTCGCAGACCATTGTTACCGGGCGAGTGAGGTCATATTTCCTAACATTATTAACCATTGTTTGGAGCTTGTAAAAGCCGTTGTTAATATTATTTTGAATATCTCCCATTTCGTTTCCAACGCTCCATATAATAATGGAAGGATGATTTCTATCCCTAACAACAAAGTTCTTCATAATTCGCAGAGAAAAATTTTCGAAGTTGGTTGTGTCCGTAATATCTGCGCGTTTATCATATTTGTCGAATGCTTCGTCAAAGACAAGTATGCCCATTCTATCACATAGATCGAGAAGCTCGGGCGCGGGACAATTATGACTTGTTCTAACGGCATTGCAGCCCATCGATTTCATAATCTCAAGTTGTCGTTCCATAGCTCGCGGGTAAAATGCGGCGCCGAGAGGACCTTGATCATGATGAAGATTTACTCCCTTCAATTGTACTCTTTTATCGTTAAGGTAAAATCCGTTATCGGCGGTAAAGCGAATTGTTCTTACGCCAAAAGATGTTAGGTATGTATCCGTAATTTTATCGCCTTCATAAATATTTGTTTTAACGGTATACAATACCGGATCGGTTACGTCCCATCTTTGCGGATTGATTAAAGGCAATGTCATTTCTATTTTTTTTCTTGATTCTGGATTCATCGAGCTGGTTACAGAGTTTTTTGCAATCTCTATTCCCTTAGGACTAAGAATTACATTTTCCACTCTAATTTCGTTTTCATTGTCAGAAGAATTGTTTACAACTGTTGTCATTATTCTAACATCGGCATAGTTAGGTTTTACGATTGGCGTGGTAACGTACGTTCCCCAAATATCTACATGAACCGGATCGGTAACAATCATTTGAATCTTACGATAAATTCCCGCGCCGGGATACCAGCGACTTTCATGATTCCGGGTATCGACATGAACGGCAATTATATTTTCTTTACCGGGTTGAATAAGTTTTGTAACATCAAGATAAAATGAACTGTAACCGTAATCCCATTTGCCGGCTAATTTTCCGTTGATGTAAATTTCCGGAAATGCCATAATGCCGTCGAGGACCAAATAAATTTGTTTGCCGCTGTAACCTGCCGGAATATCAAGTTTGTTGCGGTACCACCCCTCACCTTTCCACGGAAGTTTACCTGTGTTGCCGTCGCCGTCTTCAATGAACGGGCCAGAGATAGCCCAATCGTGTGGGATTGAAACAGTCTGCCATTTGGAATCATCAAAGTTGGCTTGCCATGCTTTATCATTTTGTCCCTTTGCAAATTTCCAGCCGGTTTGAAGTGTGATCACTTCCCTCGCGTACGTCATGCTAAACAATGCTATAAAAATTACGGCGGTAGTTAAAAATTTTTTCTTGGTCATTAGACTTTTCCTCGGTTTAAAAAATTCCTACTGGTTTTTATTTCATCAAAACTATTTTTTTTGTCTCCAGATAGTTGCCTGCTTCCATCCGGCAAAAGTAAATTCCGCTCGGTTCATTACCGGCGGACCAAACAACTTTATAGCTGCCAGGATTTTTATATCCGTCCACAAGACGGGTTATCTCTCTGCCGAGAGCATCATAAATTACAATTGATACTGTTGATGCTTTCGGAACCTCGTAATCTATAGTTGTATTTGGATTGAACGGATTGGGATAAACGTTAAGATTATAGTCGGTAATAATTTCTTCCTGCTTAACCGACGATGTTGACGATTCAAGAAATGCGTCAAGGGCAATTGTTGGCTGCTTTGTTGCAGGATCCCAGGCGCCCAGTCCGTAGTTCTGCCAGTTATAGCACTCGGGTTCCCAGTAAAAAACTCCGAGTCCTCCTACAGATTTTGTCTTTGCTATAAGATCGAGCAGAAAAGTTTTTGCCGTTGCTGCCTGATTATATGGATAGCCGGTTTCGACAACCATTACCTTAGTTTTATATCTTGCAATCATATCTTTCATTGTAATTAGGGTTAGACTGTCATCTGCCGCCCACGATAAATTTGCCCAGGTCGGATAGACTGACATTCCGATTATATCCCACTTGGCGCCGTTGTTTTTCAATCCGTCGAACATCCATCTGTACATCGCGTCGTCATGCGTATTCGAAAGATGGACGATTACCTGAATTGATGTATCGACATCTTTTGCCGCTTTATATCCGCTGTTAATCAGTGCGGCAAAGTTGCTCATGTGAGTAGATGCCCGTCCGTCTTCCCAAAGCATTCCGTCGTTAGTTTCGTTTCCAATTTGAACCCACTTGGGAATAACACCTATCGATTTGAGTGTATCAAGAACGCCATACACATGATTATAAACATCTGTTTGTAATTGCGAAAATGAATCTTTAGCCCACGCGGTAGGTTTAGTTTGGTGACCAGGATCTGCCCAAGTGTCGCTCATATGAAAATCTATCATGACTTTAAAACCCATGCTATCGGCACGATGGGCCATGTAAGCTACATCTCTTTTACCGCAGAAGTTGCCCGTAGGATTAACCCATACTCTGAATCGAAGCGCATTGATTCCTTTTTCTTTTAAGATTTCAAGACAATTTTTTTGATTGCCCGAATCATCCTTGAAGACATATTTATAATATTCCATTTGCGAAAGCCATCCGACATCCGCACCGTTAGCAAACTGCGCTTTAATCACTTGAGTTTGCAGGAGTAATAAAAGAAATATTATTAGAGATGAAAATCGTTTTGCTGTCGATAAAAAATTTTGATCTTTCATTTAATATTTTCTTCAATTGTTTCGTAGATATTTTTTTTTGTGAATCGTATTACAAAATAATTCTGGAGTCTAATACCTCGTAAATTTGTCAAAGACATTAATAACAGGCAGCACATTACCATTCTCGTCAAAAAAACTTCTGGATTTCATATGCGCTACGGCTGGTTCCCACCAAAAAACACCGATGCCCCTGTTATCGGGAACGCTTAAAACTATTCTGTTTACTTCTTCCAAAAATTCCTTCTGACCTTCGGGCGATTCCGGGAACGGGGCGTTTTTGTTTATATACTCTGTGGGAGTCCAGTTGTAAGCCGCTTCCACTACTACTACGTCTTTATTGTATTCCTTTGCGGTAAAGTTTAAACACTCTCTTAAATCGAGCAAACTTCCATGCCACCAAGGGTAATAAGATTGGCCGATTACATCGTAGCGGATTCTGTAAGAATTGAGTTTATCGAAAAAATATTTGGTGGCTTCTTTATTTCCGCCCTTGTCAATATGAATCATAATTTTGGGACAAGGATTATTTCCGCAGCTTGCGTAAACTCCGTTAATTCCTGCCTGAATAAGTTGCGCAAAATTGTCCCAGTTCTCAGGCAGTTTACCATCAGGCCAAAGCATTCCGTTTATTACTTCATTGCCAATCTGAACCATATCCGGAAAAACGGATGAGTCGCGAAAAGCGATCATTGTGCTGCGTGTATATTCAAATACGGCTTTAACGAGCTGTGCGTGAGACATCCCTTCCCATGCTTTCGGGATAAACTGTTTGGCCGGATCAGCCCAAGTATCGGAATAGTGATAGTCCAGAAGAAATTTGAAACCATTTTTTTTCGCTTCCTTTGCTAAAGAAATTGTGTAAGCAAGATTATTAGGCAGTTCCGTAGGAGTGTGAAATAATCTTAATCTTATCCAATTATAACCGTGCTCTTTAAAAATCTGTATGCAAGGTTTTGGCTTGCCGTCTTCCTTAAACACAAATCCTTCATCTTCGGCTTGCTTCATAAAAGATAGATCAGCGCCGATCATGTAAGTTTGCGCATGAACGAAACTGTTAAAGATTCCTGCATTCAGAAAAATAAAAAGTGCTGAAGTTAAAATTCTTTTCAAAAAAACTGTGAGTCTTGTTTTCATAAATCTTTTCCTTCAAATAATTATGTGGCTGCAAAATTTTTATGTTTTGTTGAGCATTCAATCATAATTAAAACGCCAATTCCGAATTGTAGTCTAACGATTCGCACGTGATCTTGTAATAGGATTAGC
The DNA here is from genome assembly GCA_027348115.1 of Ignavibacteriales bacterium. GTDB lineage: Bacteria > Bacteroidota > Ignavibacteria > Ignavibacteriales > Melioribacteraceae > Fen-1258. Next base: position 15,376 of record DAIEQA010000286.1, read on the forward strand.
AATTTAATCTCATTTAAACAGTCTTAGGCCATTTAAGCGATATTCTCAAATCACTTAAAGCTGTCTTTTCCTTTATCCCGATAACGTTACCGGTAACGATTGCAATATTCAAATACTCAGAATAATTTTCAAGTAATTCTTTAAATATTTGCTTAAGAGAATGAAATAATTTCATAGAAATCAACCGGTATGAGCTAAATAAATTTAAATTCTTTTAAATCGCATTCCCATTCCCGGTTATTCATTATCTATTATTAACTGCATTGACGCGAGGCGTTATTTTATTCTAAATGAGCTCAAATATATTTCTTACTCGGTAATATTTTATTTTTTGCCGGAAACCTTATTATGCGCATGCCTTCTTTAATATTCATCCATCTCCGCTCCAAATGCGCTTCAACTGCGCTCCAAGTACGCTTTAAAACCGTTCTAAAATCGATTACATTTTTTGTAATTCCCGATCAATTCGGAATAATTATAATGGCAACATCCGGTAATACAATATTGGGAAGCTTAAGAGAAAATTAGGCGGTACGGTTACTCGTTTACTAAACAGTAAATACATTGTTTACAGCTAGCCGGTTAATTATTAGATAAGCGATCCAATACCCGCTCGGGAGGCAAGATCAAAATTCGCTTACACCGTACGGCTTGCCAAAATAATCAATACGGTTCTGGAATTATCTATTATCTTGAAATCCGCCGATATCCCCAGAACAAATCCGTATCAAAAAATTATCAAGCATAATCTCAAGCTTACATCCGAAAGGGGGCTTTCAACAAAAAATATTATTACTCCTCCCGGTTTGTGCGCGGACGAATATTCATTAACGGTTGATGATGATAAGATTACTCTGGATTGCAGTTTGAGCCTGCTGATTGATGACGTAGCCCTTGAAATGTTTACGGTATTTTTTTTGCTGACGCCAAAGACGATGATATCATTCGTCTGCGCTCCGTCGAAGTAATTCATTTATCGGAACAAAGATACCGATCAACTGTTGCAGCTCTTCATAAAAATCAACTGCCTTCTCATAAGTATTCCGGGATAATTGTTCTTTGTTCTATTGTATCGAAAGGAAGACCCGTGGGATAGATTAATATAATTGCTTTTGAATTGAATCCCTGAATCGTCTTTTGCGGAACCGTTTAAATAATATTTCGTTATCCTCAAACAACCTTCAATAAACATATTCAACCGCTGGTAAAAATTTTGTTCATTATTTTAAAGATTAAATTCATATTCGCGCCAAAAGATATACACCATAATCCTATTCTCGTACAGAATTATTCATATAAAGATAAGCGTGCATTAATGAAAAGCTTGAGGCAAAATATAAAAGGGTCAGGGTCCCTTTCTTTCGATGCATATTTTACGCCTCTTTTTGGCCTCTCCAAGGATTATACTCCTGGTCTTTGGAGAGGCGTCCTTTTATACTTTCCATTCTTCTCAACGGTTTAACCGCGTGACAAACGGTTGAACATTCCAGTCTTTGAAATGGTCTTAAGTAATGAGAATCGGAAATAACTTTTGAAGAGCAAAAAAATTTTAATCCGTTAAAAATGTGTTTCCGAATAATTGATTAATTAAAAATAAAAATAGCAGGAGGTAACATGAAACCGAGATTTTTGTCTCTCATCGTGGTTCTTCTCATGTTCTTATTTACATATAATATTTTTTCACAATCAAATAAGATTACGGATGAAGAACTCAGAAGTAAAATTATTCAAAAGTATCCTCTCAAAGGATTATGCTGCGAGGATCCTGACATGCGTTTGGACTGCGCCTTTGCATTAGGGGAACAAAAATGTCAAAAAGCAGTATTCCCGCTTATGAAGATGTTGAGAGAAGATCCCGACGAAGCAGTTCGAATTGTTGCAGCATTATCTCTTATTAAAATCGGCGATCCGGTCGGCGTATACCTTGTTAAGCGTACAGCTAAATTTAACGACTTTTCCAAGGTAAGGGATCTCTGCCAAAAATTTTATAATTCTTATGCTTACCATGAATACATGGCTACTCAAGAAGACAACAAGGAAGCAGAAGATATCTTAACTGCAATGACAGGCGCAAAGGATTAATCTGCAATCCAAAATAATTCGAATCGAAAAAATTCATCTATAGGAGAGCCGCCACTCTCCTATTTTTTTAAATTTAAGTATCGCAAGTTCTGCGAAATTATAAACGCTCGTCTTTCTTTCGGACAAAATACTTTTTCGGTATTTTAGATTTGCGTAACGGTAGTTCTAAACAACATTAAATCAAACAACGACTGGTAGACATGAAAACTCTAAAAATTTCTATTTACGGATTAATACTTTTCTCAATTATGTGGAGTAACATTAACCCCCAATCAAAAACCGGAGGGGATTTTTTAACAGGGGCAATCGACAAATCGGTTAATCCCGGTACAGATTTTTTCAAATACGCCACAGGCACATGGATGAAAAACAATCCGATACCCGAATCCGAAAGGGCTTGGGGAATCGGCAATCTTGTCCAGGAGGAAACTTACGCTCGCTTGAGAAAGATTCTCGAAAGCGCTGAACATTCAAATTCTACAAAAGGAAGTAACGAACAAAAGCTCGGCGACTTCTACGCCTCCGGTATGGATACAATAAAAATTGAAAAGCAGGGTATATCATCGCTTAAAGAAGAGCTGGATAAGATTAACGGACTTCAAAATAAAAATCAATTGCTCAATATTCTCCCGATGCTAAAGCGGGAAGGTGTTAATGCATTGTTCAGGATGGGAGTTTCGCAGGACGATAAGAACAGCTCCTTGTGGTCGCTTTACATGATTCAAGGCGGGCTGGGCTTACCCAACAGGGAATATTATTTCAGGAAAGACGCACGCACCGAAAATATTCGCAACGAATATAAAAAGCATATTGCAAAAATGTTTCAACTGTCCGGTGAGGATGAAAGTCTGGCTTCAAAGCACTCACAAGATGTTTATGCAATAGAAAGTTTTTTGGCGGATTCATCCAGGAAGCTTGAAGACTTGCGGGATCCATATAAGAATTACAACAAGATGACGGTTTCCGCTCTCCAAAATATTTCTCCAAATTTGGATTGGAGTACGATTCTTAAAAGTGTCGGCGCAACTAATGTCGATTCCGTCGTAGTAGGTCAACCGGAATTTTATAAACAAGCGAGCAATGCCGTAAATAAATTTGATCTTGAACAATGGAAAGCATACCTGAAGTGGCAGCTTATCAACGCTTATGCCGATAGACTTAACAGCGCTTTTGTAAATGAAAATTTTTATTTCAGGGGAACTATTATGACCGGCGTGACGAAGCAGAGGCCAAGGTGGAAAAGAATTCAAGACGCCACCGAAACAGCGATGGGAGAATTGCTCGGACAAGTTTATGTTAAAAAATATTATTCGCTGAAAACAAAAAAACGTTACGAAAAATTAGTTGATAATATAATCGCTGCGTTTGCAGAAAGGATTAAGAAACTGGATTGGATGAGCGACGCTACCAAACAAAAGGCGCTTCTAAAATTAAATGCAATTACAAAGAAAGTTGGTTACCCGGATAAATGGAAAGATTTTTCCAAATTAACTATCAGTAGAGACTCATATCTCCGCAATACTATTAATACAAGAATCTTTTGGTTCGATAGGGATATAAGTCATCTCGGCAAACCGGTCGACCGCACTGAGTGGGATATGACTCCTCAAACATATAACGCTTATTACAATCCTTCCAATAATGAAATTGTTTTGCCCGCAGCAATGTTTATTGTTCCAGGTGTTCCGGATTCAAAGTTGGACGACGCTGTTATTTATTCGTACGCCGGGGCTTCAACAATTGGACACGAATTAACACACGGCTTCGACGATGAAGGACGGCAGTATGACGCAAAAGGAAATTTATCGGATTGGTGGACAAAAGCCGACGAGGAAAAATTTAAAGCCAAGACGCAGCTTATGGTTGAACAGTTTGACAGCTATGTAGTTTTAGACAGTATGCACATAAACGGTAAAGCCACGCTCGGAGAAAACCTTGCCGATCTTGGAGGATTAGTAATAGGTTACGATGCGTTTATGAAAACAAAACAATTTAAAGAAGGCAAAAAGATTAACGGCCTAACTCCGCAGCAGAGATTCTGGCTCGGTTACGCTTATTCATGGCTGGGACATACCCGCCCGCAAGCGCTTGCCCAGCAAGTTTTAACCGATGTTCATTCGCCAAACTTTTTACGCGTAAACGGTCCCTTCAGCGATATACCTGCATTCTATGAAGCATTCAATATTAAGGAAGGCGAGCCGATGTGGCGACCGCCAAATAAACGGGTACAAGTTTGGTAATAAAATAGAAAAGCTCTCATACCTTGAGAGCTTTTTGTTTTACAGCCAAAAATTTTCAAAAAGATTTTACCTTGAACCGGCATTAAAATATTTTTTTATTTCGGAAAGCAGGGCACTGTTTTCAATGGGTTTGCGGAGGAATCTTGTTGCGCCTGCAGCTAAAGCTTTTTCCTCATCAACACGAAAGGCATGAGCCGATACAACAACGATCGGCGTTTTCTCATACTCTTTCATCCGCCGCAATTCCTGAACAATTTGAATTCCATCCTTGCCGCCGGGCAAAGAAAGATCTACCAGGAATATATCTTGAAGTCCAAGAGAAAGTTTTTCAAAAAACTCCGTATCGCCGCGGCAAGTTGTTATCTCAAAATCATTTTTCAGGCAATACATGTAAACTTTTAAATTCAGTTCGTCGTCTTCGACGATCAATATCCTCGGTAATTTGTCCATATTATTTGATCCCAGAATAAACCTTTAATGTTGTAAAGTAGAGTTATTAAAGATCACAGAAAATGTGCTGCCTTCCCCTTTCTTGGAACTCACTGTAATCAACGCGCCGTTTAAATCGCAATACTTTTTAACCAGCGCTAAGCCAAGCCCGTTCCCTTCGAACCTTCTTGAATACCCATGTTCTTCCTGAGAGAAGGGTTCAAATAATTTCGGAAGATATTCTTCCGATATTCCTATGCCGGTATCTTTTACGCTGACGGTTAATCCATCTTGGAATTTACTTTTAACCCAGATTTCTATTTTACCTTTGTCTGTGTACTTGATCGCATTGTCTATCAGGTTTGCAAAGATTTGGGTAACGCTGTATCTATCCGCATATACATCTGCGCTGTCAGAATCGACGAAAAGAAAAATTTCCAGCAGTTTCTTTTTTGCGTTATTGGAGTATTGATTAATGATGTCGTTGAGCACATCTTTTACAATATCAAATCTCGTCATAGAAGGAAGATATGTACCAAGTTGCATCTCCGACATATTCAAAACAAGATCGATTGTTCGGATGACTCTTTTATCAACTTGATCTATTGCGTCAATCGACTCGACCAGCAACGGGGAAATATTATCTTTTAGTTCCTCTCTTATAATGCTTGCGTAATTAATCGCAATGTTGAGCGGCGAGCGAATCTCGTGAGAAATCTGCGCGAGGAATTCGGATTTAAGCCTGTTGGAATTTTCAGCTTCTTCTTTTGCTTTTCGAAGCTCGATCTCGGTCTTTTGATGTTTTGTTATTTCAACCTGGAGTTGATCGTTCAAGCGGATTTTTTCGTTGATTAAAAGCTCAAGGTCTTTTCTTCGCTTCTCCATACTTCTTATTTTCAGTTTGTACGCAACGAAGCCGATCATAAAGAGAAATAAAACAGCCAGGCCCCGGAACCACCAGGTCATCCAGTAAGGCGGCAGAACGATAATTTTTATCGACGCTCCCAGGTAATTCCATAACCCGCTGGCATTTGAGCATCTTACTTTAAAATTATACTCGCCCGGCGGTAAATTCATAAAACTGGCGGTGTGGCGGGTGCCTATGTTATTCCAATCCTTATCCAAACCTTCCATTAAATAAGCGTATTGATTTGCATGCGGAGAAGAATAATCGAGCGCGGCAAAATCCAGCATCAAAATATTATTCTTATATGAAAGTGTGATTTCTTTTGTATCCCAAATTGCTTTTGAGAGTATTACATCCCCGTTGACCTTCTCGCCAATTCCCACAGATTTATTAAATAAGTGCAAATCCGTTAAACTAATCGGCGGTATAAATTGATCGTCCTTAATGCTATCCGGATTGAAAATGCAAAATCCTCTATCGCCCGCAAAAAGAAGTTCCCCGGTTTCCTTTCTCTTAGCATTTGCATTAACGTTGAATTCGTTGCTTGGAAGACCGTCGAAAGTAGTGTAATTCTTGAAAGTTAATTTTTCAGGATTGAATTTTGATATTCCGGCATTCGTGCTGATCCACAAGTTGCCGTGATTGTCTTCCAAGATTCCTTGCACATCGTTATCGGCCAGTCCATCTTTCTTAGTATAGCAGACAAATTTTATCTTTTCAGGATCGCTTAAATCGCCTTCGATTTTGTTCAACCCGATTGTAGTGCCCACCCAGATTGTTCCCTTTTTATCCTGATAAATTGTGAGAACGCTGTTTGAGCTAATGCTGCTCGGATTTTTTGAGTCGTACACGTAACGAATAAACTGATCTTTTTTAGAATCGAAAAGATCCAACCCGTTATCGGTACAAAACCAAAGATGCCCGTAATTATCTTCCAATATACACCGAATGACATTGCTTGAAATGCTGTTGGGATTATTAGGGTCAAACAAATAGTTACGAAAAGTTTTTTTGTTTTTATCAAGGACGCTCAATCCGCCATCGTAAGTACCCACCCAAACATCTCCGTTTTTGCTTTCGAGCACCGAGAAAATCGCGTTTGTTTTTAATCCCGGGAAATATGTCATGTTGTAGTGGTAAAATTTATTGAGTCTCGGATTAAATTCATCTAATCCTGTTTCGGTAGCCAGCCATAACATTCCGTTTTTATCACCGGTGATATATCTAACGCTGTTATTAACAATGCTGTTGTTATTTTCAGAGTCGTGCAGGTAACAGGTAAAATTATCATGCTTCTTTTTCGGGTCAAACCTATTAAGTCCCCCGCCCATCGTGCCGATCCAGATTAAGCCGTCTATATCTTCATAAATAGAATAGACTTTATTCTCGCTAAGACTGTGCTTATTGCCCGGAATATTTTTATAATTATTAAACTGGGCTACTCTCCTATCCAGTACATCGATGCCGTTGCCGTCGGTTCCTATCCATATCAAGCCGGAATTATCTTCCCAGAGCGAAATTAAAAAATTGCTCGTAAGGGAAGACCTGTTAAGCGGATCGTGAATATAGCGTTTAAACTTTCCGGTATTCGGATTAAATTCGTTTAATCCGCCGTGGGTGGTTGCTATCCACAAATTTCCATTAGCGTCCTGAATAATGTCGCGTATACTTTTTTCGCTGATGCTGTAAGGATTATTTTTTTCCGGAATGTATCTGATAAAGCGGTCGTTCTTCTCATCGTAACGGTGCAGTCCTTCCGTTGTTCCAATCCACAAATTATTTTCTCTGTCGAGAAAAATTTTATTAGCCCAATTAATTCCGAGACCGCGAACTTCTCCACGCCCTTCGAGGAAATTCGAAAATTTGTTTTTCTTGAAGTCAAAAACATTCAGACCGACAAAAGTGCCAATCCACATTTTACCGGATGCATCCTGGCCGATCGATAGCACATAATTATTGGAAAGACTGTTTGGATTTTGGGGATCGTTTCTGTAATGAACAAAAGAATCGCTTTGCGGATCATAACGGTCCAAACCGAATTCTGTCCCTATCCATAAATTGCCGTCCCGGTCAATTAACAGAGCCCGAACCTTATCGTTGCTTAAACTTTTGTTGTTCTTAGGATTATGCTTATACCTTTTGAAGCTGTCGGTGCTTCTTATGTACTTGTTCAATCCCCCGCCTAAAGAACCAATCCAAAGATTTCCATCCTTGTCTTCGCAAATTGCGCTGAAGTATTGCCCGTTGATGGTTGTTGAATCGTTAACAATGGATTTATAAACTTTGAAGCTGTAGCCGTCGAATCGATTTAGCCCGTCGTAAGTGCCGAACCACAAAAAGTGGCGGCTGTCTTGAAAAATTCTAACTACGGAATTTTGGGAAAGACCGTCATCCGATGTGTAATTCTCAAACCGGTAATCTTGCGGATAAAGATTTACCGAGAGAAAAATTATTAAGGCAATGCAATAGCTTACTGATTTTATTTTCATAGACTTTAGTTAAAATGCAACGCCCTTAAAATTCGGTTGTGGTAATTATACTTAATTATCGAATGAGACAAAACAATTTTAAACTCTTTACCCAACTACTGAGATGATACCCAATTCAGAATCCGCTTCACAAACCGTTGTGATAATCTTCAGGACTAATATGTTAAACTCAATCCATATCGAGAATAATTTGGAAAAAGAAAGAGGAAAATTTATGATGGGTGTACTGTAATACTGATTGAGGAGAGAGAGGGATTCGAACCCTCGGTACCCTTGCAGGTACACTTCCTTTCCAGGGAAGCCAGATCAACCACTCCTGCACCTCTCCTTAAAAATGCAGCGCAAATATATTAAGAATCACCGATACAAAAAAATGGCGGACCGTTAGATTTTTTTATCGGCTAGGATTGCGCGGGAAAGTGACTGTGAATATTTCTGTTGAATTTATATTACATGTGACTTACTTTATTACCGGTTTTATGAATTAACTTTGCGTTTGGAATTCGCAAATAAAAACAAAAGGTCGCGGCAATAAATTATGAACAAAAAAAGTTTACTATCCAATCCGCTGCTTTTCTTTCTGCTGCTAATGCTAACCTTTAGTAGTTTAGATGCACAATGGCGAGTTCTAAATCCTCTATCCAGTTCGGACGTGAATTCAATTGTAGGAAGAGGAAGTGAAGTCTACGCTTCTTCGTATGGAAAAGGAATATATCTTTCCACGGATAACGGCGGCTCATGGAAGTTGTATAACCAGGGTTTGTTAGGACTGGAAGTTACTTGTTTATTAAGTACGGGTTCGGATATTTTCGCCGGAACATTTTACAACGGTTTGTATAAACTTAACGGGAGATCGTGGAGTCCGGTAAATGTCTGCGATGAGGTCACTGTTCACGCGCTTGGTTTTTGCGGCAGCGTAATCTATGCCGGTATCAATAATTCTATTTACAGCTCGAGCGATTACGGAACTACGTGGACTAAAATTCACGACTTCGATAAGGGTGTTTATGTTACCTCGTTCGCTTTTTATTGCTGCGGAGCTTATGCAGGCACCAATACAGCCGGAGTTTTTGTTTACAGCAGCGGATCCGGCTGGACGCTAATCAACAAGGGAATAATTCCCAATATCAACTGCCTTACGGTACATAAACAAGTTTTATATGCAGGAACAAAAACTGGTACATTTTACCAGGATGTTGTGAACACTACAGATAGTTCATGGAGCTACCTTGGAGGACCGGCAGTTTCGGTTACATCTCTCTTATTCTTTAAAGACAATCTTTTAGTAGGAACGGACGGCTTCGGTTTATTCCTTTATAAGAACTCAGGCTGGACCGGCGTATACTCCTCGCTGAATAACAAATCAATCATGGCTCTTTATAATTCGGCCAATACTCTTTTTGCCGGTACAAAACAATTTGGAATATATCGCTCAACAGACGAAGGTGTTACCTGGTCGGTTAGCAGCACTGGTATTGTGCAAAACAGCATAAGGGATTTGCTTGTAGACAACGATAAAATAATTATCCTGAACTCCAACGACGGTAGCATCAATCAAACCAGTGATTTCGGATCGACCTGGACAGCAATAAACAGCGGCATAAAAAATAAAACCGGATTATACTACCTTGCAAAATTCGGAGATCAAATTTATACCGGCGGATTAAACGGTTTGTATAAAACAAATTCTTCCGTTATAAGTTGGAAAACAACCGGCTTGTTTTCTACTACCAAATCGTTACTTGTCGATAATCAAAATTACTTCAGCGGGGGCACGGACGACAACGGGAAAACAATTATCAGTTGTTCAAGCGACAGCGGCAGGCATTGGAATCAGTCCTACGTAAATTCAATCGGTTTTGTAAATCAATTCTTTAAAATTGGGAATAGAATTCTTGCAGCGCATCAAACCCTGGGAGTAATTGAGAGCGACGATAACGGCGCCACCTGGTTTGAAAATAACGCCGGGTTAAAGTACGCCGATCCGGTTACCGCTTGGAAAATTACCTCTGCTGGCTCTTATCTATTTGCAAGTACGCAAAACGGATTGTACCGAAGCGATATTAATTCAAACTGGCTGTTCTGGCAGCAGGTCATTGATTTCGGGAAAAATGTTTACGACATGGTTGATACCGGTAATAAACTTTTTATTGCCGTTTACGGTGGCGGCGTTTTTTCTTCTAACGACTACGGCAGTACTTGGAACAATATAAGCGAGGGTTTAACTGATTCATCGATTATTGCTATCAAGGTTTCAAATTCGGATTTATACTGCGCATCTTCCGGCGGGGGAATTTATTACCGACCGCTCAGCGAGCTTGGAATTGTTTCGGATGTTGATAAGAATAATAATATCATCCCTAACGATTTTAGTGTTTCCCAGAATTATCCGAATCCTTTTAATCCTGCTACGGTTATTAACTATCGTATTCCAAAAGGTTCCTTTGTAACAATAAAAATTTACGATTTGCTGGGACGACAAATTTCAAGTCTTGTTGATAAATACCAGGATGCCGGCAATTACAGTGTTACGCTGGACAGCCGCAGCGTTCCAGGTTTTCAATCGCTTTCCAACGGAATTTATTTTTACCAATTCAATGCGAAACAATTTCATAAAACGATGAAAATGATTTTGATGAAATAGTCTCATCTCAAACATCCGGATTTGTTTTACACGATGAGATGACATACTTCGTAAAATGCAGAAAATGATTCCCCGGTTTATCAAAAAAATATCTTGTGTTCCCAAGTTGAATGCAATTCATCATCATCAAATCGCTTTCAAGTGTGCTACAGAAAGTTAATCTGCATTTTAAATAGTTGATTTTTTTATTTTCTGAATTTAAGTTGTGTATGGAACAAATTATTTTCCGGTTATGAGACTTAAATCCGGTAATAATATTTTCCTTTCTTCCATCACATCTCGAATTTTATTTCGCAGATATTTCTATATAAAGTTTTCTAGTACGCGCCATTTCTCAATCAAAGATTTGGTCTCTATAACGCGTAACTATATTTCTACATTTAATTGTAGGACGCCGTTCTTTGATTCATGTTTTTAACTAAACAAAAAGGAGAAAACCATGACAGAAAAAACGAATGAAGAAGAAAGTATTGCACCAAATGTTCCCGAAAATGAGCCGACAACATCCGCGGAAATTGAAGACTTGTATAAAGAATCTCCAGTACCGTTTTCAATTCCCCCAACTCATGAAACCCCGATTCTTCAGGCCCAAGTTTCCGATGAACCGATTTCAAGAGGCGAAGGATCTTCAATAACGGTTCTTATCGATGATAATGTGAACTGGCCTTACGCGTTCGGCTGGGTATTGGTGAATAACAAATGGTATATGCTGGATGCAAAAGGTTGTGGGCAAATACCTCACTCGGGTTCGGTTACCCTGGAAATTTGGTCCGAGAATCATGCGGTTCGCGTTGTAGATGGACAAAATGCAATTCTTTATCCATTCATCATACGTTATAATATTCCAAGACCAGGAAGTTGGAGTTGCCCAATTAAACAGCAGCAGTGGGGTTTCTATGTTGCCGCCGCAGCTTTACGTCCTTATTTGTTTTTACAGCGGAATGTTTCAAACTGGGGTTGGAAAAAAATTATGGCGCGTCTCGTCTATCCGGACGGCCTCTTCCCGGAATCCTTGTGTGAACCTAAAAGCATAGTCGCTGAAGGTGTTAATAAGGAGTTTAATGAGAAGCCGCTTATCCATATTAAAGATCACGGTAATTGGGCGCTAATAGAGAAACATGTAATAGAAGAATATTCGCACGCCGTCCATTTCCTCGAACTTACCGTTACTCAGCGTCACGAAGTAACGTGGAAATATATCGGCTGGTTGGTAAAAGAACTATTAGCTGGACGCGACATGCGACATTATTTCGATAAACGAACCGATGAAATGATTGCTTATCTTGAAGGATGGGACGCGTATTTTACAAACAAAATTCTTCCGGGAGATGTGCAATTCCAGGAGTCGACTGTAATTAATTCTTTCCGTTCTAACCAGCGTAATATTACTGCTGGAGACGGAGTAAACTGGGAAGTATGCATAGCTGCACTCTTACACCAGACTGAGAAAAAATTCGGTTTCTCTTTTGTCTGGGAGCGGTATGCAAAATCGCGCGCTATTACATATTTTGACTTTAAAAATGCCTGGCAGCGTGAGGTGCCTTCAAGTTACGCATGGCTCGTATCTGAAGCGCCGAAATGGCAGCTCCCGGCATAACCGACGACTTAACAGAATATTATTTTGATGCAGGATGCGGGCGCGTGATTAAAAAATATTTTGTCTATTCTATAAAAATTTTTCTGATGAAATTCTTCACCAACTAGTAAAATGTCGCGCGCCTTTCGTTTCCTTCTTTTCTTATCGGCATTTAATTTAATAATCGGCCGCAATTTATATTTAACGATAAACGGCAGAAGAGAATGCGTATGCTTAATTCTTGGCCGACGGATACCTTAAGATTATTTTCTTTTTCAACCGGATCGTTTTAATTATAGAGCGGAAATTTACGGCAGATTTTGCTTTTGAAATAATTAATAAAGTGATAATTTGTTTAGTAGAACAGCCATTCATAAGAACCATTTGTTTTTGTAATATTAAAATCATCAGGTATTGCTAATTTTATAATCAACAAATCCAGAGGCCCGTCATGGTTCAAAAAATACCAAGAACACTTATTTTAGGAAGCATTGTTACTATAGTCATTCTACTATTTATTTATCTATTTACTAAGCTTCCTACCGGAGGAGAAAAACCTAGTGCTCAACAGGTATCATTTAGCGGTGCAGATAAATGCGCTGCGTGCCATAAGAGAGTTACACCGGATATAGTTGAACAATTTTCAACGAGTACTATGGCAAAGGCGGGTGTAAGATGCACGGACTGTCATGTTGTTGAAAGATCCGATTCGATGGGTAAAGATCATGAAGGTTTTTTTATAACATCGGCTCCAACACCGCGGCAATGCGCCAAATGTCATCCTGCCGAGACTAAACAATTCGAACATAGTCGGCACGGCGCGCCTGCATGGGTCGCTTTAAGCGGACTGTCGGATTTTAATTCCGAACAGAAAAAATTAATTGAAGAAATTCCGGAAGTTAATCGTGATGCGAACGGTATAATAACGGCTACAAGAAATTCACTGTTTGATATTGAGGGCCCTTCCGTTACGAAGGCAGCCTGTCAGACTTGTCATTCAATAGGTAAACCGAATGCCGACGGGAGTATTGGCAATTGCAACAAATGTCATTTACGGCATGAGTTTTCGATTGAGCAGGTAAGAAAACCGGAAGTGTGCGGGCAATGTCATCTTGGCCCCGATCATCCGCAAACGGAAATTTATCATGAATCCGCTCATGGCGTTATGTACCAAACGGATGGTGATAAATGGAATTGGAGTCAAAAACCGGGAAGATTAACAACTAAAGATATGCCGGCGCCTACCTGCGCAACCTGTCATATGAGCGGTTTCGGAAATCAAGGAACAACGCACGATGTAGGCCAGAGATTGTCTAAGTTCTTATTTGCAGCTACTACCAAGAATCGCCCTAATGCGTTTGAAGGGCGTGAGGCAATGAAAGCAATTTGCGCAAATTGTCATTCGGAGAAATTCATTAACGAGCAATATGAAATGGCAGACAGCGTTACATCATTTGTAAATGCAAAAGTGCAGGAGGCCTCTCAAATAATTCAAGGCCTTGTTAAGGATGGAATAATAACAGATAAACCGTTTGCTAATGTTATCAGTTTTGATGCGTTCGACCTGTGGCATTATTACGGCAGAACGGCAAAGTTCGGCGCTTATATGCAGGGACCGGATTTTGTGCAATGGCATGGAATCTATCCGCTGTTAAATCAACTTGCAAAAGTTAAGGAAGATGCCGCAAGACTCCGAGCCGAACATAAACGCGGAGGTAGATAATGAAGGACGTTAATATTTTTCATCTCGCGAACATAAAACTGCCCATGGAGAAAAACCGATTGTTAATGATCTTTGTCGGCATAAACTTAATGTTTACCGGTATAGATGTAGTCCTTGCCCATTCCATCAACGATTATATTCCGGTTTATGAATGGATACCGATAATTTATTTTCCTTTTGGCGCCCTTTCTTGTTTGATGATCGCGTTTCAACCGACACCGAAAAAATGGACTGCTTTAATCCATATTGCCCTAATGCTCTTAGGTATAATAATCGGTGTTTTAGGAACAGCGTTTCATGCGAACGCAGTTCTTAATCCTGCAGGATATTTAACATGGGCATGGGTTGTATTTGGCTCTCCAATCCTAGCCCCGTTAGCTTTTGCGGGTATCTCTTTACTTGGATTGTATGCAATAACAGAAGAAGCAAATAATGAGCCGGGAATGTTAAAAGTTCCTGGTCTTGGCTTGTTGAAAGCGCCGATATCAAGGGATAGGCACTTTTTATGGCTTGTCGGTTTAGGGTTCGCTGCCAGCGCAATAACATCAATAATAGATCATGCGCAATACGGTTATACTTTTTACAAGATGATAGCAATTGTCTATGCTTTATTTGCCACAACCGTAGTGCTGTACCTGGCGGTTGCAAAAGAGTGGTCCAAGGCCGATGAATTGGTTTATTTCTGGACAATGATGGCAGCGGGTGTAGTAGGAATTACCGGGTTTGGTTTTCATCTCTCTGCGGATCTTGCCGGGACAGGCGCGATAAGTCTTGAGCGGATATTGGCTTTCGCGCCAATCTTGGCCCCGCTTCTCTTCTGCGATCTCGGTATGCTGGGGCTCTTAGTTGTTGCTCAAGAAGGAAGTTAAAAATCCGTTAGAGTGGAAGATGGTTATTGATATACGTTAAAATCTATTTTAAAAAATGATGACAAAATTGACGACAAATTTTTCTCAAAAGCTATTTTCCCTTGTGGTAGAAGTTTCGTTTTTATTAATTTAGCGAAGCAATATTCAACGGAGAGGTGGCAGAGTGGTTGAATGCGGCGGTCTCGAAAACCGTTATTCCGGGTAACTGGGATCGGGGGTTCGAATCCCCCCCTCTCCGCATGTATTTTACTTACATCTTAAAAAGTGATAAAGATGGTTCCTACTATTACGGCTCAACTTCAAACATCTCGGCTCGATTGAAAGAGCATAATAAAGGTAAAGTAAAATATACGAGAAGCCATAGATCTTGGAAAGTTTACTATCTTGAAAAATTCGATACGAGATCTGAGGCATCAAAAAGAGAATTGTTCTTTAAAAGCATTGACAGATATATTTGGTTAAAGCAAAATAAAATTACGTGAGATCGGGGGTTCTCCCGAAGGGGCTCCTTCGGAGGAATCCGCGTCTCTGCCAAATTTAATGAAAAGAAAAATACAAATACTTTTAATCGTCGGTTTGATTGCAAACTTTGCTACACCGGCTCAAGAATCAAAAGAAAATTGGGTCGCTGTGGATATAGAAAACCAAGGTTCTTTATTTATAAATGTTTCCGGACTTTCAAATTTTACCGGCGATGATATTTATGTTTGGTCCCTGACAGAAACAAAAGAGCCGATAACGATCGACGGCGTGGATGGAAATATATATAAAACCAAAATGTATTACCTTATAAATAAAAATTTGCGAAGATACAGCATTCTGCAAGTAATGTATTTCGATGAGAATGATAATATCCTTAAAAGCTACAGTTATGATCATAACACCGACAACCCGGATTTTAAATACAGCACCCCAATCATGAAAGATTCCGACATCGAGAAGATTTTTTTAAAATGTCTGGAATTTATTCCGTCTGTAAACGGAAACCAGAATTAGTAATCAATATATTCTTTGAGTATCTCGGTTCCCCCAATTAAGTTCATTTGTTTTAGAATTCTATCGCGCCGGTTAATCAAATAACTCGTAGGTCTGCGCGGGTCGCGCTTTGTTGGGTTCGGCAATATGGCTATTATCGTGGCGGCTTCGGTAGCATTGAGGTTACTGGAAGATTTATTATAATAAAGTCTTGATGCTGCCTCTATACCGTAAACCCCGATACCCATCTCGGCATTATTTAAGTACACTTCCATAATTCTTTCCTTACCCCACAGCAGCTCGAGCAGTAATGTATAATAAGCTTCAAAACCTTTCCGCAAAATATTTTTACCCGACCACAGAAACATATTTTTTGCAACTTGCATTGAAATAGTACTCGCGCCTCTAATCCTCTTCCGATGTTCATTCTCTTTCATTGCTTTTTCAATTTGTTCGAAATCGAAACCAAAATGTTCGAAAAAAAGCTGGTCTTCAGAAGCGATTGCAGCTAACGCAGCATACTTCGATACTTTCTTAATAGGCACGGATTTTTGCTTTATATCTTTTACTGAAAAAAAGTCCGTGATGGAGTCGTCTTTGGAACTAATGAAAGCAGTCACCGGGGGATCGATAACTCTAAAAAAAATTATCTCGAGCACCGATAAGCCGAGGTAAATCGACGCAAACAATAAGACGGGTTTGAGAATTCTAAAAATCTTTTTCATGTTTTAGATCAAGGTTACATTTAAAAATAATCATAAAATTCTTTTCTGGAAAATCCCTGGCGGCAAATCTTGCAGCTTTTGCATGTTCATTTTAATTTGTATTACAAACAGCAATTGGATATTTTGATATGAGACTATTAATTAAACATAAACTCCGGAGGTAAACATGATTTCAGATAAAATGCAGAAAGCTTTAAACGATCAGATCAATGCCGAATTATTTTCTTCTTATCTATACCTTTCAATGGCGGCTTATTTCGAATCCGAAAACTGGAACGGATTTGCAACATGGATGAAAGTTCAATCGCAGGAAGAATACGGCCACGCTATGAAATTCTTCAAATATATTAACGATGTTGACGGCAAAGTAATTTTGGACGCCCTTGAAAAACCGAAAACTGATTGGAAATCTCCGCAGCAGGCATTTGATGAAGCCCATAAGCATGAACTCTACATTACTGACAGAATCAACAAACTTGTAGCGCTTGCCATGGAAGAAAAAGATTATGCAACGAATTTGTTCCTGAACTATTTTGTAACGGAACAGGTTGAGGAAGTGGCAACCGCCGTTCAAATAATTAATAAGTTCAATATAATCGGCGATAACAAAACAAGCTTGTTTTTGCTCGATAGAGAATTAGGAATGCGCGCAAAATCATAATTTCTTGATTTGGCCGTTAGAGTGCCGATTATAAATTTTTACTTTAAATATTTTTTCATTTTGGGATTTTTTTACTATTTTTGGCCACCAAAAATGTAAAAGAGGATTTTAAAATGGCTAGAAAATGTCAGGTTACAGGCGTTGGGCCGGTAAGTGGTAGCAGTATTTCACATGCACATAATAAGAGCAAAAGAAGATTCTTGCCAAACCTTCAGAAAAAAAGAATTTGGGTTAAGGAATTAAATAAATTTGTGACTGTTCGTGTATCGGCTAGCGCGCTTAGAACTATCTCCAAGAACGGGACTGCCGGAATTGCCAAGCTTGTTAAAGAGAAAAAAATCAAATCCAGATAAAAGATTCGGATGAACAAAAAAAACCCCGCGAACAGCGGGGTTTTTTTATAACACAAACATCACTTCAGTTTATCTTCTCCTCTCAGCACTTCCCCTATTCTCTCTACCGGAATTTGATTTTTCCCGGCTTTCATTTCTTGGTCGCTCGGAACTTCGGTTCGGTCTATCAACCTGTTCGCGCTTTGGAGCTTCTCTTTGTTGAAACTGCTGTCTATCGTTGGAACGCGGACGCTCAATGTTTTGCGGCCTTTCTCTCATTACATTTTTTTCAGGTTGGTTATAACCTTTTTGGCTTCTCCAGCTTTGATTATTATCGCGGTTCCGCTCGGGGAGATTGCCTCTTTCTTCTCTTTGAATATTATTTTGGTTTCCTGTTCGATTGCGTTCAAGATTGTAATCGCGGTTGCCAAACGGAGAAGAATTTCGAGCAGGCTGCTCATCGCCTCGGGAAAATATTTTATCTCTTTGCAAAGAACTTCTCGATTCTCCTCTTCGGATATCGAGATTACTCATATCGCGATCGCGATTCATCTCCCGCTCGTTAGGTCTGTATGCAACTATCCTATCGCCGCGGTCGGAACGATATCGGTTAAAATCGTTTATGTTATCCACATTTCTAATTTGACGTTCTTGAATACGCGAGCCTGTTCTTCTTTCAACCCAGGAGCGGTCCACTCCGCCGTTAATTATTCTGTCGTGATCGGAATAATAATTTGTACGGTATCTTGTTGAATTAAAAATCCGCTCAACCCTGTAACCATCAATCAAATAGTTATGAACCCTGTGATTACAGAAGTGATTGTAGTTAACAAAATTCCAGTAGCGGTAGCCGGAATGCCATCCAATTGAAAAGTGAATTCCGAGATTAATATGAAACGATGCATACGGAGGCAGCGGAGCCCAACCTATATAGTCGTCGTTGTAACGCCATTCAACCCACGATGGTCCCCATTGATCATCGGGAATCCAAATCCAACCATAATAATCGTCATAATACCAACGTCCGTAATGATATGTCGCCCAGCCGAAAGGTTCATCGGAATCCCAATACCAGCCGTTATCCGACCAGTACCATCTGCCCAAAGAATACGGACGCCAATCTGCGTAAATGTTATGCGGGCGCCAGACTGTAACACCGGCATCTAATTGAATCCACTCGCCGTACGGCTGAAGCGAGCTGTAAAACATCCCGATTGAAATCTCCGGGTACGGTTTTGCATCTAATCTAAGTGCAAAAAATATGATCGCTGTGAATATTATTATTTTTGTTTTCATGGCTGACCTCTCATAAGTACGGTAGTCATTTTACAAGGAATGTGCCACTTAAATCCGGCTCATTTTATTTGATTTGAAACGGAAAGAAAAAATTATTGTTTAATCAAAAAGACAGATAATTATTTTTTGAACACTAAATTGAACACATATTTTAAGCACACTAAACTTCCATTTTGGAGATATTGAATGATACACGAATTTTTTAACAAGAAGAGACCTCACAACGGAATTACTTTTGAACAATTCTTCAATACAATGAAAGAGAAGGTGGAAAAGTTATCTTCCGAATCGCAAAACCTGTCGCATCAGGATGAATATCTAAAGTTGAATTATCAGCGTGGCCAGCGGATAAATAAAACTTACACTGTCAGTCCAGAATTGAAAAATCTTGCAAGTAAAATTAACGGGCCCCAGCTATGGATGGTAATAACAGAAGACTGGTGCGGAGATTCTGCTCAAATACTTCCGTACCTTGCAAAGATAGTCGAGGTTAATCCAAAGATTAATCTTAAGATAATTTACCGGGATCAGAATCTTGATATAATGGATTTATATTTGACAAACGGTAAGTCCCGCAGCATCCCCAAACTTGTTGCTTTTGATGAAAGCGGAAGCGAATTATTTCAATGGGGCCCACGACCGCGTGAAGCGCAGGATTTAGTAAATCAGTTAAAAGCCGAAGGCTATTCAAAGGATCAGTTTACGGAACAACTTCATCTGTGGTACGGCAGAAACCGCGGCAAGGCAATTGAATTTGAATTTATCAACATCCTGAATGGCTTGATAAAAAAATAATTCAGTGGGCAAATGACTTTTTAGTTCGGATTAATTTTAAAGTCAACATTTAACAATAGAACGGAGTCGACTGGTTTGCCTCCGTTTTTTCCTGGGATGAATTTTGTTTTCTTCACAGCATCTTCGGCTGCTTCGTCGCATCCTAAACCCAGGCCTTTAATTATATCTGTCTTCGTTACTTCACCATTGGAATTAATTGATGCCTTCAAAGTCACTGTTCCCTCCAAACCGTATCTTAAAGCATGTTCGGGATAAACCAGGTTATCTTGAATTGCTTTTTGACCGCCGATCGGTTCGGCACATACTTCGGCATCGCAGGTAGATGTTGCATTCGATTCATTTTCAGAATTTGCTTTTTTCCCTGACAGATAATCTTGCGGCGATGCTTTATAATGAGGATCAAAGTCAAAAAATGTTTGATCTACAGCTTTGCCTTGCGAGTATTTAATTACGGATTTCAATCCGCCGTTATCGTAGTATGACCTATCTATTCCCTCTTTAATTCCTTGGTCAACAGAATATTCCTCTTTAAGTAATCCTGAAGGATAATATTCGCGCACCGCTCCGTTCATTACGCCGCCGCTGAAATTCTTTTCACTTTGCAGATTTCCGTTTTGATAATAAGTAACCATACTCCCGTCAATTATATCGTTGATGTAGGAAGTCTCTGTCTGAATATTACCGTTGGGAAAATAAGTCTTAACGTTTCCGGTTTGTGCAAATGCAATTGATGAACTCAGGATCAATAAAAGACAAACCGAGATCGACTTTGCAGCAATAGAATCTTTTCTCACAATTTTTTTTCTTTTGGATAAATTTAGTCATTCCTGGTGACAGAAAAAATTCGGAATTATATTCCGGCTGGGAACAAAACTGAGGACATACTTCTCGTTTTTTATCCAACAATTTTTATCTCATTAATTATAATTTTTTATCTTTAGTTTTAGAATCAAACCTTACTTTGTTTTTAACTCAGCAAACGAAAGGATATAATGATGGAACACAAATCCGACCACCTTCTCAGAAACATGTTAAATACCACTGTGCTCGTTTCAGCTCTTGGGTATTTCGTGGATATTTACGATTTAATAATCTTCGGAATTGTTAGAGTACCGAGTTTAACCGCGTTAGGCGTACCTTCCGATCAAATGATTAACGTCGGAGTTTATATTCTCAACATGCAAATGGCGGGAATGTTGATCGGCGGAATAATTTTTGGAATATGGGGAGACAAAAAAGGGCGGCTTTCAGTTTTATTCGGGTCAATCTTTGTATACTCTGTTGCGAATATTCTAAACGCTTTTGTTACATCAATAAATTTTTATGCGATACTTAGATTCGTTGCCGGACTGGGCTTAGCCGGCGAACTCGGTGCGGCAGTTACGCTCGTAAGCGAAGTTATGTCAAAAGAAACACGCGGTTACGGCACGGCAATAGTTGCTACAATCGGAGTTATGGGCGCTATCGCAGGCGGAATAATCGGAGAACTTTTCAGCTGGCAAACTGCTTTCATCATCGGCGGCGTTTTAGGATTCATTCTGTTGATTATGCGATTGAAAATGTTTGAATCGGGTATGTATAAATCTCTTGAGTCATCCGGTGTAAGCAAAGGGAATTTTTTAAAATTATTTACATCGCGGGACAGATTTTTACGTTACCTTTATTGTATCCTCATCGGTCTGCCCATCTGGTACGTCGTAGGTGTATTGATAACTTTTTCGCCCGAGTTCGCGCGCGTTCTCGGAGTTCAAGATAAAATTACCGCGGGCAACGCAATACTATTTACTTACACAGGACTAATCTTCGGAGATTTCGCGAGCGGATTTTTGAGCCAGTACATGAAGAGCCGAAGGAAAATTGTAACCGTGTTTATACTTCTCACCGGCGTATTCATTCTGGTTTATTTATTCACAAGAGGATTATCCAAGGTAGAATTTTACGGTCTTTGTATCTTGCTCGGTATAGCGATTGGATATTGGGCGGTATTTGTAACAACTGCGGCGGAACATTTTGGTACAAATTTGAGAGCGACTGTTACAACTACGGTACCAAATTTTATAAGAGGATCGGTAGTACCCATCACAATTGGGTTCGAGTTTTTACGTCCTTACTTCGGAATGATTTATTCCGCTCTCGCCATTGGAATCATTTCAATTATTATTGCTTTATTTGCAATTTATAAATTGGAAGAAACTTACGACAAGGATTTGGATTACTTTGAACAAGTATAATTATAAAACTAATTGAGGAACCAAAATACTTTTATGGAATTTCTTCATAATATTATCGACTACATATTGCACATGGATATTCATCTTAACGAGATTATCCTTCAATACGGAACTTTGACCTACCTAATTTTTTTCATTGTCATTTTTGCCGAGACTGGTTTGGTAATTACTCCCTTCCTACCGGGCGATTCTTTAATATTCGCGGCAGGAACTTTTGCAGCAAAAGGATCATTAAATGTTCATATTTTGTTTTTAATTTTCGCATCGGCGGCAATAATCGGCGATACGGTAAATTATTGGATTGGGCACTATATCGGTCCAAAAGTTTTTGAGATGAACATCCGCTTCTTGAAAAAAGAATATTTGGAAAAGACGCACCGGTTCTACGAAAAGTACGGGGGAAAGACAATTATATTGGCGCGCTTTATTCCTATTGTAAGAACTTTTGCGCCTTTCGTCGCGGGTGTCGGTTCGATGACTTATTCCAAATTTATCTCTTACAATGTTATCGGAGGATTATTTTGGTGCGGATTGTTTGTGTACGGCGGATTTTATTTTGGTAATTTGGAGTTCGTAAAAAATAATTTTTCTGTCGTTATTATCGCAATAATTCTGATTTCGATTTTGCCGGCAATAGTAGAATACTTTCGTCACATAATGAAACGTTCAAAAAAATAAATTATTCTTTATTGGAGATTAATTATGCTTAATGACTCTTTGCTAGAGATGTTGCTGAAAGGCGGCCTCACTATTTTGATTCTTATCATCAGTTCTATTTTTTCCATAAAAGTAATCATCGAAAAGTTAATTCAGTTTAACGGAATAAAAAACAAATACAACGAAGATATTCTTCAACAAGTAGTTGAAAAATTGGAGGCGAAAAGTCTTAAGGACGCTATCTTTGTCTGCAAGAATTATAAGATTACCGCGTTCGGAGTTAAAGTGACCGCCCCGCTCGCGAAGGTGCTTCAAAACATGCTCGAACATTTGCATCTGAGCAAAGAAGAATTGATCGACTACAGTTACAACAAACTCGACCAGGAATTGGCAAACCTTGAGAAAGGTTTAGGAGTGCTCGCAACTCTTGGAAGCATCTCTCCATTCATAGGTTTGTTTGGAACAGTTGTGGGAATTATAAAATCATTTACTGCTCTTTCATTAACGGATACGTCCAACTACGCGCACGTAATGAGCGGAATTGCCGAAGCTTTGATTGCCACCGCAGCAGGCCTTTTTGTTGCAGTCCCGGCAGTAATGTTTTACAACTATTTTATGAAGCGGTTAAAGCTCTCA